>JAKAVN010000142.1 GCA_021827495.1 Deltaproteobacteria bacterium | reverse complement strand
GCTTGCCTTGCGGAAAGCTGCGCATGACTCGGGGCCGTCGTGGGTCGCTACTCCTTCCACGTACGACTCTTTCATTCGCTACACTTCGCCGGTTTATCCCGGCGCACGGAGGTCAAAACATGGAGCGTGAATGCTTTCTGACCGTCCTGATTGCCCTGCTCGGTGGAAGCACCCTACTCGCGTGCGGCTGGTGGCCCGCCGGACAAACCAGCCAAGGCAGCGCCGGCTGCCTGGAGCGTCTCATGTGGCGGCGGATTTGGTGGACGTTCATGCCGGCGCTAATCGTTGCGGCATGGCTATGTGGGTGGGCGCTGGTCGAGCCGGACCCGGTTCCTGAGCGAGTGCCGGCGGCGGTTCTGCTATTGAGCGTTCCTTTCCTGCTGCTCTTCACGAGAGCCGCGATTCGGGCAGGATGGTCGCTGTTTCGGGATGATGGCGATCCGGGCACGGCGACCGTGGGCCTGCTCAAACCGTGGATTATGTTTTCTCCGCATTTGGCCAAAGCGCTGGATGATCGTGCGCTCGAGGCCGCGCTTGAACATGAGCGCGCGCACGCGCGGCATCGCGATCCGTTGCGCATCTGGCTGGCGCAGCTGGTGACGGACCTGCAATGGCCATGGCCGCAGGCGCGGGAGCGATTTCGCGCATGGATTGTCGCCTTGGAACTGGCGCGCGATGAGGATGCGCGGGCGGCGGGCGCTGATGGTTCTGACTTGGCCGCGGCGATTCTGGCCGCGGCGCGGCTGCGCCAGCACGCGGTTATGTCGCCGGTTGCGGCGCTCATCGGGCAAGAGTCGGTCCTCAAGCAGCGGCTCGCCTGCCTGCTTACCCCGCTCGCGGATCAGGCGGAGGAAATCCGGGCGTGGTGGCCACAGCCTTGGATTCTGGCGCCGGTTCTCCTGATAGCGGTTATGCTTGGTTCGGAGTTCGGAGAAATCGTGGTCCGGACACTGCTCCGGATCGCGGCGTGAGTTGGGGCGCGGACACTTCTTCACGTCTGCACGGAAGAGCGATTTCGTAAGCGCGCGCGTGCAATGCATCGTCAGACCATAGCGGGATTCGCCGCGCTGATGGCGTGCGTATTCTGCGGCTGCGCCACTTATCAGCCTGAGCCGCTCAATCCCGCCGAGGTCGCGCGGCAATTCGAGAGCCGTGCTCTCGCGAACCTGGGGCTGTGCGCTTACCTCAAGACCAATGCCGCAGCGAAGCCGTCCGCATGTCCGCCGCCGGATTGGAATCTCGAGACGCTTACCCTTGCGGGCTTCTACTTCAGTCCCGACATGGCGGTGGCTGGGGCGCAAGTTCGAACCGCCGACGCCGAGATCGTGACGGCCGGGGCAAGGCCGAATCCGGTGGTTGGACTCGGGCCCCAATACGACCTGCGCAGCAGCCCGAGCTTCGCGCCGTGGGCGATCGGAACTTTCTCGCTTGACCTGCCGATCGAAACCGCTGGCAAGCGCGGCTACCGAATCGCTCAGGCGGAGCGATTGGCCGATGCCGCGCGGCTGGCCGCCGGTGAAACCGCGTGGACGGTTCGAAGCCGGATTCGCGCAGCGCTGCTGCACTATCTGCTTGATGCGCGGCGCAGCGGGCTGGCGGCGCAAGAGCAGGACGCGCTGGCACTGACTTCGGCTCTGGTCGCTGCGCGAGTCAAGGCCGGCGAGGTAGCGCAACCAAACCTCGACCTGACGCTGAGCAGTCTCCAAAATGCGCGGGTCAGGGGGGCCGAGGCGCAAGCGCGGGTGCCTGCCGATCGCCACGCACTGGCGGCGGCGATCGGGCTGCCGGTGGAGGCGTTCGCTGGCGCGAAGCTCGTGTGGACCGCGCTTGCCAGTCCGCCGGACGAGCACTCCCTCACGCCGGCAATGGTTCAGCGCCTGGCGTTGCTCAACCGAATCGATCTGCGCCGCGCACTGGCGCAATACGCCGCATCCGACGAGGCGCTCAAGCTCGAAATCGCGAAGCAATATCCCGACCTCCATCTGGCCGGCGGTTATTCGTGGGAAGGCGGGGAGAATATTTTCGAGCTGGGACCGTCGCTGGCGCTGCCCATTTTCAATCAGAACCAGGGGCCGATCGCGGTGGCGCAGGCGCGGCGCAAAGAAATCGCCGCGCAATTCCTGGCGCTGCAGGCCGGGATTATCGCTGAGGCGCGCACCGCCCTCATCAACTATCGGGGGGCGCTGGCCGCCCTCGACGCCGCACGGAGCGCCGCGAACTATCAGCGGCGGCGCTACGCGCAAGCCGCGCGCGCCGCCGCTGCCGGCGAAAGCGACGCTATCACGCTGGCGGCAATCCGGCTGCAGGATTTAACGGCGCAACAGACGCTGCTGCGGGCGGTGACCGGCGCGCAGAACGCGCTCGGCACGCTGGAGGATTCGATGCAACGGCCGCTCGACCGCGACCACGCCGGTTCGTTCACCTTTCCGCCACCTGCCGACAGTGAGGTGAACCCGAGTGAACACTAATCGCGCTCGACTGATCGCGCTGGCGGTCGTGATGCTCGCGGTGATCGTCGGGCTGGTGTGGCTGTTCGGTACGGGTGACCACGATGCGGGCGATGAGGAAGATCAGGTCACGGCGGCCACGCCCAATCTGTCGCACAGCCCAAACGGTGACGTGATTGTCACCCTCAGCCGCGCGCAGCAGGCGCGCGGCGGTCTCAAGACCGAGGTGCTCGCGCCCGTTACGCGCGTGCGTGAAGTGACGGCCTATGGTGTCATTCTCGATCCCGCTCCGCTGGCGGCGCTCGATGCCCAATTGGCCGCGGCCCGAGCCACGCTCGACGCGTCACGGGCGGAATACGCGCGCGCCAAGCTGCTGCATGCCGAGAAACAGAATGTCTCGCTCAAGGACCTGCAAACCGCGCAGGCCACATTCCAATCCGGCCAGGCGCAGTTCAATTTGCTCGGCCAGCGTCTGGCGAACGAATGGGGCGGCACAGTCGCGGCGCTGGCGCCCGCCGCACGCGCGGAACTTGTCGATGCCTTGATCAAGCGCACCGCGGCGATAATTCGAGTAGCGGTTCCACCGGGCAAGTCGTTCGCAAGTGAGCCCGCGCGAGGAAAGACCACGATATTGGGTTACGCCCGTCCGCTGGCCGCGCAATCGATCTGGTACGCGCCCACCGTCAATCCGAGGCTTCAAGGCCAGGGCTTCATGCTGCGCGTCGAGGCGCGGGGTTTTCCGCTTCCTCCCGGAGCGGCGGTTACCGCGCGCCTGGAATCTTCTGCCGCCGCGGAGCGCGGCGTCGTGGTGCCGAGCGCCGCAGTGGTCCGAACGGGAGATGCCTCCTGGGCTTACGTGCAAACCGCGCCGGCCAAGTTCGAGCGGCGTAAGATCCCGATGCGCGATCCGGTTGCGGCGGGATGGTTCGTGAGCGGCAATTTTGCCGCGGGCGATCGCGTCGTGGTCACCGGGGCCCAGGCGCTGCTCTCCGAAGAATTCAAATCGCAGATCCAGGTCGAGGACTAGCGCGGACACGCGGACCTCTTCGATGCTCAAAGCGATCGTCGAATTCTCATTGCGCTTCCGCGGCGTCGTAGTCGCGCTCGCCTGTGTGATCGTGCTCTACGGCCTCTACGTGACCGAGTATGCGAAGCTGGGGGTGTTTCCTGAGTTTGCGCCGCCGCAGGTGGCGATTCAGACCGAGGCGCCGGGGTTCTCGCCGGAGCAGGTCGAAACTCTGGTCACGCAGCGAATCGAAAACGCGCTGGTCGGCACGGTCGGCCTGCAATCGATCCGTTCGCAGTCGATTCAGGGCCTTTCGGTGGTGACTGTAATCTTCCAGGGCGGGACCGACATTTACCGGGGGCGGCAGATGGTGGGCGAGCATCTCCTGGAAATCATGAGCCAGATGCCGCAGGGCGTGGCCGCGCCCACGATGGCGCCGCTCACTTCCGCAACCGCCGTGATCATGGACATCGGCCTGACCTCCGCGACACGCTCGCTGATGCAGCTTCGTACCTTCGCCGACTGGACGCTCCAGCCGCGCCTGCTCGCCGTGCCGGGAGTCGCGCACATCTCGATCTATGGGGGTGACGAGCGCGAACTCCAGGTACAGGTCAAGCCGGCGCGAATGCTCGAATACCGGCTGGGAATCACCGAGGTCCTGGCTGCCGCCCGCGCCTCGACTGGCGTCCGCGGCGCGGGTTTCATCGACACCGCGAACCAGCGCATCGTGATTCATAGCGAGGGCCAGTCGATCACACCGGACCAGTTGGGCGGCTCCGTAATCGCGCATCAGGATGGAGCGAGCGTTCGGCTGAGCGACGTGGCAAGTGTGCGATGGGCGCCCGCCCCGCCGATCAGCGGGGCCTTGATCATGGGCAAGCCCGGCGTGATCGTCCAGGTCTCGATCCAATACGGCGCGAACGCGCTCGAAGTCACGCAGGGCGTTGATCGGGCGCTGAGTGACCTTGCCCCGGTGTTCAGAAGTGAGGGTATGGCCGTCTATCCCGCCCTGTTTCGCGCGGCGAGTTTCGTCGAAACCACGATTAGCAACGTGCGCTTTTCCCTGCTGCTCGGCGGCCTGCTGGTGGCGATCGTCCTCGCGCTCTTTCTGTACAATCTCCGCACCGCTTTTATTTCCCTAACCGCGATTCCGCTCTCGCTGCTAATTGCGATCATCGTCCTGCAGCGCCTCGGCGTGACCCTCAACACGCTGACGCTCGGCGGACTCGCAATTGCGATCGGCGAGGTGGTCGACGACGCGATAATCGATGTTGAGAATGTCTTCCGCCGTCTCAACGAAAATCGCTCGCTTGGAAATCCGCGCGGCGCGCTGGAAGTCATTTTGCAAGCCTCGCTCGAAGTGCGCAGCGCGGTCGTCTATGCGACCTTCATCGTGGCGCTGGTCTTTCTGCCCGTGCTGACGATGTCGGGGGTGCAGGGGCGCATCTTCGCACCGCTCGGATGGGCCTACATCCTGGCGATCATGGCGTCGCTGGGAGTCGCGCTGACGGTCACGCCGGCGCTGTGTCTGATGATGCTGCCGCACGCCAACGCCGCGCCCGAAACCGCCTTCGTGCGCCGCTTGAAGGCGGCGCATCGGCGGATGCTCGAGCGGGCGTTTGAGAATCCCGACCTGGTGATTGGCGGCGCGGCCATGCTGTGCCTGCTCGCCATCGGCGCCTTGCCATTCTTCGGCGGAAGTTTTCTGCCCGCGCTGCAGGAACGCAGCTTCGTGCTGCACATGGTCGCGGTGCCGGGAACCTCGCTTGGGGAGTCGATGCGCACGGGAGCGCAAGTGACGCGGGCCCTGCTGCACAATCCTTACGTCGAGAGCGCCGCCCAAAGAGTGGGCCGCGCGGAACTGGGCGAGGACACGCTCGGACCGCACGAGAGCGAGTTCGACGTGAGATTGAAGCCGCTCACCGGCGAAGGCGTCGACCATATCGAGAACGATCTCAAGCACACCCTGGCAAGCTTCCCCGGCTATGGCTTCTCGATGAACTCTTTCCTCACCGAACGAATCCAGGAGACCCTTTCGGGCGAGCAGGCGGACGTGGTGGTGAAAATTTTCGGCAGCGACCTCGACACGCTCGATCGCGCGGCGAGCCAGATCGCCGCGGCGCTGTCGCGGATTCGAGGCGCCACCGGCGTGCGCGTGCAGTCGCCCGGCGGGATGCCGCAGCTGGCCGTGCGGCTCGAGCCGGCCAAGCTGATGCAATTCGGCTTCCGGCCGTTGGACGTTCTCGATGCGATCCGGACCGCTTACCAGGGTTCCGACGTTGCCCAGGTTTACGATGGCAACCGGTTCTTCGATGTCGCCGTTATCCTGGCGCCCGGCGTCCGGCGCCGTCCGGATGGCGTCAAAGACCTGATGCTGCGCAACGCCGAAGGCCAGCTCATGCCGCTTGGCGAGCTGGCTTCGGTGGCTTTCGCACCGGGACGTTACGCGATACTGCACGACGGCGCGCGCCGCGTTCAGGTTGTGACGTGCAATGTCCAAGGCGGCGATCTCACATCCTTTGTTGCAGCCGCCGAGCACGAAATACGCCAGCGGGTCACGCTCGCCAGTGGCACCTATATCGAGTTTAGCGGCGCGGCCGAGGCCCGCGCGCAATCCGAACATGAGATTCTGGTGAACTCCCTGATCGCCGCCGTCGTGATCGTGTGCCTGCTCTTTATCGCGTTCGGCAATGTCAGGAATCTGATGCTGGTGCTGGTGAATGTTCCCTTCGCGTTCGTTGGCGGGGTGCTCGCCGCGCTCGTCACCGGCGGATTTCTTTCGCTGGGATCGCTGGTTGGGTTCGTCACGCTGTTCGGTATCACGATGCGCAATTCGATCATGATGATCTCGCACTTCGAGCATCTGGTCTCGGCCGAGGGCGTGGCGTGGGGGCCGGCGGCGGCGTTGCGCGGCGCGGCGGAGCGCCTGGTGCCGATTCTGATGACCGCGATCGTGACCGCGCTCGGACTGTTGCCCCTCGCGCTCGGCAGCGGCGCGCCGGGCCGCGAGATCGAAGGCCCGATGGCGATTATCATTCTGGGCGGGCTCGTCACCTCAACCGCGCTCAACCTGCTGGTGCTTCCGACTTTGGCCTTGCGCTACGGGAACTTCAGATCAACTCGATGATCGCCACGCTTGAGGCCTTGCTCGCGCACGCCGGGATTTGGGCGTTGGTGGCGATCTTTCTCGTGATTATGCTGGAGTCCTCAGCCTTCCTTGGTCTTCTGTTTCCGGGCGAAATGGCGGCGTTGATCGCCGGCGCGATGTCCGCGGCCGGCGCATTTTCCCCATCGCTCGCATTCGCGATCGTCGCCGTCGGCGCAATCGCAGGCGATCTCGGTGGCTACGCCCTCGGACGCTATCGCGGCGAGGCCGTGCTGGCGCGGTGGTCGTTCGCGCGGCGCCAGTATGAACGGCATCGTCAGCGACTCGAGTATTATTTCGAGCGCTGGGGCAATGCGACGGTGCTGGCCGCGCGCTTCGTCGCGGTGGGCCGCGCCTTCGCTCCGTTCGCGGCTGGTCTGTCCGAGATGCCGGCGCGGCGCTTCGTGCCGATGGCTGTCGTCTCGGGCGTGCTATGGGGCGGTGCGCTCGTCGGTCTGGGATTTCTCCTGGGCGCCAACTGGCGGATGGTCGAGACCTGGATGTGGTCGCTCGGCGCGGGAATGCTCATCATGTTTACGCTCACTATCGCGATGGCCGCGCTCTGGCGCTGGGCGGTCGCGCGGCAGGATGAAATCACCGCGGCCTGGCAGCGCATAGCCCGGCGCTACGGCATCGATCTCGCGCCCTTTGTGGAGTTCGTTCGCGCCCGCCTCTCGCCCAGCGGCTACCTCGGCCTGCACTTTACGGTCGGTCTGCTGGCGGTCGGTGCGATGGCGTGGCTGTTCGGCGGTGTCACGCAGGATATTTTCGCGCAGGATCCGCTGGTTCACGTCGACCGGATGGTCGCCTCGGTTATCGCAAATCACCGCACCGCCGGTCTCGACGCTTTCATGATCGTGCCGGCATTGCTTGGCAATTCGTGGTGGCTGGTTTCGGTTGCCGCTTTCGCGGCGATCGCCGCGGCCTGGATCGGCGATGTCCCCCTTACGATGACCGCGGCGCTCACCCTCGGTGGTGCATATGCGCTGGGCTATGCGTTGCTACGGCTGTTCTCCGGGTATTCACCAGCGGTGGCGCCGTCGAATTTGGTTCACGGCTTCCAGGGCTTCCCCAGCGTTACCCTCACGGCGGTAACCGCGGCTTACGGGATCGCCGGCTACGCGCTAGCCACGCACTCGAGTAGCTGGCGAATAAAAACGCTCGCGGCCGTTGTCGCCTTCTATTTTGTAATGTTGGTCGGATTGGGCACCCTGTACCGAGGCTCTCTCCTGAGCGCATCGATCGCAGGGTTCGCGCTGGGCGGATGCTGGCTTGCGGTTTGCGTGACCGGAAAGATCACGTATGAGCGGCTGCGCGAGCCTCAACGCTGACGGTCAGTTCTTCGGGCGCTCTAAGGGAAGCTTTCCCTCCGGGTGTGGAGACGACGGGCCATTACTGGGGCAAGCTGGTCGCTTTTCTGTTGGCGCACGGGTTCACGCTAGCCCTGATCGCCCGGCGTACTCGACCTGGCGCTGCAAACGAGATCGAGTGGCCTGATGCGTCGTTCATTAAGCGGCGCGGCTATTGCACCGCCTTGGGGCGGGAATCGCGATGGCGCCGGCCTTCCTGGTACAGCGGCGGCATCCCGCGCGGCCGCGTGCGGTAGCGCCGATGCGTCCACAGGAACTGCTCGGGATAACGCCGTACCATGTCCTCGACCGCGCGCACGAAGCGCCGGGTGTTCTCTTCGATATCGGCTTCGCCATCGGCGCTCTCCTGGAGCGGGATGCGGTCCTGGATGACGCTGCGATGACTGCGGTTGCCGGGCGCGCGCACCATGAAAACCGGAACGACCGCCGCCTGCGACTTCCGCACCAGCCGCGCGAGCGTGCGCGAAGTCGCCGCCGGTTCGCCGAAGAACGGGATGAAGATCGCCTCGCCGCGCTTGGCATTCTGATCGAACGCGATGCCGACCAGTTGGCCATCGCCCAGCGCCTTGAGCACCGCGCGCACGGCCGAATGCTTGCGCACGACAACGATCCCGGCGCGCTCACGCACCCAGGTCATCAGCGCGTCGCCGGCCAGGAAGCGCTGCGTGTGCTGCACGAGAGTGATCTGATGGCCGTGCATCGCGTGGGCCGCCGCCATCAACTCAAAGTTGCCGAAGTGGGCGCTGAGCACGACGATGCCGCGGCCCGGATGGAGGCGCTTGAGC
>JAKAVN010000012.1 GCA_021827495.1 Deltaproteobacteria bacterium | reverse complement strand
TTCCGATCCATCCCGAGCAGTTCCAGCTTGCGCGCGGCCGCATCCTCCATCGCGGCGGCAAGCCCAGCCATCCCGCCAATCCCGGGCGCGCCGCTCAGATGCGCGGTCTGTTTGGCCTGCAGGTATTCGGCCTCGGCGGTCATGAAATCGGGGCTGTAAAGGGCCACAATCGGCTCGCCGCGGCGCACGTTGTCCCATTGCGACGCGCGCACCTGTTCGATCCGTCCGGCGACGCGCGAGACGATGCTCGAGACGCGGCGGTCATCGAAGGTTACCTGGCCGTTGGCCTCGAGGATCGCGGGCAGCTCAACCTCGCGCACTTCACCGAGCGTCGCGCCCGGTAAGCGCGAGGGGTCCAGCCGGAGCAGCGCCTGGCCGTTGCTCTGGTGGATGATTTGCGGAATCGGCGGCGGCGGCGTGCCGACCGCGGCACGGCCGGGCGACGAGCTCTCGCATCCGCACAGCGGCGCCAGCGGCACGAGCGCGCATAGCAACATCGCGGCCTGCCAAAGCCTCATCATTCACCCAGTGGCTCGCCGACCGCCTGCTCGAGCGCTACCCGATTAGCCATCAACTGATTGGCGGCCTGTAGATAGCTTACGCGAGCATGGTAACTGCGTTGCAGAGCGCCCGCCAGTGTCACGAAGTCGATCTTGCCCGACTCGTAGGCCACCAGCGCGACCTTGAAGTCCTGACGCGCCAGCGGCACCAGGGTGTCGCGATACAGCACGGCCGTGTCATAGGCGAGCTGGGCGTTGCGGAAGAGCGTGGTCACACTGGCTGCGGTCTGGCTGCGGATAGAACCGAGGTCGTCGCGCGCCGCTTCGAGGTCGGAGCGGGCACGCCGGACATCCTCTTTTTGCTTGATCCAAAAGAACACCGGCAGGTTGAAGCCGAACGCCCAGCCGTGATCCTGCAACGCGTTGGGCGTCGGCCCGGCGCTCGGGATGAGGTAGTTGTCGAAGACATAGCTGACGTTGTAGTCGGGCGCATATTCCAGGCGCGCCAGCCTAAGGCCGGTCTCGCTGTTGCGCTCGGCCAGGGCGGCCCCGAGGATCTCCTGGCGCGCGGCGACGGCCCGGCTCACCAGCGTATCGAGCGCCACGGCGAGGCGCTTGAGGCTGAGCGTCTCGTCAATCGCGAGCGGCGCGTCGGGTTGCCGGTAGAGTAATTGGTTGAGCGCAGTGCGATCGTTTTCCTCGTTCACCCGGTACTGTTGTTGCTGCTGGCGCGCCGTGGCGAGGTCGAACTCGGCCGAGATGAAGTCGGTCTGGGTGACCTGGCTGGCGGCGTAGGCGACCTGCGTGACCTTGAGCACCTGCGCGAGGTTGTCGATGTTCTGCGCGTTGACCGCGGCCAGCGCGGAATCGAGCAGCACCTGGTAGTAGCTGGTCTCGACCGCGGCGCGGATGTCGCGGACGGTCGCTTGGTATTGCAGGCGCGCGATGCCGGCGGCCCGCTTGGCTTGGTCCGCCTGAAGCAGCGCCTTGCCGGGAAACTGGAAGGACTCGCTGACGATGATGCTATGGGCGGCCGCCTGGGAGAACCCGTTGGTGGGGCTGTCGATGTTGGCGTAGGTGAAAGTCGGATCGTTCGGGACGTAGTTCTGCTTGATGGAATGCTCCGCCGCCTCCCATCGTGCGCGCGCTGCACGCACCTGCGGATTGACCTCCATCGCAACTTGGACAAGCTGCGTGATGTCCAGCGCCTGGTTAGCTGGCGCGGCGGGCGCCGTCGTGGGAAGGAGTATCGTCAGCGCCGTGCACGCCATAAAGGCGGCAGCGGCCCTCTTGCTCGCCTGAATCCGCATTTTCCCGGCTCCCTTCCATCGCGAGGTTGCTGACATCAGCGCGCTCCGAACAGGCGGGATGCGCCCCTACCCTCGGCGCCGCATCCCTCCTGCGAGCGCAACTCGGCGGATCAATTAGACAGGCTCGGGCGAGCCCACGGAAGAGGCTGCGCGCGCTTTGCGCGCGCAGCGCTACACGGCTTACTTCGAGGCGGTTTTGGGCGCCGCCTTCGACGCTTGCGCCTCGAGCTGGCGCAGGTACATCACCACGTCCCAGCGCTCGTCGGAATCCATCGCGTCCGCGTAAGCGGGCATATGGAACCCACCGTCGCGGATGTACCCGTAGATATAGCCGTCGGGCAGGTTCTTGGTCACTCCCGTCACGAGATTCTTCGGCTGGATGCCGTGAGCACGCTGCAGATGAGCCACCGGGCCGTTGCCGTCGGCGTTCTCGCCATGGCACGGAGCGCAATCATTGTCGAACATCTCCTTGCCGTGAGCGAGATTTTCCGGCGTCGGCTTGAGCGGGTTATGCGCCTTGAC
Source organism: Deltaproteobacteria bacterium (assembly GCA_021827495.1). Taxonomy (GTDB): domain Bacteria; phylum Desulfobacterota; class Binatia; order Binatales; family Binataceae; genus JAKAVN01. The sequence continues at coordinate 42,486 of JAKAVN010000012.1, read as the reverse complement.
CGTCGCCTGCTCGAGGCTCTGTGGCGGCGACCCGGTGTCGACCGGCAGGGTCCCTTCCGGCATCACGCGCGGCGAAACCTCCAGCGGCTGGATCGCTGGACCGCGGTACATATCGATACTCCACGGGAAGCACCACGCCGCGCCCGCCCCTGTTACGACGAACGCCGCCATCCCGGCCACCACTGCTAACAGTTTGGCGGGCTGCGAAACGCGCACCACCCGCCGCGAGCTGCGGGCAGCGCGGACACATTTGCTCGGCACGATCACACTCAACTCCTTTTCGCGACGGCACATTAGCTTAACCGCCCACGTCCGGCAACGCCTGCGGTCACAATTTCGCGCTGTTTACTTGACCACCACGACGCCGGTCATGCCCTCCTTCTCGTGCGGCAGGCAGAGGTACTTGTAAGTCCCCGGCACGGTGAACGTATAGCTCCACTTGGCCCCCGGCGCCATGAAGCCCGAGTCGAAGGGCTTCACGCCCTTGGGCGACGAAACATCCGTGGGGTTCTGTGCCGATGCCGAGTCGGTGGTTACCGAATGAAGCGAGGCCGCGTTGTTGATCCATTCCACCGTGTCGCCCTTCTGGATCGTGACCGTCAAAGGAATGAACTTGGGCGGCGTGTCCGACATTTTGACTTCGACGGTCTTGGCCGCCGCCATCGACGGCACGACCATGGCGACCAACAGCAGCGCGGCCAGTGCCGCGCTGACGCGCTTGAAAGTGGTTCCGAAAATCGATTCACACATGGCTTGCGGTTCCTTACGGGTGGGCGCAGGGCCCGCCCACTGCCTCTGTTTGCCCGATTTACCGGGATTTCGAGCTAATCTCGCGCATCCGAACAATTAAGTCCAGCTAGCCAGTCTACCGCCGCCCGCGCCGTTGGCCAATCCCCGGCACAAGCCTGGTGTGAGACCAGTAGGCTGCGGCGGCTGTCTGTCTACGTGTGCGCGCGTGCTGATTCTACTTGGCCTGGACCAGTCCGCCGGCCCGCGCCCGCGCGGGCGCCACGCAAAGAAATGAAGCGACAGCGCCCACCAGCCCGACCATCGCGCAGACCTCGAATGACACACTATAGCTGTGGGTCACGTCGGCGAGCCGGCCGACGATCGGCGGACCCAGCGCCGCGCCCATGGTAAAGGCGATGCCGAGAAGGCCCGCGATCGAGCCATAGCGCCTGAGCCCCAACGTCTCGACCTGGACCATCGGACCCAGCGCGATCGGCGCCGCGGTCGTGATGCCACTGACAAAGGTAAAGACCACCAGGACCCAGAACAGCCGCGCGAACAGGAGGAAAGCGGTATTCATGGCGCCGATCAACAAACAGAGAGCAAGCGCGTTCTTGCCCCCGATCCGGTCACCCAGGGCTCCCATCGCAGGCTTGCCAATCAGCGCCAGGCCCAGCGAAAAGCCGACCACCCATTTGCCGGCCGCCTGCGTGTAACCGATACCGATGAGGTACTGCACAAGATGGATGAAGCTGCCGCCGACCGCGAACGTGTAGCAGAACTGGAGCACCACCAGCATCCAGAACGCCCTCGTACGCAGCGCCTCGGCCACTTCCAGGCCCGGCAGCGCCGATGAGACCTGGGCGCGGTCGGAGGTTCCCGCGCTCGAAGTATCGGCCGGTTGCGCGGGACGCGTGCGCACGAAAATCAGACACACCGGCACGACGATCACGACCAGCGGAATCGCCAGCATCGCATAAGCGAAGCGCCAACCGTGGGCTACCACGAGCGACCCCGCCACTATCGCCATCACCATCCCGCCCAACTCCATCCCCGCCGTCGTGACGCCCATCGCGGTGCCGCGCCGCTCGCCGAACCAGTTCGCGATGACCATCGTGGCCGGCAGGATGGTCGACGCGCTCAGCCCGATACCCGTGACGACCGACCCGGCTATCACGCTTTGGAAAGAGCCGGCCTGTGCCATCATCACGATCCCGATCGCCGTCAACAGAGCCCCGGTGCCCATCACGATTTGCGCTCGAATCCGATCGAGCAGCCAGCCGATCAGCGGGCCAAACACCAGCGCCGCTAGCGCCTGCGCCGCCGGCACCCATCCGATTTGCTCCTTGCTCAGATGAAATTGCTTGAGCACCGAGGGCAGAAGAATCGGAAAGCAGTCGTAGCCCGCTCCCCAGATGAAGAAGAGCGAGACGAAGAGCGCGCCGGCGAGTATCCAGGCCGTGCGGTCCTGCTTGGTCATCACCGGTTCTCCTCGGCGCGCGATCAACGCGCTCTTGGCGCTCCTGGCAGGTGGCAAACATTCGCCGCGCCTTGGCACCGCGCGGATTGTGGCGCACCGGTTGCGCCCCTGCAAAGCGCGTGTACTCGCTCGTTCAATACAGCGGTGACACTTCCGGATCGGGCGGTCCTATGGCGCCGCTCGCGGTAAGGCCGCGAAGGGCATGGCGCCCATCCCTGCACGCGCCGGCACCGGCGGCAGCGCGCTCATCGGTCACAAGGTCTAGTGTGGCGTCCCGCAAATATCTTTCTTAAAGCCGTGGAGTCTGAGTCTCAGTTTTTCAGGGTAAAATGGCCGATGAGCCACGCAAAATAGTAAAGTTGTTTGGGGGACGGGGACACTAGTGTCGTGTAACGTAAATAATTATAGGCCCCGGTGTCGCGATACTGCCTAAATCTTTGCGAAATCGCGCCTATTTCCGGCATAACTGGCGCGCGGATGCTAAACATATTTGCGTTACACGACACTAGGCGGTCATTTGCTTGACATCCTGACCTTCAGCTATTCTGCCAAAGGGATGGAAACATTAGCCAGCAAGGTCGGTCGGCGCGGCACAGTGGTGCTGCCGGCCAAACTCCGCCGCCGCCTCGGCATAGAAGAGGGATCGTTCGTCGTTGCCGAGCCGCGTGAAGACGGAATCCTGATCCGTCCGGCAACGGTACTGCCGGTCGAGGTCTACACTCCCGAACGCCGGGCCGAATTTTTGCTAAATAATGCTGTCGATGCCGAAGACTATCGCCGGGCGCGCGCTGAGGTGAAGCGGATGGGCCTCGACCCAGGCCGGATCAAGCACCGTCGCCCCCCAAAGCGGCGTGGGTAGGGCGGTACGCCCCGGCTGACTTCCCCTTGGACCGTGTCTTCCTCGACGCCAATGTCCTTTATTCTGCTGCCTGGCTGGAGCGTTCCGGTCTGAGTCGGCTTTGGAAGCTTGAGGATGTTGAGCTCGTCGACAGTTCGGCTCGATCCGAAAGACCAGCCAATCCTTTTGGCCGCGATTCACGGGAAGGCCGACTACCTGCTGACCGGCGACGCAAGACATTTCGAACCGCTTTACGGAAAGCGAATCGCGGGCGTCACGGTGCTGCGGCCGTCGCACTATTTTGAGCGACGGCGACGAGTCTGAAGCACCCGTTGTGGCGCAACTTTGCCGCGCAACGCCACAAAGGAAAAGGGGACGCGACTCAGTCGCGTCCCCCTTCCGTGACGATTCAGCGCCGCCGCGGCCGCGCGGGGTTACGCGGCGGCGGTCTTGGCGACGGGGACCTGCACCTCGAACGCCAGCCCGCGCGGCCCCGCATCGACCACGACCTGCGAGCCGTCGCGCACTTCACCGGCGAGGATCTTGCGCGCGAGCCCGGTCTCGAGCTCCTGCTGCACCAGCCGCTTGAGCGGCCGCGCCCCGTACAGCGGGTCGTAGCCATGCTCGGCGAAGTAGTCGGTCGCCTTGCCGGTGAGCTTGAGCTCGACCTTGCGCTCCGCGAGCCGCTTGCGCAGCCGTTCGATCTGGATGCCGACGATCTGCCGCAGCTCGTCGCGGGTGAGCGGATGGAACACCACGATCTCGTCGACCCGGTTGAGGAACTCGGGGCGGAAGCTCTGGCGCAGCACGTCCAGCGCCTCCTGCTTCATCTTCTCGTAGTCCTTGCCCTTGAAGGAGAGGATGAGCTGGCTGGCGATGTTCGACGTCATGATCACCACGGCGTTTTTGAAATCCACCGTGCGCCCCTGCCCGTCGGTCAGCCGTCCGTCATCGAGCAGTTGCAACAGCACGTTGAAGACGTCGTGATGCGCCTTCTCGATCTCGTCGAACAGGATCACCGCGTAGGGCCGCCGGCGCACGGCCTCGGTCAACTGGCCGCCCTCCTCGAAGCCGACATAGCCCGGCGGCGCGCCGATTAGCCGCGAGACCGTGTGCTTCTCCATGTACTCCGACATGTCGATCCGCACCATCGCGGCCTCGTCGTCAAACAGAAACTCGGCCAGCGCGCGCGCCAGCTCGGTCTTGCCGACGCCGGTCGGGCCCAGGAAGATGAACGAGCCGATCGGGCGGTTGGGATCCTTCAGCCCGGCGCGCGCGCGCACCACCGCGTCGGCCACCGCCTGCACCGCCTCGTCCTGCCCGATGACCCGCTTGTGCAGATGCTCCTCGAGATGGGCGAGCTTCTGGACCTCGCCTTCCATCAGGCGCGACACCGGAACACCGGTCCAGCGCGCGACCACCTCGGCGATGTCCTCTTCGTCGACCTCTTCCTTGATCAGCCGGGCGGCGCCGCCGCTCGGCGCGCTGCGCGCTTCGGCGGCGGCCAAGTCCTTCTCGAGCGCGGTGAGCTTTCCGTACTGCAGCTCGGCGACCTTGTTCAAGTCGTACTCGCGCTTGGCCTTTTCGATCTCAAGCCGGGTCTGTTCGATCTGCGCCTTGAGCGCGGCGAGCTGCTCGACTCCGCCCTTCTCGCTCTGCCACTGCGCCTGCAAGGCGTCGCGTTTGCCATGCACGTCGGCCAGCTCCTTCTCCAGCCGCGCCAGCCGCTCGCGCGACGCCGCGTCGGTCTCGCGCTTGAGCGCCTCGCGCTCGATCTCGAGCTGCATCACGCGCCGGTTGACCTCGTCCAGCTCGACCGGCATCGATTCCTTCTCGGTGCGCAGCTTGGCCGCCGCTTCGTCGACCAGGTCGATCGCCTTGTCGGGCAGGAAGCGGCCGGTGATGTAGCGCTGGGAGAGCATCGCCGCGGTCACCAGGGCGGCGTCCTTGATGCGGATGCCATGATGGACCTCGTAGCGCTCCTTGAGCCCGCGCAGGATCGAGATCGTGTCCTCGACGCTCGGCTCTTCGACCATCACCGGCTGGAAGCGGCGCTCGAGCGCGGCATCCTTCTCGATATGCTTGCGGTACTCATCGAGCGTGGTCGCGCCGATGCAGTGCAGTTCGCCGCGCGCCAGCGCCGGCTTGAGCAGGTTGGAGGCATCCATCGCGCCCTCGGCCGCGCCCGCGCCAACCACCGTATGCAATTCGTCGATGAACAGGATGACCTCGCCGGCCGCCTCCTGCACTTCCTTGAGCACCGCCTTGAGCCGCTCCTCGAACTCGCCGCGGAACTTGGCGCCCGCGACCAGCGCGCCCATGTCGAGCGCGACCAGGCGGCGGCCCTTGAGTCCCTCGGGCACGTCGCCGGCGACGATCCGCTGGGCGAGCCCCTCGACAATCGCGGTTTTGCCCACGCCCGGCTCGCCGATCAGCACGGGGTTGTTCTTGGTGCGCCGCGACAGCACCTGGATCACGCGGCGGACCTCCTCGTCGCGCCCGATCACCGGGTCGAGCTTGCCCGCCGCCGCCAGCTTGGTCAGGTCGCGTCCGTAGCGCTCGAGCGCCTGGTAGGTCGCCTCGGGATTGGACGAGGTGACGCGCTGATGGCCGCGCACCTTCTGCAGCGTCTCCATCAGCTTGTCGTGCGCCAGCCCGGCCTCGCGCAGGATGCGCGCGGCCGCGCCCGGCTCGTCGAGCATCGCGATCAGCACGTGCTCGACCGAGATATAGTCGTCCTTGAGCTTGCCCGCCTCCTGCTCGGCGCGCGCCAGCACGCGGCTTAGCCGCTGGGTGGCGTAGACTTGGCCGGCGTCGCTGCCGCCGCCCGTGACCTGCGCAATCTTTGCCAGCTCGTCGGCCAGCTTGCGCCGCACGGCGGCGCGGTCCACGCCGCCCAGCTTGAGCACGGAGGAGACCAAGCCCTCGTCGTCTTCGAGCAGCGCGGCGAGCAGATGCTCGACGTCGACCGCCTGATGGCGTGCACTGAGCGCCGCATTCTGCGCGCGCCCCAACGCTTCCTGAAGCTTTTCCGTAAAACGATCTGGCTTCATAAAAAATCGACCCTTTCGGGCTCCTCATCCAGATTAACCACTTTCTGTTGGCCGACAAGCATATTCACGGGCGGCCTTTGCGCCAGCCGACTCTTCAGTTTGGCCCCGGCGCGCCCGATTTGGTCCGCCGCGCGTTGGAGAGCGCGGCCGCGCGCGCCAGGCGTTGATCCGCGCGGCTGCGGCGCGCAAGCTTACGCTTCGATATGAAGATCGCTGGAGAACAAACACTGGCAGCGCCGCGCGAGCGTGTGTGGGACCTGTTCAATGATCCCGCGCGGCTCTCGCGCCTGATTCCCGGATGCGAAAAGCTCGAGGTCATCAGCCCCACCGAGTTCGCCGGCACGCTCAACGTCGGTGTCGCCGCGGTCAAGGGCGTTTACACCGGCAAGCTTAAGCTCGAAGAGGTCCGCCCGCCCGAGCATTACAGGATGGCGGTCGACGGCAAGGGCAAGCAGGGCTTTATGCGCGGCGCGGGTACGCTCGATCTGGTGGCCAAGGACCGCAACCAGACCGTGGTCACCTACGGCGGCGACATCCAGATCGGCGGGCCGCTGGTGCAGGTCGGCCAGCGCATGATCGATAGCGCGGCCAAGATGATGATCGGGCAGTTCTTTGCCGCCGCCGAGGCCGAGCTCAAGGCTGAGACCGCCGGCATGGTCGCGCGCCAGGGGTTTTTTCTGAATTTCTGGCGCTACCTGCTGCGCCTGGTCCGTGCGCTGTTCGCGCGCGCCTGAACCCGTTGCTATCGGCGCGCGCTCTCCTTGCTTTTCTGATCCCCGCTCCTTGTCCAAGGAGTCGATAAACACCAAAATCGCTCCGCGTTGATCCTTCACTTCGGCAACCCTCGTTCAGGATGACAACAAAAAGGCGGTCTTTTTGTCATTCTCGTATGTCGAATGGGATAGTGAGGAAAGACTCGAGGCGGAAGACCGTTGTCATTCAGGGTGGTCGAAGACCGGCGCTCAGCAAGGCTCTCCGCCTCGGCCAGCAAGGGGTGAGAAAACCCGAACAGTCGCGCGGGCGTATAGGGCCCGAATCGTGCGCAAGCATGGGTGAAGCCCCGCGGCGGAGGGCGCGACGGATGGAAGCGCTATACGTTGGGATCGACGTGTCCAAGGAGTGGCTGGACGTGGGCGTCTGGCTGGGGGCGGAGGGTTGGCGGGTGCGCAACCACGCAACCGCAGTCGCGGAGTTGGTCGAGCGGCTGCGCGCGGCGAGTCCACGGGCGGTGGGGCTGGAAGCGAGCGGCGGACTGGAGACGTTGGCGGCCAGCGAACTGCACGCGGCGGGTCTGGCGGTGGCGGGGGTGAACCCGCGCCAGGTGCGTGAGTTCGCGCGTTGCCTGGGGCGGATGGGCAAGACCGATCGGCTCGACGCGGTGGTCCTGGCGCAGTTCGCCCAAGCCAGTCATAGCAACGGGCGGTTGGCGCCGATGCGCCTGGCCGCCGAGGCCGAGGCCGAGCTTAAGGCCCTGGTGGTCAGGCGGCGGCAGTTGATCGGGATGCTGGTGGCGGAGAGCAATCGCCGCGAGCGGGCGCCCAAGGTGGTGCGCAAGAGCAGCGTGCAGAGCATCAAGGGACTCAAGCGCGCACTGGCCGAGGTGGAAGAGCCAATCAAAGCGGCGCTTTCCAGCGCCCCGGCGCAAAACGCCAAGGCCAGGCTGCTCGAAGCGGTACCCGGGGTGGGGCCGCAGCTGACGGTGACCCTGGGGAGCGTCAGGAATTTCGTGTGTGAGCAGTTAGTGGTAAATGGCTGCTTAACGCAGCAGTCGCCAACGGCGACTGCATAATCACCTTCCAGCCGGAGCGACGGTCGCGGTCAAGGGCGGCGCGAGCCGGCGCGCGCCACAATCCGCCCTTGCGCGCGCACTATCAGGCGCCGCGCGCGCGGGGCCAGGCCAAAAAACTCGCCCTGGTCGCCTGCATGCGCAAACTCCTCGTCATCCTCAACGCCATCGCCCGCGACGCCTTCCCCTTTAACTCCCTTCGCTACCTTGACTTCCAACACAGTCGCTGAACGCCAGCCAAGGATCTCCGCGAAGCGATGAATCTTTTTCCCCGCATTTATCGACAGCCTCTGTCCAAGGAGAGGGTCGGGGAGAGGTCAGGGATCGCACCTCTCCCGCCGCTCGCGATGCGCGCGGCGACCGCTCCCAGGATGAGGAGAGGTGGAATCGAGCCTGTTGATAACCCTGTCGATGGTCTGTGGATACGCACTTGCGATACGGGTCGGGCATTCGGGCCGCCGCTTACTCGCGGTTTTGCCTCATGAGCTGCCCTTCTAATGGTTAAGCCCTTGAAATTCCAAACAAAATGGGCAGGCTCTAAATCTGTAACCTGACTGCGCCGAGCAGTTGTGTCATAGCCTGCGCGACCGCTCCTCGGTCAACGTCGTGAAGACTTCCGACCCTCCGCAGGATCACCCGGTTGTCCAAAGTGAAAAGCTTCATCCGAACCTTCGAAGGTGCGCGGAGTCCCGCATGCCCGGAATCGATAATCACGTCGGACGGCCAAGGTGGATTCTTAGCGCTGGTAATCATCGCCAGGACCGTATGACCATCCTCGGCGCTGAATTTCTCGGTGGATAGGGCAACCGCGGGCCGACGTTTGCTTGCCCGGCGGTCGGTGAAGGGAAAAGGTACTACAACGACGTCGTACTGCTTACAGATCACCGTAAGCCTTGTCGTCGTTTTCCGAATTCCACTCGGATAGGGTTCCTTCAAGCGCCGATAAGAACGCGATATCGAGCGGCTCGGCTCTGCGAACACATACCGCGCCCGTCTTCGATTCCTCGAAAACCACAGAATCGCCCGGCTTTAGATTAAGCTTCGCGCGCACCGGCGCCGGTATGGTTGCCTGGCCCTTGCTGGTCAGCCGGCTGATCGCCAGACGAACGGTGCTCGAACGGGAAACCATCCTATTGCCCTTCACAGTATTACCTCCTTACACTAATACCAAATTCGACTGCCGGACGGCAGACGCCTTTCTCTTACGGCGTGAACCATTCCCGGCCGTCGGCCCGAATCAGCTCGTCGGCCGCCTTGGGACCCCATGTTCCGGCCGCGTAAGGCGCCAGCGGCATCGCGGGGTCGTCCTGCCACTGATCGAGAATGCCCTGCACGAACTCCCACGAGCGGTGGACGAACCTCGCGCCGAGGAACAGCGTATGGTCGCCCGCCATCACGTCGAGCAGCAGCCGCTCGTAGGCGTCGGGCGAGGCGCCGTCGAACTCCGCCGAGTACTGGAGGTTCATCCGCACCGGCTGGATCGAGAGGTCGAGGCCGGGCCGCTTGGCCAGCACTTCGAGCGAGGAGCCTTCGTCGGGCTGGAGGCGAATCGCCAGCACGCCGGGCGGCAACGCGACGCGGCGGTTGAACAGGATCTCCGGGACCCGCTTGAACTGCACGAAAATCGCGCTCGCGCGCCGCGGCAGACGCTTGCCCGTGCGCAGGTAGAACGGCACCCCCGACCATCGCCAGTTGTCGATCCGGGCCTTCAGCGCGACGAAGGTTTCCGTGCGCGAGGTCTCGCCGATGCCCTCTTCCTGGAGATAGCCGGGCACCCGCTGGCCACCGAGCTCGCCCGCGGCGTACTGGCCGCGCACCACGAGCTTGCGCGCGTCACCGGGGCCGATGGGCCGCAGCGAGCGGATGACGTTGACCTTGGCGTCGCGCACCGCGCCGGCCGCCAGCGACACCGGCGGCTCCATCGCGGTCAGCGCCAGCACCTGCAGCATGTGGTTCTGCACCATGTCGCGCAGCGCGCCGGCCCCGTCGTAGTACATCGCGCGCGAGCCCAGCCCCTCCTCCTCGGAGACGGTTATCTGGACATGATCGATGCGCTTGTTGTTCCAGAAATCCTCAAAGATGCTGTTGGCGAAACGCAGCACCATCAGATTTTGCACGGTCTCCTTGCCAAGGTAATGATCGATGCGGAAGACCTGGGTCTCGTCGAAGTACTGGCGTATCGTGTTGGTGATTTGCAGCGCGCTATGCAGGTCGTGGCCGATCGGCTTCTCGACCACGATGCGGCTGAAGTAGGGCGCTTGGGGCGGCGCGATAAGGCCGGCGCCGTAAAGTTTTTCGACCGCCTCGGCGATCGCCTCGGGCGGCAGCGCGAGGTAGAAGATGCGGTTGGGCGGCAGGCCGCGCGCTTGCTCGATTTCCTCCAAGCGGCCCTTCAGGCGCGCGAAGCCGTCGGGACGGTCCAGCCCCGAGAGGTAATCGAGGCTCCGGGCGAAACGGCCCCAGCGTTCCTCGTCGATTTGCAGGCGCGAGAAGCGCGTGGCCGCCTCGCGCGCCTTGGTGCGAAATGCCTCGAGCGACATTTCGCGGCGCGCGAAGCCCAGGATTGCGCTCTTGGGCGGGATTGCCTCCTGGCCGCAATGTTCCAGGTTGTAGAGCGCGGGCAGCAGCTTGCGCGCCGCCAGGTCGCCCGAGGCGCCGAAGATTACGATCGTGCAGGGCGGCACGGGATGCGTTTCCGCAATGGTCCAAACCTGGTTCATCGGCGGTTAATTCCTTTCATCAATGACGAAGCGCGCCGCCAATTCTCCCCGTTTAACCCCTCCATCAACCCATGCTAGCCTTGAGTGGCGGCGCAACAAAATGGCGCATCGCAGGGGTGTGGCCGTCCCGCTTTCGCAGGGAGATTATTTTTATGGCAAGGATCAGGGCATGAGCGGCGCGGTAGCGGTAAAGTCAGGAGAATCCATCGAACGGCCGCTGGTCAAATGGCTGCCGGTGCTGACTTGGGCGATCGTTATCTTCGTCCTTTCGACTTCGTATTTCTCGGCTGAGAACACGTCGAAAATTGTCGATCCGATCCTGCGCTTCCTGATGCCGGGAGCCTCGGCGGCAACGATCTCGCTGGGCCATGATTTCGTGCGCAAGAGCGCGCACTTCACCAACTACGCGATCCTGTTCTGGCTGCTGGCGAGCGGACCGATGCGTGAGCGGCCTTACCTCGCCTTAGGACTGTGCATGCTCTACGCCTTCCTCGACGAAGGCCATCAAATGTTCGTGCCTGACCGCACGCCGTCGCTCTACGACGTGGCGCTGGACTCGACCGGCGCGCTGTTCAGCCGTTTCCTGCATGCGGCCGTAATCGAACTCGCCTAGGGTGGCGTCCCATTAATAAGTTGCATCCAAGAGCCTGTCATCCTGAGCGCAGCGAAGAATCCCGGGATTCTTCACTGCGCGGACTCCGTTCAGAATGACGACCTGCCTTGTGCAGAGGTTCCCTAGCATGACCCGCGGACCAAGGTGCGGCCAGGATGATGACCGGTCAGTTCTTCGCCGCCGCCGAGGCCGAGCTCAAGGCTGAGACCGCCGGCATGGTCGCGCGCCAGGGGTTTTTCTGAATTTCTGGCGCTACCTGCTGCGCCTGGTCCGTTCGCTGTTCGCGCGCGCCTGAACCCGTTGCTATCGGCGCAGCCCGTAAATTTCAGCCGCTCAACGTGTCCGTCCGGCCGTCGGATGCGGGGTCACGTTAACTGTAACTGGTTCGCAGCGCATTTTTTGCCCTCGCCCACATCGTATGTGGGAGAGGGTGAGGGTGAGGGTCCATTTGTCAGCCAGCCAGGTATGATTTGGAGCTGGCCAAATCGCGATTGAGCGAGCTGCTCCAGAGACCGCGGGGCAGAAAAAAGACATGACGATGAAGGTTCAACAGTCTACCGGGAACGTGTTCCGAGACCTGGGCTTCGGAGCGCAGGAGGCTGAGAGCTTGCGGCTTTGCGCGGAGTTGATGGTGGAAGTCAGGCGTCTCATCCAGGCGCGCAAACTGACCCAGCGCTCGGCAGCGAATCTCCTTGGAGTCACCCAGCCACGGGTAAGCGATCTTATGCGCGGCAAGATCGACCTGTTCAGCCTCGACACGCTCGTCAACATGCTCGCGCGAGCAGGCATGCGCGTCCAGCTTCGAATTGCCAGCGCCGGCCGCGCTCGCCGCGCACAAGCCGCCTAAAAGCCCTGGCATGACCCGCGCAACGGTCGCGCGCCAGCGCCCGACTGAAGTCAGAGACCGCGGTTCGGCCACTCGGGCTTTCGCCGCTCCTTGAACGAGCGGGCTCCGATCGCATGCGAGTCCCTGCGGAGCCACATCGAGAGAACGGCCTCGGCCTCGTTGCGCAGCTGCTCCTCGAGCGTGCGGCCGACATTGCGCATCACCGTTTCCTTGTCAGTGCGAATAGCTCCCTGCGGCAGCTTCGCGATCTCGCGCGCGAGTTCAAGGGCGCGCGGGAGAACCTGCTCTCGCGGCACGACCTCGTTGGCCAGACCGATGCGCAGCGCGTCCTCGGCGCTGACCGACCGGCCCGTGATGATGAGTTCCATGGCGCGCCCGAACCCGATCACCAGCGGCAGGCGCACGGTCAGGCCGTCTCCTGCAACGATGTTCCAGCGGCGCTCGAAGGCGCCGAAGACGGCGCTCTCCGCAACGATCCGGATGTCGGCAAGCAGCGCGGTCTCGAGGCCCGCCGCTACCGCGTAGCCGTTCACCGCCGCGATGACGGGCTTGAACACGTCCACCTTGCGCGTATACCCACATACGCCGGCGAGGCTGTGAAGGTTCCTGCGGTAAGTATCCCAATCCTCGCGTGGCCACTCGGCGGCATCCGCGAGATCCCAGCCGGCGCAGAAGGCCTCTCCGGCTCCCGTCATGACCAGTACGAACGCATCGTCGTCGTCCCGAAAGCGCTGCCAGGCGTGCTGGAGCTCCGAGTTCATCCGGCGGTTGATCGCGTTGCGCTGAGCGGGCCGGTCGTAGGTCAGAAGGGCCACCTGGTCCTCGACCGAGTATCGGATCGTTTCGTAGTCCATTTTCAGCTCCTTCAGAATCATGGGCCAATTTACCCTCGCCCGCCCGCTGAGCGCCACGAAAAAATCGTGGTGCTAGTGTCGTCGCTCGCAAATATCTGGAGCGAACGAGAAGACCTTAAACTGGCGAAACGCCGCGCTCCTTAAGCGAAACCCGGAGGAGAATCCGTCCGCCTTGCTACAGAATCTTACGAGACACGTCACTAGAAGCCATGGATTTCGTCTCGAAGCGCATCGGGGGCGACGTGGGATTTGAGCCTTGTCGCGGCGCGCGACATCGACCCGTTGCGGAACCAGTTTTTCGGATGGCGGCGAGATTGGCCGCAATCGGCTTGCTGTTCGAGGCGCGGCGTGGCCGCGCGGGGAACGGTCGGAGGGGACGGTCAGTGTTTTTCGTCCAGCCGCGGGACGGGCCAGCCAGCGCCAATTTACTGCAATTTACCGAAGGTCGTCTGCGATGGGGCTGGCCGTACCCATCGGTGACCTATAGCCGAGGTAAACCGGCCTCGCGCTTCTCGTCCCTCTCGCGATCGCGCGGCGGCCGCCGCCTCGCGGGACTCATTCGCCCGCGATCATCATCTCGGCAATCTTGAGCGTTGGCGCGGCCGTCGAAGATCGCCACACCAGGTCGTTGCCGATCATCTCGATCGACATGAACATCTCCTTGAGGTTGCCGGCGATCGTGATCTCCTGCACCGGATAGGCCAGCTCGCCGTCCTCGATCCACATACCGCTTGCGCCGCGCGAGTAATCGCCGGTGACCGAATTGACGCCGAAGCCAATTAGCTCGGTGAGATAGAGTCCATGCTTGACGCTGCGGATTATCTCCGCGGGTGAATACCGGTCTGGCTGCAGATAAAGATTGGCCGGGCTGACCGAGGGCGCCTCGCCGACCGCGCGCGCGGCGTTGCCCGTCGGCGCGAGGCCGAGCCGGCGCGCCGAGTAGCAGTCGAGCAGATAGGTCTTGAGCACCCCACCCTCGACCACGCTCTTGCGCGTAATCGGCAGTCCCTCGCCGTCGAACGGTTTCGATCCGAGACCGCCGCGTATCGTGCCGTCGTCGATGATCGTCACGCCGGAGCTGGCGATTTCCGAACCCAGCCGGCCGGCCAGGAACGACGCGCCGCGATAGAGCGACGGCCCCGAAGCCGCGCCCGCCAGCGCGCGCAGCAGGCTCGCCGCCATCTCGGGGTCGAACACAATCGGCGCGCGCGTGGTTTTGATCTTGCGCGCGCCGAGCTTTCTAAGTGCGCGTTTGGCCGCGGTCAGCCCCACCGAGGCGGCTTCTTCAAGCCCGTCGAAGCGGCGGTTCTGCGTGTACCAATGCCCGGGCTGCATCGCGCCGTCCTCTTCGGCGATCGGCGCGACGGCGAGGCTGTAAGTCGTCCCCGCGTATTCGCCGGCAAAGCCCTGGCTGTTGGCGAAAACCACGCGATAGCGGCCCGAGTCGAACTCGGCGCCCTCGGAATTTTTGATCCTGCGGTCGGCGCCGAGCGCGGCGCGCTCGGCCGTGCGCGCGATTTCCAGCGCGCGGTCGGCTTCGATTATTCCGCTTGAAGGATCGGAGAGCTCAAGTTCGGGCAGGTGGCGCGGATGCAGCGCCGGATCGGGCAGCCCCGACCATTGATCGGGCGCGGTCAGGCGCGCCAGGCGCACCGTGTCGGCGATGAACTCGCCCAGCGCCTTGCGCTCGAACTCGGCGGTCGCCGCCGTGGCCGACGATTGTCCCACGAAGACCCGCACGCCGAGCCGCCGCTCGCGCGAACTCTTGAGCTTCTCGACCTCGCCCATGCGCACGCCGGCGCTGAGCGACTCGGCGCTCACGATCAAAACCTCGGCGGCGCCGGCGCCCGCGGCACGCGCCTGCTCCAGCCCCCATTGAGCGAGATCCACGCCCGCTTCGCCCGCTTCGACTGATGCCATCGGCGATTATTTCTCCGCCCGCGATAAGCCCGCGTCAGGCGCGGGTGCCACCGACGGTGATCCCGTCGATTCGAATCGTCGGCAGCCCGACCCCGACCGGCACCGACTGGCCGTCCTTGCCGCAGGTGCCGATGCCGGGGTCGAGCGCGAGATCGTTGCCCACCATCGTGACCCGGGTGAGCACGTCGGGACCGTTGCCGATCAGCGTCGCGCCCTTTACCGGGCGGGTCACCTTGCCGTCCTCGATCAGATAGGCCTCGGAGGCCGAAAAGACGAATCTTCCGTTAGTGATATCGACCTGGCCGCCGCCGAAGCTGACCGCATAGAGTCCGTTGCGCACCGAGCCAAGGATTTCCTCGGCGGTCGAGCCGCCGGGCAGCATGAAAGTGTTGGTCATGCGCGGCATCGGAGCGTGCGCGAAGCTCTCGCGGCGCCCGTTGCCGGTCGGCGCCATCTTCATCAGCCTCGCGTTGAGACGGTCCTGAAGGTAGCCGCGCAGGATGCCCTTCTCAATCAGCACCGTGCGCGAAGTCGGCGTGCCCTCGTCGTCGATATTGAGGCTGCCGCGGCGGTTGGGAATCGTGCCGTCGTCGACCACCGTGCAGAACTCGCTCGCCACGCGCTGGCCGATACGCCCGGAGAAGGCCGAAGTGCCCTTGCGATTGAAGTCGCCCTCCAGCCCGTGGCCGATGGCCTCGTGCAGCAGAATTCCCGGCCATCCCGGCCCCAGCACCACCACCATCTCGCCCGCCGGCGCGTCAACCGCGTCAAGGTTGGTAATTGCCTGGCGCGCCGCCGTCAGTGCGTGCTCGCGCCATCGCTCGTCCTCGAAGAAAAAGCTCCACTCCACGCGCCCGCCGCCGCCCGAGCTGCCGGCCTGGCGGCCCTTGTCATCCGCGGCTATCACGGTGACGTTGAGGCGGCAGAGCGGCTGCACGTCGGCCGCGATTCGCCCCTCGCTGTTGACCACCATCACGATTTTGCGCTCGGCCGCGAACGACGCCATCACGCTCTTGACGCGCGGATCAAACTCGCGCGCGACACGATCGATCTCGTTGAGCAGCTTCGCGCGCTGCTCCAGCGGGACCTCCAGCGGCGTACTCTCCAATTCGTAGAGCGCATGGCGCGGCACCTGCCGCCCGACCTGTACCGCGACAGAAGCTTCACCGCCGCCGTGCGCGATCGCGCGCGCGGCCTCCGCTGCCAGCCGCATCCGGTCGACCGTGACCTCGTCCGAGTAGGCATAGCCGGTGCGGTCTTCGGCGCACACCCGCACGCCAACGCCGTGGCTCAAGCTCTTGCTGGTGCGATTGACAATCGAGTCTTCGAGGCTGAGCCCCTCGGCGCTCCGATACTCAAAGTAAAGATCGGCATAATCCGCCTTGCGCTCCAGGGCGGCGCCCAGGATTCGTTCGAGCGCGCCCTCGGTCATCCCGAAACGGCTCAGGAAGAACTTGTCAGGTTGAATCAGTTCATTGGCCATCGGGATCTCCGTCGGCGTTCGATCCAAGCTTACCAGCGCCCCGCGATGATCACACAAGGGCTCCAGGAGCCGTCTCCGCGCCTGAGGAACGAACGTCTCGAAAATCGCCGCGCCGCACGGGCAGCCGGCGCTGCGGCCGGCGGCGCCGTGAACCGCGCAAGCGGCCCGCGCCGGGGAACGCCCGATGCTAGCCGGCGGCCGCCGCGGCGCGGCGCTCACGATGCTGAGGCTCGCGGGGCTCGGCCTTGCGCCGCTTCTTACGTGGCGCGGTGGTCTCGGAAGCGCCGGTGAATTCGATGATTGAGATCGGCGCGGCGTCGCCGCGGCGCACGCCGTACTTGATGATCCGCGTGTAGCCGCCCGGGCGCTCCTTGAAGCGCGGCGCGATCTCGTCGAACAGCTTCTTGACCGCGCCGTGGGAGCCGACGAAAGCGTAGGCGCGGCGGCGCGCGGCGAGATCGCCGCGCTTGCCCAGCGTCACCATCCGATCGGCCCAGCGCCGCAACTCCTTGGCCTTGGCGTCAGTGGTTTTGAGCCGGCCGTACTGGATAAGGCTCAACACCAGGTTGCGCATCAGGGCTTTGCGATGGGCCGAGGTGCGATTGAGCTTGCGGCCCGAATTGAGGTGACGCATCGATGCTGACTCCCGAGGTACGCCGCGCCGCTCAGGCCGACTCGCGCCGCTCCTGCTCGGCCCACATGCGGTCGAGCTCGTTGCGCGGCGGCAGGTTGTCCAGGCGCATCCCGAGCGAGAGGCCCATGTCGGTGAGGACCTCTTTGATCTCGTTGAGCGACTTGCGGCCGAAGTTCTTGATTTTAAGCATGTCCTGCTCGGTGCGCTGGACCAGCTCCCCGAGGTACTTGATGTCGGCGTTTTGCAGCCCGTTGAAGGCGCGCACCGAAATCGGCAGCCCCTCGACCGGACGGTAGAGATACTCGTTGAGCAGCGGGCGTTGCTCGCCCCCCTCGGCCGAGATCGGCGTCTCCGCCTCTTCCTCGACGCCGGCGAAGATGGTCATCTGGTCGCGCGCCACGCGCGCCGCGTAAGTCAGCGCGTCGCGCGGCGAAATCGAGCCGTCGGTCCAAATTTCCAGCGCCAAGCGGTCGTAATCGGTGCGCTGGCCGACGCGCGCGTTGGTCACGGTGAAATTGACTTTCTTGATCGGCGAATAGACCGCGTCGAGCCGGATCGTGCCGATCGGCTCTTCCTCCTCGGTGCGCTCGGCCGGCGCATAGCCGCGCCCGCGCCGGATCACCAGCTCCATCTCCAACTCGGCGCCCTTCTCGAGCGTCGCGAGATGCTGGTCAGGCGTGAGCACTTCGAGGCTGGGGCCGCCGGTGATGTCGCGCGCGGCGACCGCGCCCTCGCCGCGCGCCTTGAGC
Source organism: Deltaproteobacteria bacterium (assembly GCA_021827495.1). GTDB lineage: Bacteria > Desulfobacterota > Binatia > Binatales > Binataceae > JAKAVN01. The sequence goes on along the minus strand of JAKAVN010000012.1, from coordinate 24,780 downwards.
GTGGCGGTCAGATGGTCGCCCTCGTGGAGGCGCAGGCGCACCTCCTTCAAGTTGAGGACGACATCGGTCACGTCCTCCTTGACCCCGGGCATGGTGGAAAACTCGTGCAACACGCCGTTGATCCGCACCGCGGTGATCGCAAACCCGGGCAGCGAGGACAGCAGGATACGGCGCAGGCTATTGCCGATCGTGATGCCATAGCCGCGCTCGAGCGGTTCGGCGAAGAACCGTCCGTAGGTCGGGGTCAGTTCCTTTTCGTCGAACTCGACAGCCTTCGGCTTAATTAAATCGCGCCAATCATTCTGCATATCCGATCGCTCTTCTCCGGAAGTTTTTTCGCCCCCGCTCCGCCACCCCGCGCGCCGCGTCGCCGACTCAACGCGAGTAATGCTCGACGATCAGCTTCTCGCTGACCGGCATCGTCAGGTCGGCGCGCGCCGGCAGCGCGCGCATCGAGCCGCGGAACTGGTCGCGCTCCAGCGCGATCCACGACGGCGCGCCGCGGCGCTGCGACATCTCGATCGCCTCGGCGATCACCTTCTTAGTGCGGCTGCGGCTGGCCACGCTCACCACTTCGCCCACGTCGAGCAGGTAAGAGGGCACCGTCACCGGCTGGTTGTCGACTTCGATATGGCCGTGGCGCACGATCTGGCGCGCCTGGGCGAGCGAACTGGCGAAGCCGAGCCGGTAGACCATGCTGTCGAGCCGGCGCTCGAGCAGCACCAGCAGATTCTCGCCGGTGATCCCCGGCATCCGCTCGGCCAGCTCGAAGTAGCGCTTGAACTGCGTCTCCATCAAACCATAGATGCGCCTGACCTTCTGCTTCTCGCGCAGGCGAATCGCAAACTCTGAAAAGCGCGTGCGTGCCTGGCCGTGCGCGCCGGGCGGATAGTTGCGCCGCTCGATCGCGCACTTGTCGGTGTAGCATCGCTCACCCTTCAAAAAGAGCTTGAGCCCTTCGCGCCGGCACAGCCGGCATACCGGACCGAGATACCTTGCCACCTTGTTCTGCTCCCCTAAACGCGGCGCCGTTTGGGCGGCCGGCATCCGTTGTGCGGGATGGGCGTCACGTCCTTGATCGAAATGACCGAGAGCCCGGCCGCCTGCAGCGCGCGCACCGCCGACTCGCGTCCTCCGCCCGGACCCTTGACGTACACCACCACGGCGCGCATCCCGACGTCGCTCACCTTGCGCGCCACGGCTTCCGCGGCCATCTGCGCGGCGAACGGCGTGCCCTTGCGCGAGCCCTTGAAGCCGACCGAACCGGCACTCGCCCAGGCCACCACCAGGCCCTGCTGGTCCGCGATGGTGACGATGGTGTTGTTGAAGGTCGCATGCACGTGCGCGATGCCCTCGGGCACCGTGCGCCGCACGCGCCGGCGCCGCGGCGCGGGCGCCGCCCCGGCCGCTCCAGCCGCCGCGGGCGCGCCGCCGCCCGCGGCTGCGGACTTTTCGCCGCCGCCGGAGGGGCCTTGGCCACCCTGCGCCTTGCCCGCCGCAGGTTTCGTTTCCTTGTTCTCGTCAGCCATTAAGCTTGCGTTCTCTCCTGCACTTCAGCCTGCACTTGAGCCTGAACTTCAGGTTGATAAGTTCCAATCGACAATTCCGATGCCGCGCCTAAACCGCCCTAGCCCCTGGGCGGCGCCTGCTTTTTGCCCGCGACGACTTTGCGTGGACCCTTGCGCGTCCGCGCGTTGGTATGCGTGCGCTGGCCGCGCGCGGGCAGGCCGCGGCGATGGCGGATACCGCGGTAGCATCCGAGATCCATCAGCCGTTTGATCGACTGCTGCAGCTCGCGCCGCAGGTCGCCCTCGACCTTGAACTTCTCGTCGATCACGTTGCGCACGCGGACCTGCTCGTCGGCGCCCAGATCGTCGCTGTTGCGCGCGGGGTCCACTTTGGCCTCGGCGAGGATCTTCTGCGCCGCGCTGCGGCCGATGCCGTAAATATAGGTCAGCGCGATCTCCATCCGCTTGTGATGCGGCAGTTCGACTCCGGCGATGCGTGCCATGCGGCGACTCTCCTTTTCTTCTCCGTCCTGCCCGCCGGCTCAGCCCTGGCGCTGCTTGTGGCGCGGGTTGGAACACAGGATGCGCACCACGCCCTGGCGGCGCACAACCTTGCAATTCTTGCAGATCTTTTTTACTGATGCCCTGACCTTCATCGCATCCTGTCCACTCGTGTCCTGTCGTACCCTGCCGCCGCCCGGCCCGCTCAACGCATCCGATAGGTTATTCGGCCGCGGGTCAGATCGTATGGCGACAATTCCACCGTGACCCGGTCGCCCGGCAGGATCTTGATGTAATGCATCCGCATCTTGCCCGAAATATGGGCCAGCACCCGATGCCCGTTCTCCAGCGACACCCGGAACATCGCGTTGGGGAGCGCCTCGAGCACGGTCCCGGTTACTTCTATGGCGTCTCCCTTAGACATTCGCCACTTCGCTCAAAATCCACGGCCCGCGGGCCGTAATTGCAATCGAGTGCTCGAAATGCGCCGACAGTTTGCCGTCGGCGGTAACCGCCGTCCAGCCGTCGTCGAGGATGCGCAGTTCGGACACTCCCTCGTTAATCATCGGCTCGATCGCGAGCGCCATTCCCTCTTGCAGGCGCGGATTCGGCATCCCGCGCCGCACGTAGTTGGGCACCTGCGGATCCTCATGCAGGCTACGCCCGATGCCGTGGCCGGCAAAGTCGGTTACCACAGAGAAGCCCGCGCCCTCGGCGGTCTGCTGCACGGCGTGGGCGATGTCGCTTATCCGGTCGCCGACCTGCGCCCGCTCGATTCCGGCGTAGAGCGCGGCGCGCGTGACGCGCAACAAACGCTCAGCACGATCCGAGATCTTGCCCACCGGGACGGTGCGCGCCGCGTCGCCGTAAAAGCCCTGGTAAACCACGCCGAAATCCAAGCCCACAATGTCACCCGGCTTTAGCCGGCGTCCCGAGGGGATGCCATGGACAATCTCTTCGTTGACCGACACGCACAGTGTCTTGGGATAAGCCACGTCGTGCGGCTTGTAGCCCTTGAACGCCGGCCGCGCGCCCTTGCGATAGGTCAGATCCTCGGCGAGCCGGTCCAGCTCGCCAGTGGTGACGCCGGGTTTCACTGCGGCCGCCAGTTCCTCGAGAATTTCGGCCACGATCATGTTCGCCTTATGCATCAAGGCGAGCTCTTCGGGACTCTTGAGCAGGATCACGCCGGTCAACCCTTCACCGCCGCGCCCGCGCCGCCCAGCGCGTTGATGATGCGCTGCTGGATTTCCTCGGGCCGCCCGATGCCGTCGATCTGGACCAGCAATCCCGTCCGTCCGTAATATTCGAACAATGGCCGCGTGGCCGCGGCGTAAACTTCCAGGCGCATCCGCACCGTATCCTCGGCGTCGTCGTCGCGCTGGTAAAGCTCGCCATTGCAGTTATTGCAAAGGTTGTGATTGCGCGGCGGATCATAAATCAGATGATACATCGCCCCGCAATTCTTGCAGGTGCGCCGCCCGGAGATGCGCTTGACGATTTCGTTGTCCGCGACAATTATAGCAACTGCCTTGTCCAACCGCCGCGCGCCACGCTCCTGGAGCATCCTGTCCAGCGTCTCGGCCTGCGCCACCGTGCGCGGAAAACCGTCCAGGATGAAGCCGGCCGCGGCGTCGGGCTGGCTCAGCCGCTCGCCGATGAGCTTCAGCACCAAGTCGTCGGGCACCAGAGCGCCCTTGTCCATGTAGCGCTTGGCCTCCAGCCCCAGCGCGGCGCGCTTGCGTACGACCGCGCGCAAGAGATCGCCGCTCGCCACCTGCGGCGCGCTCAGGCGCTTCCCGAGCATCCTTGCCTGTGTGCCCTTGCCCGCCCCAGGCGGACCCAGCAGAACCAGCCGCACTTGCGCCTATCCTCCCCTGCGGGACTTGATGCGGCCGCGCCGCATGAAGCCCTCATAGTTGCGGGTCAGCAGATGGGTTTCCATCTGGGCGACCGTGTCCAGCGCGACGCCGACCACGATCAACAGCGCGGTGCCGCCGAAGTAAAAGGGCACGTTGAAGCGCTGGATCAGGATGGTCGGCAGGATGCATACGATACTGACGTAGATGGCGCCGCCCAGGGTTATCCGCGAAAGAATCCGGTCGATGTACTCGGCGGTGAAGCGTCCGGGCCGGATGCCCGGGACAAAGCCGCCGTACTTCTTGAGGTTGTCGGCGACGTCCACCGGATTGAAGGTGACGGCCGTATAGAAATAGCAGAAAAAAACGATTAAGGCGACGTAGACGACGTTGTAAACCCATCCGCCCGGAGTCAGAAACGCCGAATAGTTCTTGGCCGCCGGAATAAAAGTCGCCACGGTGGCCGGAAAGACCAGGATCGACGAGGCGAAGATGGGCGGAATGACGCCCGCGGTGTTGACCTTGAGCGGCAGATGCGAACTCTGTCCTCCGTAGACCCGCCGCCCCACCACACGCCGCGCGTACTGGATCGGGATGCGGCGCTGGCCGGTCTCGACATAGACGATGCCCGCAGTCACGCCGATCGCGATCAGCAGAATCAAAATCAGCACGAACAGGCTCATCTCACCTTCGCGCACGAACTGGAACGTGGTCGAAAGCGCGCTTGGCAGGCGCGCGACGATCCCGGCCATGATGATTAGCGAAATGCCGTTGCCGATGCCGCGCTCGGTTATCTGTTCGCCGATCCACATCACGAACATCGCACCCGCCGTGACCGTGAGCACGGTCATGATGCGGAAGTTCCAGCCCGGCGCGTAGACCACCGAGCCGCCACCGGGCGCCTGAATGTGCTCGAGCGAGTAGGCGATCATGAAGCCCTGCACCACCGACAGCATGACCGTCCCGTAGCGCGTGTACTGGCTGATCTTGCGCCGCCCCGCCTCGCCTTCCTTGTACAACTCATCGAGGTACGGCCACGCGACCTTGAGCAGGTCGAGAATGATCGCGACCGAAATGTAGGGCATGATGCCCAGTGCGAAGACCGAAAAGCGCTCCAGCGCCCCGCCCGAGAACAGGTTGACCCATCCGAACAGCGTGCTCGAAGCCGCGTCGAAGAACGAGGCCAGCGCCTGGCCGTCGATTCCCGGCGTCGGCACGGCTACGCCGACGCGGTAAACGACCAGCATGACGGCCGTAAACCACAGCCGGCGGCGCAACTCGGGGATGCGCGAGGCGTTTGAGAACCCGTCAAGCATTCAGCTTTGGGTTATCCTCGATTAACTCCGCAACTCCTCCGGCCGCCGCGATCTTCTCTTTCGCGCTCGACGAAAACGCATGCGCGCGGACGGTCATCCGTCCCGCAAGCTGGCCATCGCCGAGTACCTTGACCTTGTCCGCTGCGCGGATGATTCCGCGCTCGGCCATCAGCGCCGGATCAACCGTCTCGACGCCCAACGCGGCCAGCCTCTTCAGGTTGACCACGGCGAACTCTTCACGCCGGCCCTCAGCCTTCTGCAAGCGGCGAAATCCGCGCTTGGGCACGCGCCGCTTGAGCGGCATCTGGCCGCCCTCGTAGCCCGGCGGCGTGTTGCCGCCCGAGCGCGAGCCCTTGCCCTTGTGGCCGCGTCCCGCGGTCTTGCCGCTGCCAGAGCCGATTCCCCGGCCGACCCGCGCATGGCGGCGCTTGGAGCCCGCAGCCGGCTTGAGTGTGCGTAAATCTACAGCCATTACTTCTTCACTTCGGCGACCAAGTGCGACACCCGGCGCAGCATGCCTTCGACCGCGGGGCTGCGTACCAATTCGCGCTCGCTGCCCACCCGTCCGAGGCCCAGTCCTTTGAGCGTCTGGCGCACCCGCTGGTTAGTCCCGATGGGGCTGCGCACCAGCTTGATTTTGATCGGCTGTGACATCGTGCGCACTTCTCCTTGGCTCAGACCTTCCGCCATTCGCTCAGGCCGCGGCCGGCCGCGGTAGGCCATGCTCGCGTACCCGCGCGATCTCTTCGGGACTGCGCAGCTCGGCGAGCGCCTCCAGCGTGGCTTTTACCAGATTATGCGGATTGGACGAACCCAGACGCTTGGTGAGGATGTTGCGGATGCCGGCCAGCTCGACCACCGCACGCACGCCGCCCGCCGCGATAACGCCGGTACCTTCGGAGGCCGGCTTGAGAATCACCCTGCCCGCGCCGAAGCGGCCCAGCACTTCGTGCGGAATCGTCCCCCCGCGCAGCGGCACCCGCATCAGGCTTTTCTTGGCGCGCTCGACGCCCTTGCGAATCGCCTCGGGCACTTCGTTGGCCTTGCCCAGGCCGTAGCCGACCAGGCCATTCTGATCGCCGGCCACCACCAGCGCACTGAAGCTGAAGCGGCGGCCACCCTTGACGACCTTGGCCACCCGGTTGATGTGGACGACCTTTTCCTTGATGTCGAGCCCTTGCGTTTCTATCCGCTGTGCCACGGTGCTCCCGTTTTGCGAAAAAGGGTTGCGCCCCTAGAATTTCAGTCCCGCCGCGCGCGCCGCTTCGGCCAGCGCCTTGACGCGGCCATGATAAAGAAAGCCGTTGCGGTCGAAGATGACCTGGCTGATTCCCTTGCTCAGGCAGCGCTCGGCGATCGTTTTACCCACCACTTTGGCCGCCTGCACATTGCGCCGGCTCTTGAGCCCCTCGCGCAGCTCGGCGCTCAGGGTCGAAGCGGCGGCCAGCGTCTGACCCGAGTCGTCGGACACCACCTGTGCGTAAATATGGTTTAGCGAACGATAGACCGACAGCCGCGGCCGCTCGTCGCTGCCCTTGACCCGGCGCCGCACGCGATGCCGGCGCACCATCCGCTTTTCAAATCGCTCCGCAGCCATCTTGCTCCGCTCCCGACGCTAGCCCGCCGCCGCTCCGGCCGCCGCTTTGCCAGCCTTGCGCCGAATCGTCTCGGTTGCGTACTTGATGCCTTTGCCCTTGTATGGCTCGGGCGGCCTCAGCTCCCGGATCTGCGCGGCCACCGAGCCGAGCAACTGGCGGTCGGCGCTCTCCAGCGTTATGGTCACCTGCCGATCGATTTTGGCCGTCACGCCCGCCGGCAATTGATAAACAATCGGATGCGAGTAGCCCAGTGTGAAATGGATATTGCTGCCGCGAACCTCGGCACGGTAGCCGACGCCGTTAATCTCGAGCACCCGGGTAAAGCCTTTGCCCACGCCTTCGGCCATGTTGGCGATGAGCTTGCGCACCAGCCCGTGCAATCCGCGCTCCTGCTGCGTATCACCGGGACGCTTCACCTCGACCCGCGAGTCGCCTATCTCAACGACGAAACGCGGCGGAATCCTGAATTCGAGCTGGCCCTTGGGGCCCTCAACCTTGAACAGGTCGCCCACGAGTTGGGCCTTCACGCCCTTTTCCAGGATGACCGGCAATCTGCCTATGCGCGACATCGGCTCGCTCCCCTTACCAGACCCTCAGCAGGATCTCGCCGCCGACCTTTTTGCGCCGCGCCTCGCGATCGGTCATCACGCCGAGCGGCGTCGTCACCACCTGCACGCCCATCCCGTGCGCCACGCGCGGCATCGAATTCGCCCCCCCGTAGCGGCGCAGGCTGGGGCGGCTGACCCGTTCGATCCCCCGGATGACCGGCTCGCGCTCGCCCGAGTAGCGCAGGCCCACGACCAGTTTTTTCTTGGGCACCTCGCCGGCGACCTCGACTCCGCCCAAAAAACCCTCGGCCGCCAGCGTGCGGCAAATCGCCTCGCGCATGCGCGAATGAGGGACTTCGACCTGGTTGTAACGCGCGTGCATGGCGTTGCGAATCCGGGTCAACAACTCCGCGATGGGATCGGTCTGCGACATTCAGTCTCTTTTTGGTCCTTTTGCCAGCCAATCCTTTGATGGGTCGCCTGGCAGGTCGTCCCTACCAGCTCGCCTTGATCACTCCGGGCAATTGGCCGCGCAGCGCCAGTTTACGCAGGCACAACCGGCACATCCGAAAACGCCGATAGTACGCGCGCGAGCGCCCGCATAGCGGACAGCGGTTGTGCTGACGCGTCGTGAACTTGGGCACGCGCAGCGCCTTTACTCGAAGACAGGTCTTCGCCATCTCGTTTAACCCTACGCCGCCCGCGCCGCGGCCTCGCGCTCCAACGCGCCGCGGAACGGCATCCCGAGCGCGCGCAGCAGGGTGTAGCCCTCAAAATCGCTGCGCGCCGTCGTGTTGATCGTCACCGTCAGGCCCTTGACGCGCTCCACCTTATCCAGGTTGAGCTCGGGGAAAATCGTATGCTCGCGCAGCCCCAGCGAGTAGTTGCCGCGCCCGTCGAAGGCCTTGTCGCTCACTCCGCGGAAGTCGCGCACGCGCGCCAGCGACACGTTCACCAGCCGGTCGAAAAACTCGTACATCCGCTCACGCCGCAGCGTCACCATCACCCCGATCGGCATCCCCTCGCGCAGCTTGAAATTGGAGATCGCCTTGCGCGCGCGCGTGATCACCGGCTTCTGGCCCGTCACGACCTTCAGTTCCTCGACCGCGGCGTCGAGAATCTTGGCGTTATCGCGCGCCTCACTCAGCGCCATGTTGATGACGATCTTCTCCAGCCGCGGCGCGCGCATCGGGTTGTCGATCTTAAGATCGCGCATCAGCGCCGGCCGAATCTCCTGCTCGTAGCGAACCTTCAGGCGCGCCGGCACCTTGGGCTCGGGCTCCCGCGGCTTGGCCTCGGCCTTGGGCTCCGCCGCCGCGGGTGCGCCGGCGCCCTTTTTGCCCTGGCGCGCGACCTTCGGCTCTTTCCTGGGCTTTTGGGACTTGTCGCTTTCGTCCGCCATCACTCGTTACCCAGCGCCTCGCCGCAGCGGCGGCATGCGCGCGAGCGCTCGCCGCCAGCTTCGGCCTGCTTGATGCTCACGCGCACCGGCGCGTTGCAGCGCTCGCAGAACACCATCACGTTGGAAATATCGATCGGCGCTTCCTTCTCGACGATGCCGCCGGGGCTGGCCGCGCCGCGCGGCTTGGAATGGCGCTTCACGATGTTCAGCCGCTCGATGATCACGCGGCCTTTGCCGGGCAGCACTTTCAGCACCTTGCCGGTCTTGCCGCGCTCGCGCCCCGCGATCACCATCACCATATCGTTCTTCTTGACCGGATACTTGGCCAGGTCGCGCCCGGGAGCCATCACAGCACCTCCGGAGCAAGCGAAATAATCTTGAGAAACCGCTTGGCGCGCAATTCGCGGGCCACCGGACCGAAGATGCGCGTGCCGATCGGCTCGTGCTGGTTGTCCACCAGCACCGCCGAGTTGTCATCGAAGCGGATATAGCTTCCGTCGCCACGGTTTATTTCCTTGCTGGTGCGCACGATCACCGCGCGCGCGACATCGCCCTTCTTGACCTTGGCGTTGGGAATCGCTTCGCGAATCGCCACCACGATGACGTCGCCCACCGTCGCGTAACGCCGACGCGAGCCGCCGAGCACCTTGATGCACATCACTTTGCGCGCGCCCGAATTGTCGGCCACGTCCAGCACCGTTCGCATCTGCACCATGACGCCCGCGCTCCCCTAGCCGGCCGCCCGCGTCAGCACCTTGCTGACGCGCCAGCGCTTGCGTCGCGAAATCGGCGGCGACTCGAGGATCAGCACGCGGTCGCCCTCATGGCACTCGCCGCGCTCGTCGTGCGCCATGAAGCGCGTGCGCTGACGCACCCGCTTGCCATAGAGCGGATGCTCGACCAGCCGGTCGACCCGCACCACCACGGTCTTGGCCGCCTTGGCCGAGACCACGACGCCCACCCGCTGTTTAACTCGCTCCCGCATCGCTCGCCTTCGTCCGTGCGGGGCCGCCCGCCGCCGCGCTCTTCTGCCAAAGCAGGGTCATGATGCGCGCCAGTTCCTTGCGCGCGCTCCGGTAGCTCGACGGGTTGTCGAGCTGATTGGTGCGCAGCTTGAGCTTGAGGCGGAAGATTTGCTCGCGCGCCTCGCGTTCCTTGAGCTTCAAGTCGCCGGCATTCATCTGCCTGAGTTCGTCAAGCTCCAAGGCTCTCGCCCTCCCGCTCGACCATGATCGTCTTGACCGGCAGCTTGTGCGCCGCCAGGCGCATCGCCTCGTGGGCGGTTGCCCGGTCGACCCCTTCCATCTCGAATAAGATGCGCCCCGGGCGCACCACCGCGGTCCATCCCTCGGGGCCGCCCTTGCCCTTGCCCATCCGGGTCTCGGCCGGTTTCTTGGTGAACGGCTTGTCGGGAAAGACCCGGATCCACACGCGGCCGCCGCGTTTGATATGGCGGGTGAGCGCGATACGCGCCGCCTCCAGCGCCCGCGTGTCGACGCGCGCGGTCTCGACGCTCTTGAGCCCGTAGTCGCCAAACGCCAGTTCCACGCCGCGCGACTCCGCGCCGCGCACCCGTCCCTTCTGGATCTTGCGATACTTAACTTTTTTGGGCTGAAGCATTAGGCCGTCCCGCTACCTACCATGCGTGCACTCTCTCCACGCTACTGCTGATGGGCTCCGGCAAGGCCGGAGCGCCGATTGTCTTCCTCGCGGCGGGTCAGCACCTCGCCGCGGAAAATCCATACTTTCACGCCGATCATGCCGTAGGTCGTGCGCGCCTCGGCGAAGCCGTAGGCCACGTCCGCCCGCAGCGTCTGCAGCGGCACGCGCCCCTCGCGATACCACTCCACCCGCGCGATTTCTGCGCCGCCCAAGCGCCCCGCGACGTGGACCTTCACGCCCTGCGCGCCCATCCGCATCGCCCGCAGCACCGCCTCTTTCATCGCGCGGCGAAAGGCCACGCGCCGCTCCAACTGCAGCGCGATATTCTCGGCCACCAGTTGCGGGTCAAGGTCAGGGCGGCGCACTTCGTGGATATTGATGAACGCCTCGCGGCCCTTCATCAGCTTCTGGATGTCGCCCTTGAGCTTGTCGATCTCGGCGCCCTTCTTACCAATCACAATTCCGGGCCGCGCAGTAAAAATATTGATCTTGGCCTTATTGGCCATCCGTTCGATCTCGATCCGCGAAATGCCGGCATGGTAAAGCCGGCGCTTGATGAAGTCGCGCAGCTTCAAGTCCTCGTGCAGCAGCGTCGCGTAGTTGTGCGACGCGTACCACTTGGAGTCCCAACCCTCGATGATGCCGAGCCGCAGCCCGCGCGGATGCGATTTCTGTCCCATGACTCCCTACGAGGCGCGCTCGTCGACTACCACCGTCAGATGGCTGCTACGCTTGAGGATCGGCGTGGAATGCATGTGCGCGCGCGCCAGTGACCGCTTCGAGGTCGGCCCGGTGTCGGCGGTCGCGCGCTTGACGTACAGCCGGTCCTCGTCGACGTTCTGCTGGTCGCGCGCATTGGCCACCGCTGACAGCAGGGTTTTGGACACCACCTTGGCGCTGCGCTTGGGCGTGAACTCGAGCACCGAGAGCGCCAAGTCAACTTTCTTGCCCACGATCAGATCGCACACCAGCCGCAGCTTTTGCGGCGAGCTGCGCACGAACCGGGTCTTGGCAACCGACTCCATCGACAGCCCTCGCTCAGCCCTTCGCCGGCTTCGGCGCCGCAGCGGCTGCCGCCGCCGGCGGCGGCCCGGCCGACGCTCCGCCAGCCCCCTTGACCTCGCCCTTGCGGTCGCCCGCATGGCCGTGGAAGGTGCGCGTGGGAGAGAACTCGCCCAGCTTGTGGCCGACCATGTTCTCGGTGCAGTAAACCGGAATGAACTTGTGGCCGTTATGCACCGCGAACGTCAGCCCCACCATGTCCGGCACCACCATCGAGCGCCGCGACCAGGTCCGTATGATCCGCTTGTCGCCCGAGGCGACTGCGGCCTGGACCTTACGTTCGAGATGGCCATCTATGAACGGACCCTTTTTGAGCGACCTCATTTTTTAGCTCTGCCTAACGCTTACCTTTGGGCCGGCGGCTCACGATGTAGTGGTCCGAGGGCTTCTTGCCCCGCGTCTTGTAGCCCTTGGCCGGCTGTCCCCACGGCGATTGCGGATGATTACCCTTGGAGCGCCCTTCGCCGCCGCCATGCGGATGGTCGACCGGATTCATCGCCATCCCGCGCACGTGCGGCCGTTTGCCCAGATGGCGGCTGCGGCCGGCCTTGCCGATCGAAATGTTCTCATGGTCCAGGTTGCCGACCTGCCCGATCGTCGCGCGGCACTCGGCCTGCACCATCCGCTGCTCGCCCGAGGGCAACTTGAGCAGCGCGAACTTGCCCTCCTTGGCCATCAGCTGCGCCGCCGTCCCCGCGCCGCGCACCAGTTGCGCGCCTGCGCCGGGCTTGAGTTCCACCGCATGCACCATGGTGCCGAGCGGAATGTTCCTGAGCGCGAGCGCGTTGCCCGGCTTGATATCGGCCTGCGGCCCCGACTCGACCTTGTCGCCGGCGTTGAGTCCCGCGGGCGCCAGGATGTAGCGTTTTTCGCCGTCGGCATAATGCAGCAGCGCGATGTTGGCCGAACGGTTGGGATCGTACTCCAGCGCCGCGACCTTGGCCGGCACGCCGTCATGGTTGCGCGTGAAATCGATCAGCCGCAGGCGCCGCTTATGGCCGCCGCCGCGATGGCGCATGGTCATGCGGCCGCGGTTGTTGCGACCGCCCGAATGCTTGAGCGGCGCCAGCAAGCGCTTTTCGGGCGGCTTGGCGGTGAGCCCCGAAAAATCCGCCAGCTGCATGAAGCGCTGGCCCGGGGTACGCGGATTGAGTTGAATTACCGCCATCGCAAAATCACCCGTCTGCCTAGACACCCTCGAAGAATTCGATGCGGTCGCCCTGCTTGAGCGTCACGTAAGCCTTCTTCCAGTCCGAACGGGCGCCGATGATGCGCCCGCGCCGGCGCTTTTTGCCCAGCACCCGCAGCGTGCGCACCTTGAGCACCGTAACCTTGAACATGCTCTCGACCACGCCCCGGATCGCATCCTTGCTCGCGCCCGAGCGCACCCGGAACACCACCTGGTTGGCCTTCTCGCCGGCCGCCGTGCCCTTCTCGGTGATCAGCGGCGCGATGATCAGATTTTCGACCGTCATCGCGCCTCCCGCACAAGCCGCGCTTCGATCGCGCGCGCCACCGGCTCGCTCATCAGCACTTCGTCGTAGTTGAGCACATCGTAAACGTTGAGCCCCGCCAGCGACAGCACCTTGTGCGCGGCCAGGTTGCGCGCGGCGCGGAAAAACGTCTCCTCGCCCTCGCCGAGCACGATCAACGCGTGCTTAAGCCCCAGCGCCTCGAGCATCGCCTTGGCCGCCTTGGTCTTGGGCTCCGCCAGCTCGAGCGACTGCGCCACCACCAACTTGCCGTTGGCCGCGCGGTCCGAGAGCGCCAGACAGAGCGCGCGGCGCCACGCCTGCTTGGGCATCTTGTAGGAGTAGTCGCGCGGCTGCGGCCCGAAGATCGTACCGCCATGGCGCCACAGCGGCGAACGAATCGAGCCGGCGCGCGCCCGCCCGGTGCCTTTTTGCCGCCACGGCTTCTTGCCGCCGCCCGCGATAAACCCGCGCGTCTTGGTCGACGCGGTTCCCGAGCGGCGATTAGCCATCTGCATCTTCACCGCCTCGTGCAAAATCGACTTGTCGCCGGTGCGGCCGAAGACCGCGCCCGCGACTTCGATTTCGCCAACCCGCTCGCGCGCGGCCGAAAACAACGGCACCTTGACCGCCGCCGGATGCTCGCGCTCAGCCATTGGCCGACTCCATCTGGCGGCGGCGTTCCTTGGCCGCGTGGCACACGACCACCACCGTGCCGTCGGCGCCCGGCACGGCGCCCGCCACCACGATCGCGTTGTCGTCGGGCAAAATCTCGAGCACCCGCAGATTGAGCACTGTGGCGCTCTCGTTGCCGAGCTGTCCGGCCATCCTCATTCCCTTGCGCACCCGGCCCGGATAGGAACGGTTGCCAATCGAGCCGCCATGGCGAAAATACTCGTGCGTGCCGTGCGAGCCGGGAAAGCCGGCGAAGTGATGGCGCCGGATAACGCCGGCGTAGCCGCGTCCCTTGGAAGTTCCGCACACGTCGACCAAGTCGCCCGCCTTGAAGACGTCGGCGGCCGCGATATTCTGGCCCGGCTTCAGCTCGGCCTCGCCGCGGCGCTCGAACTCGCCAAGCTTGATCCCCGGCGCGACCTCGGCCTTGGCATAGTGGCCGCGCACCGCGGACGACACGCGCGAGGCCCGCCGGCGCCCGAAGCCTATCTGCACCGCGTCGTAGCCGTCGGTCGCGGCGGTCTTGATCTGGGTCACCGCGCACGGCCCGAGCTCGATAACAGTCGCCGCCCGCACCTTGCCGGTAGCCTCGGTCACCTGGGTCATGCCCAGCTTTTTTCCAATAAGTCCGCTTAGCACGGCGCGCTACTCGAGCTTGATTTCAACATCGACCCCGGCGGCAAGATCGAGCTTGCCGAGCGCGTCGATGGTTTGCTGGGTCGGTTCGAGCACGTCCAAGAGCCGCTTGTGCGTGCGGATCTCGAAGTGCTCGCGCGACTTCTTATCAACGTGCGGCGAGCGGTTGACGGTGAAACGCTCAATCCGCGTAGGCAGCGGGATCGGTCCCGCCACGCGCCCGCCGGTACGCCGGATCGTGTCCACGATCTCGCGCACCGACTGGTCGAGCAGCCGGTAATCGTACGCCTTAAGGCGTATGCGGATCTTATCGTTCATCCTCTAAGCCAGCTTCCCGTCAGCCACATTCCCGGCCCTTCCGCGCGCGCAAACCCCGCACTTCATCGCCATCGCGTTTACTTCAGTACCTTGGAGACCACGCCCGCCCCGACCGTGCGGCCACCCTCGCGGACGGCGAAGCGCAGCCCCTCCTCCATCGCGACCGGCGTAATCAACTCGCCCGTGATCTTGATGTTGTCGCCCGGCATCACCATCTCGGTGCCCTCGGGCAGATTGAGCACCCCTGTCACGTCGGTGGTGCGGAAGTAGAATTGCGGCCGGTAGCCGGTGAAGAACGGGGTATGCCGCCCGCCCTCCTCCTTGGTCAGGATGTAGGCCTCGGCCTCGAAGTTGGTGTGCGGGGTGATGCTGCCCGGACGGGCCAGCACCTGTCCGCGCTCGACATCATCGCGTTTGAGGCCGCGCAAAAGCACGCCGATATTGTCGCCGGCCTGGCCCTCGTCGAGGATCTTGCGGAACATCTCGACTCCGGTCACGACCGTCTTGGAGGTGTCGCGGAAGCCGACGATTTCGACCTCCTCGCCGACCTTGACCTTGCCGCGCTCGACCCGTCCGGTAACCACCGTGCCACGGCCCGAAATCGAGAACACGTCCTCGACCGGCATCAGGAAGGGCTTCTCGATCTCGCGCTTGGGCTGCGGAATGTAGCTGTCGACCGCCGCCATGAGATCGAGGATCGGCTTGCAGTTGGGGCAGTCCTCCTTGCCGCAGCCGCAGTTGAGCGCCTTCAGCGCGCTGCCGCGGATGACCGGCACGTCGTCGCCTGGAAATTCGTACTTCTTGAGCAGGTCGCGTACCTCGAGCTCGACCAGGTCGAGCAATTCGGGATCATCGACCATGTCGACCTTGTTCATGAAGACCACGATCGAGGGCACGCCGACCTGGCGGGCGAGCAGGATGTGCTCGCGGGTCTGCGGCATCGGCCCGTCGTTGGCCCCGACCACCAGGATGGCGCCGTCCATCTGAGCGGCGCCGGTGATCATGTTCTTGATGTAGTCGGCGTGGCCCGGACAATCGACGTGCGCGTAGTGGCGCTTGGTGGTCTCGTACTCGACGTGCGCGATCGCGATGGTGATGCCGCGCTCGCGCTCCTCGGGCGCCTTGTCGATCTGATCGAAGGCGATGAACTGGGCAAGTTTGCGCGCCGACAGCACCTTGGTGATCGCCGCGGTGAGCGTGGTCTTGCCATGGTCGATATGGCCGATGGTGCCGACGTTCGCGTGCGGCTTGTTGCGTTCGAATTTAGCCTTGCCCATGATCCGTCCTCCGGTTTGAACCCTCCCTGGCTGGCCCGCTCAGGCCCGGGCGCGCTCGGCATTCTCGCCGCCGCGCTCCATCAACTCCGCGTATATCTGCTGCGGCACCGGTTCGTAGGCGCCGAACTGCATGGTGTAAGTGGCCCGTCCCTGGGTCATCGAGCGCAGGCGGGTGGCGTAGCCGAACATCGTGGCCAGCGGCACGCGCGCTTCGACCACCTGGGCGCCGGCGCGGTTCTCCATGTTGAGAATCTTGCCGCGCCGCCCATTGAGATCGCCGATCACTTCGCCCATGAATTCCTGCGGCATCACCACTTCGACTTCCATCACCGGCTCGAGCAGGACCGGATCGGCCTTCTCCACCGCCTCGCGCAACGCCATCGAGGCGGCGATCTTGAAGGCCAGTTCCGAGGAGTCGACCTCGTGGTATTTGCCGTCGAGCAGGATGGCGCGCACGTCGACCATCGGGTAGCCCGCCAGCACGCCGGTCTCCATCGCCTCCTTCACGCCGTGTTCGACCGACGGGATGAAGTTGCGCGGAATCGAGCCGCCCTTGGTGGCGTCGACGAATTCAAAGCCGCCGCCCTTGTCGAGCGGCTCGATGCGCAATTCGACCACGCCGAACTGGCCATGGCCGCCGCTCTGGCGCACGAAGCGGCCCTCGGCCTCCGCGGGGAGCCGGATGGTCTCGCGATAGGCGACCTGGGGCTTGCCCACGTTGGCGTCGACTTTGAACTCGCGCAGCAGGCGGTCGACGATGATCTCCAGATGCAACTCGCCCATCCCGGCGATCAGCGTCTGGCTGGTTTCGCGGTTGACGCTGACGCGGAACGACGGATCTTCACGCGCGAGCTTGGAGAGCGACTCGCCCAGGCGATCCTGGTCGGCCTTGGTCTTGGGCTCGATCGCGATCTGAATGACCGGGTCGGGGAACTCGATCGACTCGAGCACGATCGGATGCGCCGGGTCGCACAGCGTGTCGCCGGTGGTGGTGTCGCGCAGGCCGACCGCGCAAATGTCGCCGGCGAAGACCTCGGAAATCTCCTCACGCTTGTTGGCGTGCATCTTGACCAGCCGTCCGATGCGCTCACGCTTCTGCCTGGTCGAGTTGAGCACCGACGATCCGCTCTCCAGCCGTCCCGAGTAAACGCGTAAAAAGGTCAGCGTGCCGACGTACGGGTCGGTCATGATCTTGAAAGCCAGCGCGCTGAACGGAGCGTCGTCGCGCGGCCAGCGCTCTTCCATCTTGTCGCCGACCTTGCCCATCACCGGAGGAACGTCGAGCGGCGAGGGCAGATACTCAACCACCGCGTCGAGCATCGGCTGCACGCCCTTGTTGCGGAAGGCCGAACCCATCAGGACCGGCACCGCCTCGATGTTGAGCGTAGCGAAGCGTATGGCCTTGCGAATCCGTTCCGGCGAAGGCTCCTTGCCCTCCAGGAACAGCTCCATGATCTGCTCGTCGTGGTCGGCCAGCGTCTCGATCATTTTCTCGCGCCAGCCGCGCGCGCCCTCGCGCAGGCCAGCCGGGATCTCTTCGACGCGGTAGTTGGCGCCCAGCCGATCCTCGTCCCAGATCAGCGCGCGATTTTCGACCAGGTCAATTACGCCGGTAAACTTTTCCTCGGCGCCGATCGGAAGCTGGAGCACCAACGGCTTGGCCTTGAGCTTGTCGCGGATTTCCTGGACCACCCGCTCGAACTCGGCGCCCACCCGATCCATCTTGTTGATGAACGCGATGCGCGGAACGCGATACTTGTCGGCCTGGCGCCAGACCGTCTCGGACTGCGGCTCGACGCCGCCAACCGCGCAGAACACCGCCACCGCGCCGTCGAGCACGCGCAGGCTGCGCTCGACCTCGATGGTGAAATCGACGTGTCCGGGCGTGTCGATGATGTTGATCCGGTGATCGCGCCAGAAGCAGGTGGTCGCGGCCGACGTGATGGTGATGCCCCGCTCCTGCTCCTGCACCATCCAGTCCATCGTCGCGGTGCCCTCGTGGACCTCGCCGATCTTGTAATTGATCCCGGTGTAGTACAGCACGCGCTCGGTCGTGGTGGTCTTGCCGGCGTCGATATGCGCCATGATGCCGATGTTGCGCACATCTTCTATGGGAGTCTGACGCGCCATTTATTGCTTCCGGGTCTGCTGCCTAACTAACTAATTCTGAACACCCGCGGGGGAGTAGCTATCTGTTTGCTCTACCACCGGTAATGGGCGAAGGCCTTGTTGGCCTCGGCCATCCGATGGGTATCCTCACGCTTCTTGACCGCGCCGCCGCGATTGCCGGCCGCTTCCAGAATCTCGGCCGCCAGCCGCTCTTCCATCGATTTTTCACCGCGCGCACGCGCCGCCGTCACCAGCCAGCGCATCGCCAGTGAGTTGCGCCGCACCGGCCGCACCTCGACCGGCACCTGGTAGTTGGCGCCGCCCACGCGCCGCGAGCGCACTTCGACGGCGGGCCGGATGTTGTCCAGCGCCCGCTTGAAAACCACCAGCCCATCCTCTTTGGAACGCTCGGCGATAGTGTCGAGCGCGCGGTAGAGAATCTGCTCGGCGAGCGACTTCTTGCCCTGCACCATCACCACGTTGACAAACTTGGCGAGCGTGCGGTCGTGAAACTTTGGGTCCGGGGTTACTTCCCGGACACGCGCCTGACCCTTGCGTGACATGGTTATATGTTACTTGGGCTTCTTGGAGCCGTACTTGGAACGGCCCTTGCGCCGCTCTTGCACGCCGATCGAATCGAGCGTGCCACGGATTACATGGTAGCGCACTCCGGGCAAATCCTTGACCCTGCCGCCGCGGATCAACACCACCGAGTGCTCCTGCAAGTTGTGTCCGACGCCCGGGATATAGGTGTTGACCTCGTAGCCGTTCGACAACCGCACCCGCGCCACCTTGCGCAGCGCCGAATTGGGCTTCTTGGGCGTAGTGGTCTTGACCTGCGTGCACACGCCGCGCTTTTGCGGCGAGCCTTGCAGGGCCGGCGCGCTTATCTTATAGCGCTTCTTAATGCGCGCCTGGCGAATCAGCTGGTTGATGGTCGGCACGTCGTCTCTCGGGACTGTTTCCCGCCGGGTGGCGTCCCTCTCCGCCCCGGCCCGCACAAGCCTCTCAGAAAAACCCGGCCCGGAGCGTCTCTCCGAGCCGGCCCCCACCCGCCATCGTAGACGGGAAACCGCTCTTCAAATAAACCCCCCAAGAGCGGACCCGCCCTTGGGGTGAACATACTTATTTAAAGCATTGCAGCTTAACTGTCAATCTCCAGCCGCCACGGCTCCAGCCGCCACGGAGGCCTCCGCCAGTCCGCCTTTTTCACCCTCTTCCCCGGCCGGCGGCGCCTCAGCCACCACTTCGACCCGGTTGTAGGCCGGCAGACCCGTCCCGGCCGGAATCAGCCGGCCCATGATGACGTTCTCCTTGAGTCCGACCAGCCGGTCGACCTTGCCGTTGATTGCCGCCTCGGTCAGCACCCGGGTGGTCTCCTGGAAGGAGGCCGCCGAGATGAAGCTCTCGGTCGACAGCGACGCCTTGGTGATGCCCAACAGCAGCGGCTCGGCGATGGCCGGTTCGCCGCCCTTGGTCAGGACGCGGCCGTTCTCCTCGTCGAAGCGCCATTTCTCGGTCTGATCGCCAACCAGAAAATCGGTGTCACCGACCTCCTTGATCCGCACCCGGCGCAGCATCTGGCGCACGATGACCTCGATGTGCTTGTCGTTGATGCGCACGCCCTGGAGCCGGTAAATCTCCTGGATTTCGTCGACCAGGTATTTTGCCAGCGCCTTCTCTCCCAGGATGGTCAGGATGTCGTGCGGGTTGGAGGAACCCTCCATCAGCGGCTCGCCCGCGCGGACCATGTCGCCCTCGTGGACCCCGATATGTTTGCCCTTGGCGATCAGGTACTCACGCGGCTCGCCGACTTCGGGCGTCACCACGACCTTGCGCTTGCCCTTGGTGTCCTTGCCGAAGGAGACTTGGCCGTCGATTTCCGAGATGACCGCGAACTCCTTGGGCTTGCGCGCCTCGAACAACTCGGCGACCCGCGGCAAACCGCCGGTGATATCCTTGGTCTTGGTGGTCTCGCGCGGGATCTTGGCGATCACGTCGCCAGCGTGCACTACCGCGCCCTCGGCCACGTTGATGTAGGCGCCGACCGGCAGGAAGTAGCGCGCGTACTGCTCGTTGGCGGCCAGGCGTGAGGTCTTGCCGCTCTCGTCCTTGATCGAAACGCGCGGCCGCACGTCGAGGTCCTTGAACTCGACGATGACGTTGGAGCGTGCGCCGGTGCGCTCGTCGACCCGCTCCTCCATCGTCTTGCCCTCGATGATGTCGCCGTACTTAACCGTGCCCTCGACCTCGGTGATGATCGGCGTGGTGTAGGGGTCCCATTCGGCGATGAGCTCGCCGCCCTTGACCCGTTCGCCCTCGCCTTTGCGCAGCTTGGCGCCGTAGACCAGCGGATAGCGTTCGCGTTCGCGCTCGCGCACCGGGGAAGCCGCCGAGCCGTCGCCCGCCGCGATCTGGGTGACAATCGCGACTTCGCCGTGGCGCGACATCACAATCAGGGTGCCGTCGCGGCTCGGCACGGTCTTGACGTTGTGCAGCCGCACCACGCCGTCGTTGCGCGCCTCCAGCGTGGTCTGCTCGGCGCGCCGGCTGGCGGTGCCGCCGATATGGAACGTGCGCATCGTGAGCTGCGTCCCCGGCTCGCCGATCGACTGCGCCGCCATGATACCGATGGCCTCGCCCATGTTGACCTGGTGTCCGCGCCCCAAGTCGCGTCCGTAGCACTTGACGCATACGCCCTGGCGCGACTGGCAGGTCAGCACCGAGCGGATCTTGACCCGCTCAAGTCCGGCCTCCTCGATCTCCGCCACCTTGTCCTCGTCGATCATCTCGTTGGCGCGGACCAGCACTTTGTTGTTGAAGGGGTCGTGGATTTCCTCCAGCGCCACCCGCCCCAGCACCCGGTCGCCCAGCCCTTCGATTACCTCGCCGCCCTCGACCAGCGGCGTCATCTCGATCCCGTCGAGCGTGCCGCAGTCGTCCTCGGTGATGATCGAATCCTGGGCGACGTCGACCAGGCGGCGGGTCAGATAGCCCGAATTGGCGGTCTTGAGCGCCGTGTCGGCCAGTCCCTTGCGCGCGCCGTGCGTCGAAATGAAGTACTGCAACACGGTCAGCCCCTCGCGGAAGTTGGCCGTGATCGGAGTCTCGATGATCTCGCCCGAAGGCTTGGCCATCAGGCCGCGCAACCCGGCGAGCTGGCGAATCTGCTGCTCGGAGCCGCGCGCGCCGGAATCGGCCATGATGAAGATCGGATTGAACGACGGCCCCACGATTTCCTTGCCGTCCTTGTCCTTGCCGAAAACCTGGGTCGACAGCCCCTTGAGCACGGCCGATCCGATCTCGTCCTGGACCTCGGCCCAGATGTCGACCACCTTGTTGTAGCGCTCGCCGTCGGTGATGACGCCGTTGTTGTACTGCTTCTGGATGTCGCTGACTTCCTTTTGCGCCTTGTCCAGCAGCTGCGCCTTTTGCGCCGGAATCGTCATGTCCTTGATCGAAATCGAAATTCCAGCGCGGGTGGCGAAGTCGAAGCCGACGTCCTTGAGGCGGTCGGCGAAAATCACGGTGGCCTTGTTGCCGGCCCGGCGGTAGGTCAGGTCGATCAGGTTGCCGAGCTCCTTCTTCTTCATGGTCTTATTGACTTCGGCAAACGGCACCACCGGCGGCACGATCTCGTAGAGCAGCACGCGCCCGACCGTGGTCTCGACCCGCTCGTTCCCGGCCGTCCCCGCCGCCGCCGACATCGAGGGCCCAGCGCCGCGCCGATGTTCGTCCTCTTCGTCGACCGCCTGCGCCGCCGCCATCCGCACCGCGGGCATGCGCACCGTGATGCGCGCGTGCAAATCGACTTCGTCATGGTCGTAGGCGATCCGCACTTCGGCCGGGCTGGCGAAGAACTTGCCCTCACCGCGCGCCAGCGGCCGTTCGCGCGTCATGTAGTACAGTCCCAGCACCATGTCCTGCGTGGGCACGATGATCGGCTTGCCGCTGGCCGGCGACAGGATGTTGTTGGTCGACATCATCAGCGCGCGCGACTCGACCTGCGCCTCGATCGACAGCGGCACGTGCACCGCCATCTGGTCGCCGTCGAAGTCGGCATTGTAGGCGACGCAGACCAGCGGATGGAGCTGGATCGCCTTGCCCTCGATCAGCACCGGCTCGAAGGCCTGGATGCCGAGCCGATGGAGCGTCGGGGCGCGGTTGAGCAGCACCGGATGCTCGCGGATGACATCGTCGAGGATGTCCCAGACGTCCTTGCCTTCCTTCTCGACCATCTTCTTGGCGCTCTTGATGGTCGTGACATAGCCCTTCTCCTCGAGCTTGGAATAGATGAACGGCTTGAACAGCTCGAGCGCCATCTTCTTGGGCAGGCCGCACTGATGGAGCCGAAGCTCGGGGCCGACCACGATGACCGAGCGGCCCGAGTAGTCCACGCGCTTGCCGAGCAGGTTCTGCCGGAAGCGCCCGGACTTGCCCTTGAGCATGTCGCTCAGCGACTTGAGCGGCCGCTTGGCCGGCCCGGTAATCGCACGCCCGCGCCGCCCGTTATCGAACAGCGCGTCGACCGCCTCCTGCAGCATCCGCTTCTCGTTGCGCACGATGATGTCGGGCGCGTTGAGCTCGATGAGCCGCTTGAGGCGGTTGTTGCGGTTGATCACGCGCCGGTAGAGATCGTTGAGGTCCGAGGTCGCAAAGCGTCCGCCGTCCAGCGGCACCAGCGGCCGCAGGTCGGGCGGGATGACCGGCAGGATGGTCAGGATCATCCATTCGGGCCGGTTGCCCGAGTCACGAAAGGCGTTGACCACCTTGAGCCGCTTGGCCACCTTTTTGCGCCGCGCCTCGCTGGCCGTGGCTTTCATCTCGACCCGCAACTCCTCGGCCAGCTTCTCCAGGTCGAGCCCCGCCAGCAGCGTGCGGATCGCCTCGGCCCCCATCTCGGCCTTGAAGCCCTCGGCGTACTGCTCGCGCGCCTCGCGGTACTTGCGCTCGGTCAGCAGTTCCTTTTGCTGCAGCGGCGTCTCGCCCGGATCGAGCACCACGTAGCTCTCGAAGTACAGCACCTTCTCGAGCTCCTTGAGCGTCATGTCGACCAAGGTGCCGATGCGCGAGGGCAGCGAACGCAAAAACCAGATGTGCGCAACCGGGGCGGCGAGGTCGATATGGCCCATGCGCTCGCGCCGCACCTTGGACTGGATGACTTCGACGCCGCACTTCTCGCACACCACGCCGCGATGGCGCATGCGCTTGTACTTGCCGCAGTTGCACTCGTAATCCTTGGTCGGACCGAAAATCTTGGCGCAGAACAGCCCGTCGCGCTCGGGCTTGAAGGTGCGGTAGTTGATGGTCTCCGGCTTCTTGACCTCGCCGTGCGACCACGACCGGATCATCTCCGGCGAGGAGATCGAGATGCGGATGGCATTGAACGCCAGCGGGTTCTTGGGCTTTTCAAAAATTCCGAAAAGGTCTTCCATACCCGATTGCTCCTTGCGCGCGCGCTACGGGCGCGGCTGCTGCTCGAGCAGTTCGACGTTGAGGCAGAGCGACTGCAGCTCCTTGACCATCACGTTGAACGACTCCGGCAGTCCCGGCTCCAGCGTGTTCTCGCCCTTGACGATGGCCTCGTACATCCGGGTGCGCCCGGCCACGTCGTCGGACTTCACGGTCAGCATCTCTTGCAGCGTGTAGGCCGCGCCGTAGGCTTCCAGCGCCCACACTTCCATCTCGCCCAAGCGCTGGCCGCCGAACTGCGCCTTGCCGCCCAGCGGCTGCTGGGTGACCAGGCTGTAGGGTCCGGTCGAGCGCGCGTGGATCTTGTCCTCGACCAAGTGATGCAACTTCAGCATGTACATCACGCCGACCGTGACCGGCTGCTCGAACTTGAGCCCGGTGCGCCCGTCGTAGAGCGTGCACTGGCCGCTCTCGGACAGCCCGGTGCGCTTGAGCAGGGCGAAAATCTCCTCTTCGCGGGCGCCGTCGAACACCGGCGAGGCGACATGCACGCCGTCGCGGCCTTTGGCCGCCAGCTTCAGCACCTCGGGGTCGAGCAGTTGCTCGATGAATTCCTGGCTCTCGTGGTCCTGGTAGAACTCGCGCAGGCGCTTGCGCATCTGCGCCGCGGTCGCGCCGGCCTTGAGCTCGGCGTCGATCTTGCGGCCGATCTCGCGCGCGGCCCATCCCAGATGGGTCTCGAGGATCTGCCCGACGTTCATCCGCGAGGGCACGCCCAGCGGATTGAGCACCATGTCGACCGGAGTGCCGTCTTCCATCCGCGGCATGTCCTCTTCGGGCAGGATGCGCGAGAGCACGCCCTTGTTGCCGTGGCGCCCCGCCATCTTGTCGCCCACCTGGAGCCTGCGCTTGATGGCGACGAAGACCTTGATCATCTTGATCACGCCGGGCGCCAGTTCGTCGCCGCCGCGCAGCCGATCCTGCTTGCTGCCGTAAAACGCGGCCACCGCCTCGACGCTCGAGCGCATCGCCGCGACCGCCGCGGCGGCCTCGGCGGTCGCGTTTTCGCTTTCGACCCGCAGCTGCTCCCAAGTTGGCGGCGCCAGCTCGTCGAGCGCCTCGCTGGTCAGCGTGTCGCCCTTGGCCAGCAGCACGGTGCGATCGTCGGCGATGATGCGCGCGGCGAGCTTCTTGCCAGCCAGCGCGCGCTTGAGCTTGCGCAGCGTCTCCTGGCGAATGATGCGGATTTCCTCGCTCTCGTCCTGCTTGAGCCGCTCGATCTCGAGGCCGTGGATCTCCTGGCTGCGATCGTCGCGGGTCACGCCGCGGCGCGCGAAAACCCGCGCGCCGATCACCGCCCCTTCGACGCCCGGCGGCACGCGCATCGAGGTGTCGCGGACTTCACCGGCCTTCTCGCCGAAAATC
>JAKAVN010000011.1 GCA_021827495.1 Deltaproteobacteria bacterium | reverse complement strand
TGTAGCTGAACATCGAAGACTGCCGCCGGTCCGTCCCGCGCATTCCCGCATCCTCCTCACGCCACGGATGACCACTATCCTACTACATAATCGACTGAGAAACGATCATTTTTCCGCAACCTGTTAAGGGTCTGTTCCTTCTTGAGCCGGTCGAGGACCTGCTGACTGCCGCTCTCGATCCCGAACATCACCGTGCGGCAATTGGCCTTTGCCATCAACGGATACAGATGCTCGGCGACCGAATCGACCCTGCCCTCGCATCCCCAGTGGATGGTCGGACCGCTGTCGATTATCCCTTTGCAGATGGCTTTGATCCGCTGGGGTTGCAACAGGAAATTATCGTCGACAAAGTACGCCGCACCGTAGCCGTGTTCCCTCAGATGATTGAATTCCGCAAGCACGTGCTGGTGGCTGCGGGAGCGCCATTTGCCCTGGTTGAATCTCGGAATGTCGCAGAACACGCAGCGCCGCGGGCATCCGCGCGACGCCTGCAGCGTGGTGTAACGGTCCATTGATAGCGCCGCGGGCACATCCAGCGGTATCGACTCGATGAAGTCCAGCGCGAGGCTTTCGCGGTCCGGAAAAGGCCACTGGTCGAGGTCGCGCTCGACAGCGCGGTCCGGATTGTTTACAACCCGGCCATCGCGTGCCCAGGTGAGCCCGGCGACCGCCGCGGGATTGTCGAGCTGCTCAACCAAGTCGAGAATCAACTGCTCGCCGTCACCGCGGCAGACAAAATCCACCTCCGGGCAGTGCAGTTTCACCAGTGGCGCGTTCAGCGTCGCGAAGACGCTGCCGAAGGCGACTTTGACCTTGGAATCGACGGCGCGGATCTGGCGGACGAGCATCCTGGCGTAGGGATAACTGGTCGTGCTCAGAAAACTCAACCCGACTAGTTGGGGCCGCCGCATGCGAATCTGCTCGATGATGACCTGGTTTGGAGTCTCGGTGTTGGCCTGGTCGAACATCACGCATTCATGACCGGCACGCTTGAGCACCGCGGAGAGCGACATGATTCCGATCGGTGGGAACCCCATAATGCGCAGGTTGCCGTTTTTCGCGCGGCCGGCCGCCGGCACGGCGTAAAATTGCGGATCGCGAACATGGATTAGAAATACCAGCATGGCCACCTCTGGTCGCCGCCAACGCTCCGAACGCGCGCTGTGCCTGCATCGCCCTTCGCCATCAGGTGAGCCTACTCGCCGGACGCCGATTGCGCGAGTTCCCGTCGGAGTTGAGTTCGCACCTTCCAGGTGTCGCCCCGAATGGGCAACCTATTGAAACATCACAGCCAGATCAGCCGGCATCTACCTCAACCCCAAGTCCCGCGCGCGGAACCCATTGTTGATGCTGGCTAACCTTGAGACCTTTCATGCTACCGCGCAGGCCGTTGGCCCGAAAAGCAGCGCTAACCAAGTCGCCTCCTTTTCATCCGGGAGCACTCCGCCCTGCGGGCCTTTGCCGGCGCAAGCCACACCGTTTCGGGATGAGTTCAGATGAGTCAAACGAGTGGCTCGCCATCGGGCAACTCGCGGCCGATTCTGAACCGGCGAGCGACATCACGATCCGCAGCGCCGTGATCGCGAGGGCGCCAGTCAAGGAACCGGCTGAGGCCATCGCGGCGGCGGAGGCGGCGTGGCCGAGCCGCTGGCCGCGGTAGAAACGGCGCTGGCTTTCGATCCACAATAGGAACATGAAGGTTGCGCCGGCCGGCGCGCCGGCCAGGCCTGAAAGGCTGGGCGCGCGTTCTTTGCGCAAGTGGCATCAACAGAATAGTCGGGAGCAGGTTAAGCATGATCGGGCCTGAAGAGATATGGGCCGAAGCGGTACGAACGCTGGAGCGTGACAAGCCGTTCGCGCTGGCCACAGTGGTTAACGTGCGCGGCTCGACCCCGCGCGAGGTCGGGGCCAAGATGATCGTGCGCGACGACGGCCAGTTCGGCACCATCGGCGGCGGCTGCGGCGAGGCCGAGGTCTTCCGGAAAGCTCGAGTGTTACTTGAAGATGGCGCTGAAGCCCGGCTGGCCGAGGTCGACCTGACCGGCGACTTCGACCAGCAGCAGATCGGCACCTGCGGCGGCATCATGGACGTCTTCATCGACTTGTGGCGGCCGCACTCTGACCTCGAGATCGCGCGCCGGCTGGCCGACGCCGCCGACCATAGCCGGCCCGCGGCGCTGCTCACGGTGGTCGACCCGGGCACCACGCGCGCGGTGAAGGTCGGCGAGCGCACGGTGGTCGATCTATCGCGCCGGGCGGCGCCGCTCGAGGGCTTCGCCGGCCTGGGTTTGGCGGCGGCGCAGCAGCTTGGCGAGCGCACGGCGGACGCGGTGGCGGCGCTATTCGAGGTCGGGGCTGACGGCGCGCTGCGCCCGGCCGCGCGCATCGAGCCGAGCGGCGCGCCGCGGCTCTTTCTCGATCCCATCACGGGCGCGCAGCGGCTGATAATTGTCGGCGCGGGCCATATCGCGCGCCCACTGGCGCAACTCGGCTCGATCCTGGGTTTTCACGTCACGGTGATCGACGACCGCGCCGCCTTCGCCAACCGGGAGCGGTTTCCCGCCGCCGACCAGATCATCGTGCGGCCCTTCGCCGCCGCGACCGAGTCGCTGGAACTCGACCGCCATTGCTATCTGATCTCGGTTACCCGCGGCCACGCCTTCGACGAGGAGGTGGTGCGCACGGCGCTCAAGCATCGCAACGGCGCCTTCATTGGGATGATCGGTTCGCGCCGTCGCGTGCGCGCGACGCTCGAACGCATCGCCGAAGACGGCGTTCCCGCCGCCGAACTGGACGAGGTCCACGCGCCGCTCGGCGTCGACATTGGCGCCGAGACGCCCGCCGAGATAGCCGTCTCGATCATCGCCGAGATCATCCGCGAGCGGCGCACGCGCGCGCGCGACCCGTTCAACCTCGGGGCCAAGCTCGGGCGGCTGCGGCGCTCCGGCTAGGCGCGCGAGTGCGGATGGATCGAGTGCCGGCGGCGCGTCAAGGCGAAAGCGCGGCGTCTGCCGGGGGCGGACCGGCCCCCGCCAGCGGGGGGCCGTTGGAGGCGATCCTGCTGGCGGCTGGCGAATCGCGCCGGATGGGCTATCCCAAGCCGTTGCTCAGGCTGGAGGCGCGCACCTTCATCGAAATACTTGTGGCCGCGATGCTGCAAAGCGTCACGCGGCTGATCGTGGTGGTTGGCGCGCATGCCGACGCGGTGCGCGGCGCGATCCCCGACGATCCGCGAATCGCCGTGGTCGAAAATCCCGGCTATCTTCGCGGCCAGCTTTCGTCGATCAAGGCCGCGCTCGTGCAGGTCCGGCCCGATGCCGCCGGCGCGCTGATTCACCTGGCGGACCATCCGATGGTCAGGGCGGAGACGTTTGCGGCGGTTATCGACGGCTATCGGCGCACGGGCAAGCCGATCGCGATTGCGCGCTACCGGGGACGCCGCGGCCATCCTGTGCTCTTCGCGCGCGAGCTCTTCGGCGAACTGGCGGCCGCGCCCGAAGACCAGGGAGCCCGTGTGCTTGTGGCTGCCAACCCCGCCCGCGTGGCCTACGTGGACGTTGACGATCCGGGCGTGTTGACCGACCTCGACACGCCCGAGGACCTCGAACGTGCCGGCCTGGCGCGTCCACCCAGGCAGCCGTAGCGCTCGGGCAGGCGTGGATTTGACCGGAAACGGCGCATTTTTCGGTGTAACCATGGATCGGAACCGTCGTATTCATTACCAGGTATGCGTGGCGTTCTTGCATTCAAGCGATTCGCGCGTAGCGTGTCGGAGCCATCGGACCAGACCTTGGTAGCGGGGGCGTTGGGCGGTGAGCCTGCGGCCTTCGCGGAACTGGCCACGCGCCATCGCGCGCGCGTCGAGCGCATTTGCCAGCGCTTCTTTTCCGACACCGAGCAGGTGCGCGACTTGGCGCAGGAGACCTTCATCCACGCCTACGGCGGCTTGAAGGGCTACCGGGCCGAAATTCCGTTCGGCGCCTGGTTGCGCGCGATAGCGATCAACCTGTGCTATGACGAATTGCGCCGGCGCCGGCGCCGCCCCGAGGAACTGGTGGCCGACTTTAGCGCGGCCGAGGCTAACTGGGTCGGATTGATCAATACGGCCACGCCCGAGGAACTGGTCGAGGCGGCCGAGGAGCGGCGCGAGGCCAAGGTGCTGGCGGACAAGCTGCTGGCAACGCTGCGGCCCGAGGATAGACTGGTGCTGACGCTCCAGAACGGCGAGGAACTCAGCGTCAGCGAAATCGCCGGGATCGTCGGCTGGAGCGAAGCGAAAGTTAAGATTCGCGCCTTTCGCGCGCGACAGGCGCTGCGCCGTCAGGCGGCGCGCCTGGTAGGGCCGCGCAAGGCGGAGAATGAATGATGAACTGTTTTGAGACACGCCAGGAATTCGTGAGTTTTTGGCGCGGCGCGCTCGACCGCGAACGCCGCCGCGTCCTGCTCGCCCATCTTCAGGGATGCTCGAAGTGCGACCGGGCGTTTCGGACCTTTGCGCTGACCGCGCCGATGCTCCATCCCAAGGGCGAGGCGGTCGCGGCCAGCGGTGACGCGGCGCCGCAAGCCGTTTCCCGCGGCATGCCTCAAGACCTGCCCCAAGACCTGCCGATCGGCATGAGCATGAGCGGTGCGCGGCGCGCCGACGCCACGCGCGCGGCTGAAATTCTGCGCCGCGCATCGGTGTGCCGGCTCGAGCCGCGCCGCCGCGTACGCCAATGGCGTGAGCTCGCGGCCGGAGTCTCGGCGGTGGCGGCGGCAGCGCTGGTGGCCTACTTCTCGGTGGCTGCGCCGCCCCAGTCCTTCGACGAAGTTGTGACCAGTTCAGATTCGATTTCCGAAACGGTCCCGCTGCCGGGCACGGATTTCCTTGGGCAGCGGATACCCTCGATACCCGCGGTGAGCAGCGACCTTGCCGGATAGGGATAAAGGCTGGCTCTGCGTGGTGATTGCGGCCGCGGGCCTGGCGATCGGGTTCGCGGCGAGCAGTCTCGCCTACCGGTACCGATGGCTGAATGTTCCGCACCAGCCGTTCATCGAGCGGATGCAGCGTGAGCTGCGCCTGACGCCATCGCAGCGCGAGCAGATTCTTCAGATCATCCAGGACACGCGCTTCAAGGTTGAGAACCTGCGCCACGAGTTCCAGCGCCAGCGCCGCGATCAACTGACCCAGGCCCGCGCGCGAGTGCGCGCCCTGCTCACGCCCGCGCAGCAGGAAAAATTCGACCGCGAATTCAGGCCGCCCCCCGAGCGTGAGCACGAGGGCGGGCCCGGAATGCATGGCGGTCAACGCGGGCCGTAAAACATACCGTTGAAGAACGGTTCGGCCTCTCTTCAGATTCGGTTTGCGGAATCGGATCGGTTTGTGCTGGCTCGTTGGCTGAGCGCCGGGCCGAGCCAGCGCGAGAGCGTGCCGCTATTCGTCGCTGTTCTCTGAAGCGTCGGCGGAGGTAGCGTCTTCGAGCCGATCGTCTTCGAGCAGGTCCTGGCGGATCGCTTCCAGGTCGGCGCGATCCAGACCGATGCCCTCGCGCATGAAAGCTTCGATGCCGCCGGCCGCGTCGATCAGCTCGAAGACCGGATCGAGCTGCGCCGCCGCCAGCGGCATCTTGGGAAACACCACGTTGCTCTCGAGAAAGTCGGCTACGATCCGCTCGCGGCTGACGCCCAGCAACTCGAGCAGCATCGCCGCGCCCATGCCCGTGCGATCGCGCCCGGCCGAGCAATGGAACAGCAGCGGATAGACGTCGCGCTCGGCGAGAATCTTGAAAAAGGTGCGCCAGTCCGCGCGGAAGTCGTGGATTATCGCGTGATGCTCGCGGCCGGGGATGAGGCTGATCGGCGCGCGCTCGCGGAACCATCGATCGCCGATCGGAATATGCTCCCATCGCACCTCGCGCAGAACGTCGGCGTGCGGCGGCCCGAGGATCGAAATTTCGGTGCGGCTTTGCAGGGTGACCACGGTGCGCAAGCCGGCCGATCTTATCGGGCTTTCCGCGGGGACCTCGGCCAGATGGGCCGAGCGAAAGACCATGCCGCACCGCACGTGCTTGCGCGCGCGGCTGGGATGGCCGCCTAGGTCGCGGAAGTTGCACCCGCCGTAACGGCGCAGGAGGCTGAAATCGACCACCACCCTGCGCCCGGCGAGTTTGTCTCCGCCATCGATGGCTGCGCGCGCGGCCGGAGATTGGTTTTCAGCTTCCTTGTCGGCTGGCACGCAATACCTACGGTCAGACACTACGGTGAGACACGGCCTGAGAAGCCGTTCCACTCCACCCATCATCCGCAGCACTTAGTTTAGCCGGTATGGCCGCGGGCGAAAAGTGCGCGGCATCGCCCGCCTTGCCGGGCGGTTATGAATTCGTGAACGCTCCGTTTTCCTTGCGCTTTCCAGACGCCCGCCATCGACAGGCAGGTCTTGGCTCCCGCCCTCGACAGCAGGCGCGCCCTGAGGCTAAAAGGAAAGGCCGCAGCGCATAGCCGCGGCATAGGGCGCGCGCCTGCGCAATCGGTGAACGCTGAGAGGCAACCCGGCGCCGCTTCGCCGGTGGCAACAGGCGCGCCAGCGCAGCCGCGCCGCGAGGGCTGGTGAAAAAATGGGTTACAACATCACACTCGGCATCAACTGGCAGGGCAAGCCCGACTTCAAGGGACTGATCGAGCGGGCACGGGCCGCCGACGAGGCCGGCGTGCATTCGATCTGGGTCGCCGAGGCATGGGGCCGCGATGCGTTTACCACGCTCACGCTACTCGCCGAGCATACCAGGCGCGCCGCCCTGGCGAGCGCGATCGTCAACATCTATTCGCGGACGCCGGGCGCGCTGGCGCAGCATTTCGCGACGCTGGATGAGCTGAGCGGCGGGCGCATGATCATCGGCTTGGGCACCAGCGGACCGCAGGTGATCGAGCACTTCCATGGCGTCGCTTTCAATCCGCCGCTCACGCGGATGCGCGAGTACGTCGATATCATCAACCTGTTGATGGCCGGGCAGCCGCTTAACTACGAGGGCCGGCTGTTCAAGCTCAAGCGCGGGTTCACACTGCGTTTCGAGCCGCCGCGCAAACACATCCCGATCTACATCGCGTCGCTCAACCGCAAGAGCGTCGAGTTTACCGCGCACAAGGCCGACGGATGGCTGCCGGTGATGATTCCGCTGGGGCGGCTCAAGCAAGCGATCGCCGATTTCCGCGCCGCGGCGGCGAGCGCCGGGCGCGATCCCAAATCGGTCGCGGTCAAGTCGCCGAGCACGATTCACGTGACCAGCAATCCGGATCGCGCGCGCGCCGCGCAGGCTGGGACGTTGTCGTTCTATGCGGCGCGGATGGGGACCTTTTATGCCGAGCAGCTAACGCGCTTCGGCTTCGGCGACGACGTGAGGAAGATCGGCGAGGCGTGGGCGGCGGGCGGCTCGAAGGCCGGGACCGAGGCGGTTTCGCGCCGGCTGCTGGACGAGATGGGCTACGTCGGCGACCTGGCCGGGGCGCGCGAGCGGCTGGCGGCCGAGGCCGAGGCGGGCGCCGACTTGCATCGCGTGGAAGTCGATGCGGCCGACCTGGCGGGCTACGAACGCACGCTGGCGGCGCTCGCGGCATGATCGCCGCCGGTTCGACGGTCCTGCTGTTGTAAGGGCCGTTCGAGCACGGCCCCGCCGCGGGCGGGGCGAACCCCTCGCAGGTTTCCGATTTCTTCACTGGCCAGCGCCTCAACGCTTGGCGCCCACGACCTGCCGACCTACGACGTTGGTTTCGAGACTCCGGCTCGCGAGCCGCTGCGGATTTCATCGCGGGGGGTGAGGAGCCGGGTTCGTGGCTGTCCGATTAGTGGATTTCCCTATCCCGAGCCGTGTCTGACAAAGAAAAGCCCAGCGCCTTTCAAGCGGCGTTTCTGGCCATTGGTTCCAGTGTGTGCCATAACTGCGCGCATGAAACGGGGAACAAGGGAACGCTGGTTAAGGTAACAACCAGATTCTCTCGGAGGCGCCAACCGAATGAAAAGTAGAGTGTGATCCTGGAGTACGGATGGCGGTAAATCTTGACAAGCCGCAGCAGTGGAAAACCGACATCGCCAAATCGGTCGATATGTACAATGGCTGGTTTATGAAATTCGCACCAAAAGCCTTCCGTGAGACTCGCATTCAAACCACGAAAAATGTTGAGGCAGCGCTCGCCGCAACCGGCCACATGACAAACATCCAGCCAGCCGTGATGCGGACCCACCCCGAAATTCTCCCGACCCTGCGCATGTCCAGCTGTCCGCCTCTGGCCGTGGATCGTCTCATCGGGCTTGCCGGGGTCTCTCCGAACCTCGTCAAGTCTATGGAGCTGCACAGGCGGTTGCCGGTCCGCATGTCAGCCGCCGACATCGCCCGCGAGTTAAAGAAGATAGCTGTAATCATCCAGAAGATGGCGGACCCCGACATATTCGTCTGGCTTGGACGTAAGAAACCGCCCACCGACATGGAAACCTACCGCGCCGCGACAATCGTCGCCGACCGCCTCTGCGGCGCTGTTGCCAATCCGATCATCCGCAATGCTCAGGAGAAGCGCCAGCTCGCAGCCATCAAGGCCTGGCTTGAAGGCCAAGACTACAAGCTGCTCGCGACAGGAGAAGGCGCGCGCTTCGATGCCATGCCGCCTGGCACCTTCAGCTTCAGGATGAACGTGCCGATCAAGCAGGACGGCCAGCGATCCGTTAATATTCCTATCGACGCTGTCATCATGCCCAAGAGCACAAAGGAAGGTGGCTTGCCTCTATTCTTTGAGGCTAAATCCGCTGGTGACTTCACGAACACGAACAAGCGCCGCAAGGAGGAGGCCACAAAAATGGTGCAGCTCCGCGCGACCTATGGCAAGAAGGTCAGGTTCAATCTCTTTCTCTGCGGGTACTTTGATAGCGGCTATCTCGGTTATGAAGCCGCCGAAGGCATCGACTGGGTGTGGGAGCACCGCATCGATGACTTGAAGTTTTTTGGAATCTGATCGTGCCCGTGCCCCAGACGATCGACCTGCTTGAAGAGCAACGCCTCGCCCTTCAGGCTGAACTCGACAGCCAGAAAACTCAGGCCGAGCGCAACCGTCTCGGCCAGTTTTCGACGCCTCCAGCTCTCGCGCTGGACATTCTCCGGTACGCATACCGCATCTTCCCGCGAAGAGAGAAGGCCCGCTTTCTCGATCCTGCGATTGGCACGGGCTCTTTCTACTCAGCGCTGCGGAGGGTTTTCCCTAAAGACCGAATAGCCGAAGCCCTTGGCTTCGAGATCGACCCTCACTACGGCACGCTGGCCGCGCACCTTTGGAAAAATTCCGGCCTCGCGATCAAGCTCTCAGACTTTACCCAGGTACCGCCCACGCCGCGCTTCAATCTGATCATCTGCAACCCGCCCTATGTGCGCCACCATCACTTGCAGAACGGCGAGAAGGCCCGCCTTCAGCTCAAGACCTTGCAGGCGAGCGGAATAAGGATCAGCGGCCTCGCCGGACTCTACTGCCACTTTGTTCTCCTGTCGCACGCCTGCATGGCCGATGGAGCCGTCGCGGGGTGGCTCATCCCAAGCGAGTTTATGGACGTAAACTACGGCCAGGCCGTCAAACGGTATCTTCTCGATCGCGTCACCCTCTTGCACATCCACCGCTTCGATCCCAACGACCTGCAGTTTGCTGACGCTCTCGTGTCGTCCGCCGTCGTCTGGTTCCGCAACACAGCACCGCCCAAGGATCACCAGGTTCTCTTCACCTTCGGCGGTACGCTTTCCGAGCCAAAGCTGTCACGCAAGATTCCCTCGCGCGCGCTTCTCCACGAACCCAAATGGACCCGGTTTCCCGCATCCGATGTGAGGGACCGTGACGCGGTACTGACCATCTCCGACTTCTTCCGCATCAAGCGCGGGCTTGCGACCGGCGACAACCGCTATTTCATCCTATCCGAAGATGAAATCGCTGCTCGCGGACTTCCCATTGAGGTGTTTCATCCTATCCTGCCAAGTCCCCGCTACCTCACCAAGGACGAAGTAGAGGCTGACAGCCAGGGCAATCCCGCTAATATCGAACGGCGCCTCTTTCTGCTCGACCTCCAACTCACGGAAGACCAGATAGAACACCGCTTCCCCAAGCTTCACGCGTATCTCCAGGAGGGAAGGGCGCGCGGTCTGCACAAACGCTACCTCTGTCGGCACCGCGCCCTCTGGTACAGTCAGGAAAATCGCCCCCCGCCCCCAATCGTTTGCACCTATCTCGGCCGCGCGGACATCAATCGCAAAAGACCTTTTCGCTTCATCCTCAACAATTCCAAGGCGACCGTCGCCAACGTATATCTGGCCATGTACCCGACCCGCGTACTCGCGCGTGCGCTCGCGCGCGATCCTGCCCTGATTCGTCGGGTCTGGGCGATTCTCAACGCAATCACGCCAGACCAGCTCCTCGGAGAGGGCAGGGTTTACGGCGGCGGTCTTCACAAGCTCGAACCTGGGGAACTCGCTAACGTGCCTGTCCCGGAAATCATGACGCTCTTACCGAAGGGCGAAAGACCCGTTAAACAGGCCGAAATGTTTCCCCATTTTCGTGCTGCGGCATCACACGGTTCTTAGTCTTCGATCGGGCTTTTGAAAGAGCCGTAAATTTATGGTCCTTTAGATTTCGGCACAATCGGCATAAAGGCCAGCGGATGAAAAACGGTTGACGCGAGAAGGACTTTACGCGAGAAGGACTTTAGGCTAACCGGAGGCTGGCGCGCGGGGCTCTTTTCAAGGAGGACGCAATGAAAGCCGCGGTAATGGAAGGCATCCGCAAACCGCTGGTCGTCAGGGACATGCCCGATCCGCAGTGTCCGCCCAATGGCGCGATCATCAAGACCGCCGCGGAGGGGATCTGCCGCTCCGACTGGCATCTGTGGTCGGGCGATTGGACGTGGCTCGGACTCGCGCCGTCGATGCCGATGGTCATGGGGCACGAGTTCTGCGGCGTGGTCGAGGAAGTCGGCAAGGAGGTCAAGGACTTCAAGCAGAGCGACCGCGTGCTGGTGCCGTTCAGCCAGGGCGACGGCACCTGCGAGCTGTGCCGCAGCGGCAACTCCAACATCTGCAACACCCCGCTCATCCCCGGCGTGACCTACCATGGTGGCTACGGCGCCTACGTCGGCATCCCGTTCGCCGACCTCAACCTGGTTCTTATGCCGGACGCGGTGGGCTTTCTCGAAGGCGCCTCGCTCGGCTGCCGCTTCATGACCTCGTACCACGGGATCGTCGACCGTGCGCAGGTGCGGCCGGGCGAATGGGTCGCGGTGCACGGCTGCGGCGGAATCGGACTTGCGGCGATCCAGATCGCGTCGGCGATCGGCGCCAACGTTATCGCGGTTGACCTCGACGGACGCAAGCTCGAACTGGCGAAGTCGGTCGGCGCGAGCCACATCGTCAATGCCAAGGCCGGCGACCCGGCGCTGGCGATCATGGACATCACCAAGGGCGGCGCGCATGTCTCGATCGACGCGCTGGGCGCCGCGGCCACCTGCCGCAACTCGATCAACAGCCTGCGCAAGCAGGGGCGCCATCTCCAGATCGGACTCACCACGCAGGCCGAGAAGGGCGAGGTCGCGGTGCCGATCGACAGGATAGTGTTTATGGAATTGCAGATGATCGGCACGCTCGGGATGCAATCGACGCGCTACCCCGGGATGCTCCAGATGGTCGAGGCCAAGAAGCTCAATCCCAAGGCGATGATCACCGGCACGGTCGGACTGGAGGGCGCTTCACCGGTCCTCGAGGAGATGACCAACTTCCAGAACGTCGGCGTGACGGTCATCGATTATAAGATCTAACCTAGCGGCGTCGGCGATTTTGTTTTCCGGAGCGGGTCCAGGGCGGACCTCTCCGGGTTTGTGCGCGGCACGGGCCTCGGCTCCGCGCCGCGGTGGAGGATGTGCCAGCGATGAAGGCGGTAATCTGCGAGAAGCCGGGCGACGAGAGTGTGCTCAAAATCGGCGCGGCCGCCGATCCCCAGGCCGGGCCGGGCCAGTTGCTGATCCGGGTGAAGTACGCGGGGCTCAATCGCGCCGACCTGATGCAGCGCCAGGGCTTCTATCCGCCGCCGCCGGGCGCTCCGGAAATCATGGGGCTGGAATGCGCGGGCGAGGTCGCCGCGGTCGGCGCCGGGGTCAGCGGATGGCGCGTCGGCGAGCGTGCGATGGCTCTGCTGGCGGGCGGCGGCTACGCCGAACTGGCGGCCGTGGATAGCGGTTCGGCGATGAAGATCCCGGCCGCCATGAGCGACGAGGAAGGCGCGGCCTTTCCCGAGGTCTTTCTCACCGCCTTCCTCAACATCTTCATGCTCGCCGAGGCGAAGCCGGGCGAGGCGGTGCTGGTGCATGGCGGCGGCAGCGGCGTCGGCACGGCGTCGATTCTGCTGTGCCGGGAGGCCGGAGTGCGATCGATCGTGACCGCAGGCAGCGACGCCAAGTGCGCGCAGTGCCTGAAGCTCGGCGCCGACGCCGCGATCAACTACAACGCGGGGCCGTTCCCGGCCGCGGTCAGGACCGCCACCAACGGACGCGGCGCCGACGTTATCCTCGACAGTATCGGCGCGGCCTACCTCGGTCCGAATCTCGAAGCGCTGGCGCCGGGCGGGCGGCTGGTGCTGATCGGCCTGATGAAGGGCGCGCGCGCCGAGATCGATCTTAACGTGGTGCTGCGGCGCCATCTCAAGCTGATGGGCTCGACGCTGCGCAGCCGCCCGGCCCAGGAGAAGGCGCAAATCGTCGCCGCGCTGCTCGAACGTTTCGGCGCGGCGCTCGAAGCGGGCCGCTTGCGCCCGCCGATTTACAAGACCGTGCCGATGGCGAACGTGGCCGACGCGCATCGCATGATGGCCGCGAGCGAGCACTTCGGCAAGATTGTCCTGCGCATCGCGTGATTGGCGCATACTCTGGCGCCGCGCGAACGTTGCCCGCTGGCCGCGTATCGCGGCGTTTTGGCGGATGATATTTTGTTCGGTGGCGCCGGCGCGATTTTTTGGCCGCGCGCCAGCGGGATGCGTCTAACCGAACTCGACTACAATCTGCCGCCCGAGCTGGTCGCGCAGGAGCCGCTTGAGCGCCGCGACGAGGCGCGCCTGATGGTGCTCGACCGCCGCTCAGGCACAATCGAGCACTCGCGTTTCTACAAGCTCGGCGGGGTTCTACGCGACGGCGACCTGCTGGTGCTCAACGATACGCGAGTGTTTCCGGCCCGGCTGTTCGCGCGCAAGCCGACCGGCGGAGCGGTCGAGCTGCTGATGGTGCGGCCGGCCGGCGAGCCGGCCGGCGCGTGGCTCGCGCTGATAAGGGGCCATCGCGGATTGCGCGAGGGCACGCGGCTGATGCTCGACGACGGCCATGCGCTGCGTATCGCCGGCTATCAGCGTCCCGGCCGTCCGCTTATCGTGAGCGACGATTCGCTGCCCATCGAAGCCATCCTGGAGAGCGCCGGCACGCTGGCGCTGCCGCACTATATCCATCGCGAGCCGCGCGCGGCCGACCGCGAGGATTACCAGACCGTCTTCGCCGCGCGGCCGGGCGCGGTGGCCGCGCCGACGGCCGGACTGCACTTCACGCGGGATCTGCTCGCCAGGCTGGCCGCTACCGGCGTGCGCACGGCGTTCGTCACGCTGCACATCGGGCCCGGCACCTTCACGCCGCTGCGCTCGGCGCAGGTCGAAGCGCATACGATGGAGGCCGAGTGGTATACGATCGCCCCGGCCACGCTTGAGGCGCTGGCGCTCGCGCGGCGCACCGGCGCTCGGGTGATTGCGGTCGGCACCAGCAGCGTGCGCGCGCTCGAATCCCACGCGATAACCGGCGACGCCGAGGGCACAAGCGGGCTTTTCATCTCGTCGGGCTGGCGTTTCCGGGCGATCGACGCGATGGTGACCAACTTCCATATGCCGCGCTCGACGGTGCTGGCGATGGTGATGGCGTTTGCGGGGCGTGAGGAGATCCTCGGCGCCTACCGCGAAGCGATGCGCCATCGCTACCGCTTTCTGAGCTACGGCGACGCGATGCTGATCCTGTGAGCGCGAGGGTGGCGATCCTGTGAACGACAAGATCGCGGCGCCGGCCTTTGGCTTCGCACTGCTCGCGCGCGACGGCGACGCGCGGATGGGCCGTCTCGCCACCGCGCATGGCGAGGTCGCGACCCCGGCCTTCATGCCGGTCGGCACGCGCGCCGCAGTCAAGGCGATGGGGCCCGACGAGCTGTGGAACCTGGGCTATCGGCTGGTGCTCGCCAACACGTACCATCTCGCGCTGCGTCCCGGCGCCGGGCTTATCGAGGAACTGGGCGGGGTAGGGCGCTTCATGGGCTTCGACGGCGCCGTGCTGACCGACTCCGGCGGCTTCCAGGCGATGAGCCTGGCCAAGCTCAACGCGGTAAGCCCGGAGGGAATTCGCTTTCGCTCGCACCTCGACGGCTCCGAGTTCAAGCTGACGCCGGAGCGCGCGGTCGAAATCCAGGAGCAGATCGGCTCGGACCTGATGATGGCGCTCGACGAGTGCACGCCGTATCCGGCCGATCGCGCGCGCGCGCAGGCCTCGCTCGAGTTGACGGCGCGATGGGCCGAGCGATGCGTGGCGGCGCGGCGCAGTTCGGATCAGGCGCTGTTCGGCATAATCCAGGGCAGCGTCTATCCCGAGCTTAGGCGCCAGGGCGCCGCGCAAATAACCGCGATGCCATTCGACGGCTTCGCGGCGGGCGGCCTGGCGGTGGGCGAGCCGAAGGAGCGGATGCTCGAAATGGCCGCGCTGAGCGCGACGCTGCTGCCGGCCATGCGCCCGCGCTACCTGATGGGCGTCGGCACGCCGGAGGACCTGGTGGCGGCGGTGGGGATGGGCTACGACCTGTTCGATTGCGTGTTGCCGACGCGCAACGCGCGCAACGGCAGCGTGTTCACGAGCGACGGCCGCATCTCGATCAAGCAGGCCAGCTACGCCCGCGACCCCCGGCCGCTGGAGGCGGAATGCGGATGCCGCACCTGCGCGAAGCTAAGCCGGGCGTACCTGCGCCATCTATATATTTCGGGCGAGATTCTGGCGGCGCGCGCGCTAACGGAACATAATCTCCACTTCTACGCCCGCTTGATGGCCGGGATGCAAGCTGCTATCGCATCACGCACTTACCGGGAGTTCGCGGCCGGGATGCTGGCGCGGCTTGGCGGTGGGCGGAGCGCGGAGCAAGGGTAAAAGGTAAAAGAGCAACCGATGTTTTTTGAAGGAATCGCGTGGGCGCAAAGCTCGACCGGCGCCGCGGCGGGCGCACAGCCCTCAATGATCGACCAGCTCCTGTACGGCCCGGGAGTGCCGTTCGCTCTGCTGATCGTGGCGTTCTACTGGTTCTTTCTGCGCCCGCAGACCACCAAGGCGCGCGAGCATCGCGAGATGCTCGCCAAGCTCAAGCGCAACGACGAAGTGGTGACCACCGGCGGCCTTTTGGGTCGGATTAATGAAATCGGCGACAAACTGGTGACCTTGGAGATTGCGCCGAATGTGCGCGTGCGGGTCGAGCGCGGCCAGATAGCCGGGGTTTCCAGCTACGGCAAGCCCTCGGCCGGCAAGAAGGAGAAGCCGGAGCAATAAGGGGCGCGCATCCCGGGTACGAAAGCTTCGCGGAGTTCACGTGGAAAACGCAAACGCCGATTTCATACCGATAGTCATCCTGCTCGCGGTGGCCGTGGCCTTTCTGTGGCTGCACTTCACCGGCGGCAGCGGACTCACCCGCCTTTACCTGGCCGCGGCGCTGACCGTGCTGGCCGTGCTGATCCTGCTGCCCAGCGCCAACGTGGGGTTGCCCGACTGGTGGACCAGCGACATTCCGACGCCCAAGATCCAGTTGGGCCTCGACCTCCAGGGTGGCACCCATCTCTTGCTCGAGGTCAAACTCGACGACGCGGTCAAAAATCAGCTACGCCGCGTCGGCGACGACGTCAAGCAGGAGATGAAGCGCAACAAGCTCGATGTAAAGAGCGTCACCCAGGATCCCTCGGGCGCGGTGCTGGTGACGCTGCCGAGCGCCGGCGAGCGAACGGCCTTCCTCGACCTGGCGGGCAAGATGTTTTCCGACATGGTCATCGGGCTGGCGCCGAACTCGAGTGATGCCGGGCCAACCTACAAGCTGACCTACCGGCCCATGGAGCTGGACCAGGTACGCCGCAACGCGATGGAGCAGGCGCTGGAGACCATCCGCAATCGTATCGATCAGCTCGGGGTGCGCGAGACCACCATCGCCCGGGAGGGCAACGACGAGATCCTCATACAGCTCCCGGGCATCCAGGACCCCGAGCGCGCCAAGGAGCTGATCGGCAAGACCGGCGTGCTCCAGTTCAAGCTGGTCGACGACAATCATTCGGTCTCCGATGCGCTGCGCGACGGCCCTCCGCCGGGTGACGAAATTCTTTACGGCCCGGCCAGCCGCGGCGGCCGTGAGCCCTACCTGGTCGAGACCCCGGTGCTGCTGACCGGTGACACCATCACCGACGCGCGCGTGCGTCCCGGCGGCCAGCTCGAAGGCCCCTACGTTACCGTCGATCTCGACCAGCGCGGCGCGGAGATCTTCGCCGCGATCACCTCCGCCAACGTCGGCCGCAAGATCGCGATCGTGCTCGACAACATCGTATACTCCGCTCCGGTCATCAAGGAGCCGATTCCCGGCGGCCGCGTGCAGATAACCGGCAACTTCACCTACGACGAGTCGCACGAACTCGCGATCGTGCTGCGCTCGGGCGCATTGCCGGCGCCGGTCGAGATTATCGAGGAGCGCACGGTCGGACCGTCGCTCGGGCGCGACTCGATCCGCGAGGGCGAGTTGTCGTTCGTGGTCGGCGCGCTGCTCGTGCTGATCTTCATGGCCGTGTACTACAGCGGCGCCGGCGTGCTCGCCGACTTCGGCCTCTCGCTCAACATCCTGCTGCTCATCTGCGTGATGGCGGCGATGCAGGCGACGCTGACGCTGCCCGGAATCGCCGGCATCGTGCTGACGCTTGGAATGTCGGTCGACGCCAACGTGCTGGTCAATGAACGGATGCGCGAGGAGTTGCGCCTGGGCAAGACGCCGCGCGAGGCGGTCCGCCTCGGTTACGAGCGGGCGTGGTCGGCGATCCGCGACTCCAACATCTCGACTTTCGTGGCCGGCCTGATCCTGTTCCAGTTCGGCACCGGGCCAGTCAAAGGCTTCGCGGTCACGCTGTGCGTGGGCGTGTTGACCGGTGTCTTCTCATGTTTCGTGGTGACGCGGGCGTGGTATGATTACTTGATATCGATGAGGCGTCTGAGCACTATAAGCGTCTAATGAATCTTATGATATGCTGATTGTGCAACGCGAATTGGCCGGGCCAGGCGATTGTTTGGGCATGATGGCGGTGCGCGGGGCGTTTTGCCACAATGCATTGACTTAACGGAAGGGGCGTATTAAATACCGCGAGCCTAGAGCACGACCAATGACAGACAAAGACGACGTGCTTTTGAACTCTCGGGAAGTGGCCTTTCTGCTGGATCTGAGCCCCGATACAGTCAACGAATTCGCGCGCCGCAATATTCTGCCCGCCTTCAAGAAGGGACGGCAGTGGC
The DNA here is from genome assembly GCA_021827495.1 of Deltaproteobacteria bacterium. GTDB lineage: Bacteria > Desulfobacterota > Binatia > Binatales > Binataceae > JAKAVN01. The sequence goes on along the minus strand of JAKAVN010000011.1, from coordinate 28,378 downwards.
GCTTTCGCAAGCGCGACATCGCCTCCTTCAAGCGCCAGATGCGGGGCATCAACGCGGCAGCCTAGCGGCTGGATGAGCAAAGTTGGGGGCGTGGCGGGCCGCGCACGCCGTATCCGTGCAAGCGCGGTCCAGGCCACGGACAGGTGTGAGGTTTCATAATCAATGAGCGAACCGCATCAGAGCCGCGTCTATTCCGATCTGGCGCGCTTTTACGACCACACTTTCGGCCGTATCTTCGTCGACCACGAACACGAGATAATCGACCAGCTCAACCTGCGGCCTAGCCAGCAGGTGCTTGAAGTTGGCGTCGGCACCGGGATTTCGCTTGACGCCTATCCGCCTTACGTCAAGGTCGTGGGCATCGATCCCTCCGCCGACATGCTGGCGCACGCGATCAAGAAGACCCGCGATAACGGCTGGAACCATATCGAGGTCCGCCAGGGCGATGCGCTCAATCTCGAGTTTCCCGACAATAGCTTCGATTGGGTGATGAGCTTTCACGTGATGACGGTGGTGCCCGACCCGCTGCGCATGATGCAGGAAATGGTGCGGGTGTGTAAGCCGGGCGGCCAGATCGTCCACGTCAATCATTTCGCGAGCGAGAACCCGCTGCTTTACTCGCTGGTATGGGTTGCCAACCCGCTGACCAAGCATCTGGGATGGACCACGCGGCTGCGCGTCAGCGACGTGCTCGACGGCCATAAGATCCGCGTCGAGCGCAACGAACGCATCGCGCGCTTTTCGTTCCATCGCGTCGTGATCGCAACCAAGCAGGCGGCCTAGCGCAGGCTTGGCGCGGCTTGGTTGGGCTGCCGGCCGCGCGCCGCTGGCCCGAAGCCTCGCACGGCGCATCCGCGATGCATACAATCAGGCTGTAGGCCCGGCGCTCCGGCCGCCTGCTTCGCCATGAGCCCACGCATCCACCACTTAGCTATCGCCCGCAGTGCCGCGGCCGCCATCGTATTGCTGATGCTTGCGGCCAGCGCGCGCGCCTATCAGGCCGAGACCGTCAAGGACGGCGGCACGATCAGCGGCACGGTCAAATTCAACGGCGCGCCGCCCGCGCGCAAGCCGGTCGAGATCAGCAAGGATCGCGAAGTATGCGGCGCCGTGCCGCACTACGACGAAAGCCTGATGGTGGCCGCCGGCGGCGGGATCGCCAACGCCGTCGTCAGCCTCCCGGACATTGCCAGGGGCGCGCCGCTGATTCCGCTCAAGCACGTAAAGTTCGACCAGAAGAATTGCGACTACAGGCCGCATGTGCTCGCCTTTCCGGCCGGCAGCACGGTCGATGTCATCAACTCCGACGGCATCCTGCACAGCGTCCGCACCGAGTCCAGGCGCAACCCCGCGCTCGATATAGCACAGCCGCCCTTCAAGCGGGTGATCGAGCTGCCAGTAAAGGACGCCGAGTTGATCGGCGTGGGTTGTGACGCGCACAACTGGATGCATGGATGGTGGTTCGTAGCGGGCAATCCATATTATTCGGTGACTGACGCCGCCGGCCATTTCACGATCAGGGACGTTCCGTCCGGGACCTACACGCTCGCGGTGTGGCAGGAAAAGCTCGGCACCGAGACGCGCAAGGTCACGGTCGAGCCGGGCAAGACGGTCACGGTGGACTTCACGATGGCGCCCGGGAAAGGATGATCTGCGCCGCGCGCCCGGCGATGGTGAAACGGTGGCACTGTTAAAGCGGCTCGACACGCTCGAGGTTGCGACGGCCGATCTGGCCGACGCGGTAAGGGTCTACCGGCAAAACTTCGGCTTCGATTTGCAGCCCGGTTCCGCGGCCGATAGCGTTACGCTCAAGGTGGGCGGCGCGGAAATCCGCCTGGTCGCGGGCGCCGCGGCGGTGGCGGCGACCGGCTCGAGTGGCGAGGGGTTGTCGGGCCTGTGGCTGGAGGCGGAGGATGTCGGACAGGTGGCGGCCGCGCTCAAGCGGGCGGGGATCGAGCCTCCGCCGCCAAGGATCGATCAGGGGCGCCGCGTGCTTGCGCTCGATCCCAGGATCGCCAACCAGGTGCCGCTGTACATTTTCGATCGCAAGGCTTGACGGCGTCGCGTAGGTGGCACCCGAACTGGTACGCCGCGTCCTTTTCACCAACCCTCCGCCGCGCCGCTGCTTAAAATGCGCCTGTTCGCCGCCTACACTTCGCTGCGGAACAGCGCGCGTACGCTCTCTTCGAGCTGGCGCGTCAGCGCCTCGCGGTCGGCGCCGCGCAGGTGTGCGGTCTCGATCGCCGGCCCGATCGCCATCCGCATTCGCCGCCCCGGCCGCACGATTCGCGCGCCGCGCGGAAAGAAACTCGCCGTCCCGCTGATCGCCATCGGCACGCATTTCTGCCGCATCGCGATCGCGAGCCACGCCGCGCCGTCGTTGAACGGATGGACGCAGTTGTCGCTGAAGCGGGTGCCCTCAGCGAACACCACGATTGAATAGCCCTCGCGCACCATCTTGAGCGCCCGGCGGATCGCCTGCCCGCCGCGCGTGCGGTCGATCATGATGTGTCCCGAGTGCCGCATCGCGAATCCGAGCACCGGGATTTTCCCGAGCTCCTGCTTGGCCACGAAACGTGGCTCGCCGGGCATCCAGGCACAGATTGCGAAGATGTCGAAGAAGCTCTGATGGTTGGAGACCAAAACGTACGAACTGAGGCCGTCGAGATGCGCCAAGCCCTCGATTTCAACCTTGACGCCGCAGGTTCGCATGATCAGCCATCCCCACAGCCGGCTGATGGGCGTGACCAGATGGGGGTGGCCGAACAGACTGACGATTGCGGCGCAGGACGCGAGGACCGTCGTGTAGAGCACCGCCAACGCCGTCGCGGCCGCGCCCCATAGGAAATCGACGATGCCCCGTGGCGGCACTTGCGCGGGCGCCGGCGTGGGTCTCGCCGCCGCGGTTTCGCCGGCGGTCCTCCCGGAGGCCGGGTCATTAGAAAGTGGTGGCACTGCGCGCGTTCCTCAGGACCAACTGGCTATAGCTTTCGCAAGGTTCGGGCAACAGCGGGAAGCACGATGCGAAATAAAAGGGCTTCACGAGCAGCCCCTTTATGAATAGGGCGCGGAGAAACTGGCGCGGCGGCTTACGCGATGCGCGCGCGGATCTCGCCGCCCGCATTGGCGGGCTCACCGACGTTGGCCGGCGCCTGCGCACCAGTCCCCTTGCGCCGCCTCGACACGAACATCACCAGCGCCGCCAGCATCAGCATCGCGGCCTGCGCGGCAAGCGTCTGCACGGTGGGAAAGAGCCCCAGCACCTGGATCGTTGGCACATGATCGACGAAGGTCGCATGTATCACGCCCGACTCCTGGAAGCTCGCGATTCCCTGTCCGACGAAGATCACCGCCAGCGCGTAGAGCAGCGCGGAGGTCGCGGTGAAGAACGAGCCCAAGGGGATCCGGAAGGCGGCCTTGCGCAGCACCACGAAGATCACGGCCAGCGCCACCGCGCCGGCCAGCAGGCCCGCCGCCACCGCATGGCGCTCGACGGTTTCCGTTGCGCCGGCTAGCAGGGCCTGAAAGAACACGATGGTTTCGGCGCCCTCGCGCATCACGGCCAAAAACGCCGTCAACCCGAGCGCGAGTGACGGCCCCGCGGCGTCGCGCGACGCTTCGACCTTGTTGTGCAGGAAGGTGCGCCAGCGGTCGTTCTGCCCGCGCGCGGTCAGCCACAAGCTTACGTAAAAGAGCGTCGCTGCGGCGAACAACTGGAAAACGCCCTCCAAGGTGTCGCTGGTGTTGTCGGCGATGAGATGGTTGACCGCCCAAGCCAGGGCGAGGCTTAGTGCGAGGGCGAGCAGGCCACCGGCATAAATGTCGCGCGCGTGCCGCTCCTGCCCGGCCTCGCGCACGGCGGCGAGCAGTGCGATGATTACCAGCAGGGCTTCCGAGCCCTCGCGCACTACGATACTGAGGGAATACAAAAAGTAAGGTAAAACGGTGGGCACGGGGAAACTCCGGCTGCTTAATTGAAATTGATTCTCAATTAGAGAGGTTAGTATGCCGACCCTCGTGATGTCAAGGCGCGATAGCCGCACGCGCGGGAAAAACGACTTGCCGCACCCGATGAGCCGGTGTAATTTCGGAAGCAGAGCGGGGCAGCGGGCCTGTGGCGGGCGCGTGCGCCCGCTCTATCACTTTGAGAGGTTGGTGGCTTAGCAGGCCGGAGAAATTTGTGATTTGGCCGCTTGTCGCAGCCCAAAGGGTGCAAGTACTAGGCGCAAGGCCAAAGTCTCAAGAACAGGACGACGATGCGCTGTCTCTATTGCCGGCAAAGGGCCGGACTGCTTCGCCGGACCTGTCCGGTATGCGCCAGGATCATTGGGATCGTCGAGCAGTCGGGCGGCGCGGTGGGACTGGTCGGGTTGGTGGATATTTTTGCCGCCGCAGGGTTGACGCAGGACCAGGTCGACCGGGTGCTGGACGCCCAGATGGGAGAGGAGCCGACCTTGCGCGACCGGCTGACCTCGGACATGACCAATGTTCTGATGCGCGGGCTGGGGATGCCGGGTCGGCAGTCGCCCGAGGACGTGCGCCGGGTCCGGCGTACGATGCGGGCGAACGGTGGCGAGGGTACGTGGCGAGTCGGAGAGAAACCACCGGGGACGCCTTGACTGGGAATCCGTTGCGCGGGAGTTTCGGTGGGAGCGGTACGCGCCGATGGGGAGGGACTGATGGCGGTTAGCAGACTGGGCATCGTGGGAGCGGGACAGATGGGCGGCGGCGTCGCCGAGGTCGCGGGACAGGCGGGACTTGAGGTGCTGATCCACGACGTCAGCGAGGAGCTGTGCCGGCACGGAACGGAGAACATCGGACGCGACCTCGATCGGATGGTCAAGCGCGGCCGGGTCAAGTCCGAGGAGCGTGACCGCGTGCTCAGCCGCATCAAGACCACCACGCGGCTGGAGGACCTCGGCGGCGTCGATTTCCTGATCGAGGCGGTGGTCGAGAAGGAGGAGGCCAAGATCAGCCTGTTCCAGAAGCTGGACAAGATCTGCCCGCCCGAGATGATCTTCGCCTCCAACACTTCGTCGATTTCGATCACCCGGATGGCCGCGCGGACCAGCCGCGCGCCGCGTTTTATCGGGATGCACTTTATGAATCCGGTGCCGGCGATGAAGCTGGTCGAGATCATCCGCGGCTTGGCGACCGCGCAGGAGACCTTCGAGCAAACCCGCACGCTGGCCGAGCGGCTGGGCAAGACCACCATGACCGCCGAGGACTTTCCCGGCTTCATCGTCAACCGCGTCCTGCTGCCGATGATCAACGAGGCCATCTATACGATGTACGAGGGCGTCGGCGGAGTCAGCGATATCGACATCGCGATGAAGCTCGGCACCAATCAGCCGATGGGTCCGCTGGAGCTGGCGGACCTTATCGGGCTGGACACCTGTCTGGCGATCATGGAGGTGATGCATCGCACGTTCGGCGACGACAAGTACCGGCCGTGTCCGCTGCTCAAGAAATACGTCGACGCCGGCTATCTGGGACGCAAGGCCGGCCGTGGCTTTTATCTGTACAACGAACAGGGCGTCGCGATTCCGCCGCCGCCGCGCTAGCAAAGCCGCAGGCGCGCAGTGGCGCCGCGCGATGGATGAAAAAAATCAGCCGGGCAAACCTTCGCGAGCAAAATTCGCCAGGGAGGAGAGCAAATGTCGGTCAAAGCGTTCATCCTCGTCGACACTTCGCCGGGCAAGGCCAGGGAAGTTGCAACCAAGCTCCGGCAGGTGGCGGGTATCTCCAGCGCCCACGCGGTCACCGGCCCGCACGACATCATCGCGGTGGCCGAGGCGAGCGACGTCTCCGCGCTGGGCGAATTGGTGGTGCACAAGATCCAGAGCGTGCCCGGAGTTAATCGCAGTCTGACCTCGATCGTGGCCGACTAGCCGCGCCCGCGGCGCCGGCGCGCGGGATTTTACAATTCGACGGTCGCGTCTTCAGGAGAGCAATGGCTGAACTTCCAGTAGTCAAGCGGCTGCGCAAGGATGTGGAAAATCTCAAGCGCGAGCTGACCGTGGAATTGCCCAAGGAGTTGGAGCGGGCGCGCGCTCATGGCGACCTCTCGGAGAACGCCGAGTGGGCGATGGCCAAGCAGCGCCAGGAATTTCTGCGCGCGCGCCTGGCCAACCTCGAGGAGCGGGTCGCCGAGCTTGCGCGGATCAACCTCGACGCGATTCCGCGCGACACCGTGGGCCTCGGCAGCCGGGTCGAACTCGAAGACCTCGACGAAAGCGTCATGGTCGAGTACGAGATCGTGGTGCCGGAGGAGGTTGATGGCGCGGCCAACCGCATCTCGCTCTCCTCGCCACTGGGGCGGGGGCTCATCGGCAAGGCCGAGCAGGACGACATTGAGGTCCAGACGCCGCGCGGCAAGCGCTCTTACGTGGTCAGGCGCCTGGTCACGATTCACGCGATCCTCGCCCTCGAAAATGACGAGAACTCGCGGAGCTGATTGCCGCCCGGCGCCCGGTGCTCGAACGTGATCCCGCACGGGCCGTTCATCAACGGCCCTTGTGCTGCTTACCTTTTGGGCCGCGCCGCGGGCGTGCCGGCGGCGGCGGATGAGTCTGCGAAAAAGTGAAAAAGATGGAACGTGGTACGGTCTCGTTTCCCGCCGCGGTGATCCTCGGCTTGTTGATCGGCGCCGGCGCGGCGTTGGGTGGCTACTTCGTCGGTCGGGGCTTTTACCAGGGACGGCGCGCCGAGCGCTACGTCAGCGTCAAGGGGCTGGCCGAACGCGACGTCAAGGCCGACCTCGCGGTATGGACCTTGAGCTTCAGTGCGACCGGCGCCGATGTCAGCGCGGTCAGCGCAGCCTGCGAGCACGAGCGGGATCTGGTGCGCGCCTTCATCGCCAAGTCGGGCTTCACCGGCCGCGAGATCGGACCCCTGCCGACCCGCGTCGACGACCGGTTCGCCAACCTGACGGGGCCGCCCAACGTCGAGGCCGCGCAGCGCTACGTGATCACCGCGGGCTTCGAGATTCGCACCCCCAAGGTCGACGCGGTGCGCCAGGCGAGCCAGATGACCGGCGAGCTGATTCGGCAGGGCGTGGTGCTCGACGGGCGGCCGATCGAGAACGGCGCCGCCAACCCGGCCTACCTGTTCACCCGCCTGGGCGACATGCGGCCCGCGATGCTGGCGCAGGCGACCAAGAGCGCGCGCGCCGTGGCGCAGCAGTTCGCGGCCGACTCCAACAGCCACCTCGGCGCAATCCGGCGCGCCAGCCAGGGCGTTTTCCAAGTGATGAGCCGCGACCGCCAAACCACCGGCCCCGCCGACGAGCGCGCCGCGGTCGAGAAGAAGGTGCGCTTGGTCTCGACCATCGACTATTACCTGGTCAAGTGATTCGTTCGCGCCTCGCTACGGCTACGCTCCGTACATCGACTCGATCACGTCGCGGTAGTGTTCGCCCACCACCTTGCGCCGCAGCTTGAGCGTCGGCGTAAGCTCGCCGTTGTCCTGGCTGAACGGGTGCGCCAGCAGCGCGAAGGCGACGATCGTCTCGACGTCCGACAGTCCCTTGTTAAGCTCGTGCACGCGCGCATGGAAGAAGGCGCGCAACGATGGATCGGCCACCGCTTGCTCGGGCGGGCGCATCGCGATCAGCTTGAACGCGGGCTGGGTGGCCAGGTACTCGAAGTCGGGCACCAGCAGGGCGGCCAGATGCTTGCGCCGATCGCCGATCACGCAGGCTTGCGCGATCGCCGGGTCGGAGTTGAGGCGGTTTTCCAAATTGGCCGGCGAGATGTTCTTGCCGCCTGAGAGCACGATGATTTCCTTTTTGCGGTCGGTGATGGCGATGTAGCCGTCGTCGTCGATGCGCGCGATGTCGCCGGTATGGAGCCATCCGTCGGCGTCAATCGCCTCGCGGGTCTCGGCCTCCAGCCCGTGGTAGCCCCGCATCACATTGGGCCCGCGCACCAGCAACTCGCCGTCGGGCGCGGTGCGGACCTCGACGTCTCTGATCGCGCGGCCCACTGTGCCGATTCGCGTGTGGCCGTGCAGGTTCACCGAGACCACCGGCGAGGCTTCGGTCAGCCCGTAGCCCTCGACGATCGGGACTTCGGCGGCGGCGAGGAAGCGGAAGATCTCGCGCGGCAGCGGCGCGCCGCCCGAGATGAGATAGCGCAGCCGGGTGCCGAAGATTGCCCGGATGCGCGCGAACACCAGGCTGCGAAACAGCCCCATCGGGGCCCCCAAATGGCCGGGCACGCGCCGTCCCGCGTGCCGATACGCGGCCGCGCGCGCGCCGGTTGCGACCGCGGCCTTGAACAGCGCGCGCCGCACGCCCGAGGCCGCCTCCACCGTCCGCATCACGCGCGTGTAGACGGCCTCCAGCACCCGCGGCACGGTGAGCACGATGGTTGGATTCACTTCGGGCAGATTTTGCGCGATCTGGCCCAGTCCCTCGGCGTACGCGATCGTGCCGCCCGCCAGCACCACCGTGTAGTAGCCGGCCGTGCGCTCGAATGAATGGGCGATCGGCAGGAATGACAGCGTCATGTCCTGCTCGTTGAGATCGAGCGCGGCCTGCGACGATTCGCTATTGGCCAGCAGGTTGCCATGCGTGAGCATCGCGCCCTTGGATGCTCCGGTGGTGCCCGAGGTGTAGATCAACGTCGCCAGGTCCTCGCGCGCGCCGGCCAGCGGCGGCGCCGCTTGGTGGGCGCTCACCTGGGAGAAGGTAAGGATCCTGAGCTTGCCCATCGCGCCGTAGGACGGGGGCGCGCCCGCGGAGGGGGTCATCTGGATGACGCCCTCGAGGTCCGGTAATTGCCGCGCCAGCTCCACGATCTTGGCCAGCGCCGCATCGCCATTGATTGCGACCAGGCGCGCGGCGGAATCGGCGAGGATGTGGCGGGTCTCTTCGAGGCCGCTGGTGGTGTACAACGGCACTACCACCGCGCCCATCCCGAGCGCCGCCTGGTCGACCACCACCCAGCGCGGACAATTATCCGACAGGATCGCGATACGATCACCGGCCTCCAGCCCGAGCCCGAGCAGGCCGGCGCGCAGGCGCCCGGCCTCATCCGCAACCTCGCTCCAGGAATGGTCGCGCCAGGCCTTGCCGACCTTATCCTTGAGAAATACCCGCTCGCCGAATCTTTCAGCTTGCGCGCTGAAGGCCTCGGCCAAAGTCGCGAAATTGTTCACCCCGCTTGACCTCCGCGCCATACATCTGGCAATCGAGTTACTATCGCAAAGCCGCCGCCGCGCCAAACCTTTCGCCAAACCTTTCGTGGCCCCGGCGCCTGATGCTCACCACGAGAGCGGCGGCCGCTGGCGGCGCCTGGCCGGGGCTGGTATGGCGCCTCGATTCGCTGGCTGCGGTTCCGCGCGCATCCTGCTGGTGCCGCCGATCTTCTCGATCATGCGGCCGGCTTGCACGGCGCACGGCATTGAGCCGCCTTCGGTAACCGGATACCTTGCACGCCGTGGATGATACGGCGCTGGTTGCGGGAGGCCGCTGATGGCAGCCCGCAAAGAGGCGGCGCGGGGCCGGGCGACGGGGCCATCAAGGAACTTGGCAAGCGTCCGCGCGGGTTGCTATCGTGCTTGGGCTTGGATGGTTTTTCGACTCAAGTATTGTTCGAACTTCCAGTGTTTGGGGTCCCGTCGCGCAGCTCATTGGGGACCGCTTACATGGCATTGGATGAGTATGGATTAACGTGAACGCCTTCTCGAAGACGACGAGGTCTGACTTTAAAGCTCCCGGCGAAGTGGGCCGCGTGCCCGCCGCGCCGGTGGCGCTCCATCGCTTCGCCATCCTGGCCGCCGCCGCGACCCTCGTGCTGGTTTTCGCCGGGGGGTTGGTGACCTCGACCGGCTCCGCGATGGCGGTGCCGTCGTGGCCGCTCGACGCCGGCCGTCTGATACCGCGAGCGTGGGGCGCAGGCGTGCTTTTCGAGTGGGGCCATCGCGCGATCGCCGGCACGGTCTCGATTTTTACGCTGGTGCTGGCGCTGTGGGTCTGGATGGCCGAGGGGCGCGCGTGGGTCAAGTACACGGCGCTGGCCGCCTTCGGGTTGGTGACCGTGCAGGCCGTGCTCGGCGGGATAACGGTGCTCTTGGACCTGCCGCTTGGGGCCGCGGTTGCGCACGCAATGGTTGGGCAGGCGTTCTTTTGCCTGATGGTCGCGATGGCAATGTTCACGAGCCCGCGCTGGGAGACGACGGCGCCGGTGGCGCGCACGCCCGGCCGTGCGGCGCTGACGCCGCTGGCGGCTGCGGCCACGGTCATCATCTACGTGCAGATAGTCGTAGGCGCGGTGCTGCGGCACATGCACGCCGGGCTGGCGATTCCCGACTTTCCGCTCGCCTTCGGCCGCCTGGTGCCGCCGATGTGGTCGGTGCCGATCGCGGTTAACTTTGCCCATCGCTGCGGTGCGGTAGTGGTCACGGCGATAGTGCTCTGGACGGTGGCGCGCACGCTGCGGCTTTACGGCGCAGCGCTGGCGCTGCGCCGCCCCGCGCTGGGGCTGCTGGTGCTGCTCGCCGTGCAAATAGGGCTCGGTGCGGCGACGGTTCTAAGCCGCCGCGCGGTCATCCCGACGACCGCGCATGTCGCGGTTGGGGCGGCGGTGCTCGCGGCGTGTCTCGTACTGGCCTTGCGCGCCTGCCATCTCGAGGGCGCGTCGCGCGCCGCCGGCGCGTCTGCACGCACGCGGGCGCCTGCGCCCCGGTTGGACGCGGTGGCGCGGCACGAGGTGGGCGCATGAGCGCCGAAGCTGCCGCACTGGCACCGGCAAGTGGCGCCGGCGGGCGCGCCGCGGCCTATTTCGAGCTGACCAAGCCGCGGGTGCTCGCGATGGTTTTGCTGACCACGCTGGTCGGCTTCTATCTCGGCAGCGCCGAGCGCTTCGATTTGTGGCTTGCGCTCAGCACGTTGGGCGGGACGGCGCTCGCCGCCGGCGGCACGCTGGCGCTCAACCAGTACTTCGAGCGCGGCATCGACGCGCTGATGATTCGCACGCAGCATCGCCCGCTGCCCGAGGGACGCCTCAGCCCGCCCGAGGCGCTGGTCTTCGGCCTCGCGGCGACAGCGGCGGGATGTGTCTGGCTGTGGGCGGCGGCGAATTTTTTGGCCGCCGCGGTAACCGCCGCAATCGCGCTGCTGTATCTGTTCGCCTACACGCCGCTCAAGCGCGTCTCGTGGATTTGCCATGCGGTGGGCGCGGTACCCGGCGCGTTGCCGCCGGTGGCGGGATGGGCCGCGGCGAGCGGGCGGCTTGGCCCCGAGCCGCTGCTCCTGTTCTTCATCATGTTCCTGTGGCAGCTTCCGCATTCGCTCTCGATCGCGCGGCTTTACCAGAGCGATTACGCGCGCGCCGGAATCAGCATGCTGCCGCTTGCGGGCGGGCGCGGTAATCCGGTCGACAAGCTTATCCTGCTCGACTGCATCGCGCTGATCGGGGCAGGCGCGTTGCCCACGCTGCTGGGCTTCGCGGGGTGGATCGCGCTGCTGGTCGCCGCGGCGCTGGGCCTGATGATGCTGGCCTTCGGGCTCAGGCTCGCGCGCACACCGCGCGCCGCCACGGCCGCCCGCCGCGTGATGTTCGCTTCGCTGCTATACCTGCCGATCGTCTTCCTGGTATTGGTGCTCGACCGGATCTAGCCCGCCGCGGGCGCGAGAATATGCGATCACGGCCGCCGTGGACGTTGGTCCGCAGTTCTTGGCCCTGTCCTCTCACGCAACGTGCGCTTGTGATCTGCGCTTGTGACCTATAGAGCGCGGGTCTCCTTGACAATTACGCTTCCTGATTATATGGCAGTAACGGTATTGATAGGCGTGCGAAGGTTAACTTATCGGTTCGAGTGGTGTGATGTCGCCGCGCTACGGGAAGCGGTTGGCTTAGGGGGGAGAATTTAACGCGTATCGGACGTGAGCTTTTAACGGAAGATTTGGAAGGAGGGACCTCGGTTATGACTGGCATTCGCAGGCTATTGCTTGGGGTTTTAGTCTTGGCTCTCTGTCTCCTGGGTTTGGGGACCGTCCAGGCGGCAGAGAACACCATCCCACCCGGCACCAAAATCACCATGCAGAACTGGCAGCAGTACAAGGCTTTCATGCCCGACGGCATGATCGCGCTGTTCGACGGCCAGTACGCATGGAAAATGCCGCCCGACGTCGAGATGGACGTTGGCGCGACGACGATCTATCCGCTGCCCAAGCCGTTCTGGGACGCGGTGGAGAAGTACTCGGCGCAAACCCGCTTGGTGAAGCTGCCAAACGGCGCTTACAACTTGGTGAACTACATCTCGGGCGTGCCGTTTCCGCATCCGTCGGGCCCCGACAAGGGCACCGAAATCGCGGACGATGTGACCTTCCGCCCAGGCGGAGTTCTTGAGACCGGCTTCCCCGACCTGAAGGGCACCGCGTCGTCATCGTTCTGCACTGTGGACCGGTTCGGCAGCAAAGCTTGCACCCGCGTGGACTACGACTACCGCCAACTGGCCTACAACTGGTTCCCGGGCGTTCCGCACATCGATCCTCATGCGGCGGGAGCGTGGTACGGCGAGTGGCTGATGGTCGAAGAGCCGGAGGAGTCGCGGTACACGGCCGATCTGACTCTGTTCTGGCAGGACGTGAGCCGGGACCCTGACGATTACGTGTTCATCCCGGCACTGCGCCGCTCACTGCGCCTTTCGACCTCGGCGCGCTGCGCGCCGCTGTTCGGCAGCGACATGACGCATGACGACCAGCGGGTCGGATGGAACGGCGGCGCCTCGGTGTTCGAGGGCCAGTTCTTGCGCGATCAGAATATTCTGGCGCTGGTCGACCTGACCAAGGCCGACGGAACGTTTCCTGACAATTACGATATGCCGTTGGGCTGGGCGCGGCCGTCGTGGGGCAAATGGGAGGTGATCCCGGTTTGGGTTACTGACGTTAAGCGCATCGAATCGATGCGGCCTGGCTACTGCTACGGCAGGCGCGTCATGTACACCAGCCAGAACTATTACGCCAACGTGCATCTTGACCTGTACGACGCCAACATGAAGCTGTGGAAAGTCGTCAATATCGGGCTCAACCCGGAGGTCGACAAACTGCATCCGGAGTGGGGCCTGCAATATTTCGGTGGCATCCTTGAGCAGTACTGGGACATGCAGAACCAGCACGCGAGTCATATATTCACCGCTGACCGCTACGGCAATGATCTCATCCCTGACATCGCGTTTGGCACGCGGTTCGACAACATCTCGCTGTACCAGACACCTGGCGGCCTGATGCAACTGATGCGTTAGGGCGCCTGCGGCGAAACGGCATGGCGGGCGCGGCGCGCGTATGCGCCGCGCCCGTTCTTTTGCCTCCGCGAGTCCAGCCACAGGCCCGGCTCTGCGGCGCATTCGAGTTGGGGAAGATCTCTGGAGGCGAGATTATGACCGCGATTTCGGCGTGCGTATTTTTCTGCGTTGCGGCGTTGATGCTCGCGCGGCCGGTGCTGGCCCAGAGCTCGGCCACGCCAGCGGCGCCCGCCACTGCTCCGGCCGACGCCGCGGCACAATCGAGCGCTTCGTCGCTCAAGCGGGCCGAGCAGGCGGGGCGGGCCGCGCAGCAGGCCTCGGCGGCGGCCGCAGCGGCGGCGATTCCCGCAGGCACCAAGATCACGATGGCGAACTGGCAGCAGTTTAAGCAGTACATGCCCGATGGAATGATCGCGTTGTTCGAGGGCACATATTTTTGGAAGATGCCGCCCGACGTCGAGATGGACGTTGGCCCGACGCGCGTCTTCCCGGCCCCGCGCGGATATGTCGAAGCGACCGAGAAGTACGGCAAGCAGACCCAGGTCGTGGTGCTGCCCAACGGCCACTACGACATCAAGAACTATGTCGCCGGCGAGCCCTTTGCCAATCCCACGGACCCGGACAAGGGATGGAAAATCCTGGCCGATGACTGGTTTGGTCCGATCCCGCGCATCGCGGCCGGCTCACCGGAAACGGGCCTCGCCAGCCTCTGTTCGCAGGACAAGTACGACAACCATGCCTGCCTGAAAACTTCCTACGTCTATCGCCAGCTGGCCTTCATCACCGACCCTGGCTATCCGCGCACTGAGCCGGACTCCAATGGCGCCTGGTATACGGAATGGTCGATGGTCGATTCACCCGAGCAGTCGAAGTACACGGCCGTGCTCCAGATTTTCTATCAGGACCTCCAGCGCCAGGAGGACGACTACGTATTCGTGCCCGCGCTGCGCCGCTCGATGCGCCTGGCCTCGACCGCGCGATGCTCGCCGCTGTTCGGCACCGACTACACCCACGACGACGCGCGCGCCGGCTTCAACGGCAGTATCGCGGTGTTCCAGGCCCAGTACATCCGCGACCAGAGAATCCTGGCGATGGACGATCTCACCGCGGCCGACGGCAACTATCCGGCGAACTACGACATGCCGCTCGGATGGTCGCGGCCGTCATGGGGTCCATGGAGCCTGCGCGATACCTACCTCATCGACGTGCGCCGCATTCCCTCGATGGCCAGCGGTTACTGTTACGGCAAACGCATGATGTGGGTCGACAAGTACGTTCTGCATGAGAACTGGACCGACCTCTACGACTCGAACATGAAGCTGTGGAAGATCATGATGGTCGCCGGCGCGCCCAAGGCGGTCCACGGCGAGATGTCCTCGATAGTCGGCACGCTCGCCGTCGACCTGTGGGACTTGCAGAACGACCACGCCACCATCGCGTTCACGGCGGACGGCGAGGGACGCGACATCGTGATCGACGAGGCGGTGCCCAAGCAGTTCGAGAATATTACCAAGTACTGCACGCCGGCGGGACTGACGCAGATGATGCGTTAGGCCCGCCGGCGCGTTTCGCTTTGGCGCGCCGGCCGCTATTGTTTACGCTTAACGCGGTTGAACAGGGCCGGAGCGTTGGAAGAGCACGAAGCAAAAGAGCAGGCGCAGGAGCTGGCGCGCAATGCCTCCGAGGTCATCTCGGCCGAGGAGCTGGCGGCCAAGCTCCGCGAGGGCCGCCCGCTGCGGGTCAAGCTCGGGATGGATCCGACCGCGCCCGACCTTCACCTGGGACATTCCGTTACGCTCAAGAAGCTCCGCGATTTCCAGCGCCGCGGCCATACCGTGATCTTTCTGGTCGGCGACTTCACCGCGATGATCGGTGATCCGACCGGGCGCTCGGAGACCCGCAAGCCGCTCACTCGTGAGCAGATCGTCGCCAATGCCGAGACCTACCAGCGCCAGGTCTCGAAAATTCTCGATCCCGCGCTCACCGAGGTCCGCTTCAACAGCGAATGGATGGACAAGCTCGACCTCCGCGCGCTGATCGAGATCGCCGCCAAGCTGAGCGTGGCGCGGATGCTCGAGCGCGACGACTTCGAAAAGCGCCTCGCTGAGCAGCAACCGCTGTTCCTGCACGAGCTGCTCTATCCGCTGGTCCAGGGCTACGACTCGGTCGCGCTGCACGCCGACGTCGAGCTGGGCGGTACCGATCAGAAGTTCAACATGCTGGTCGCGCGCGAGTTGCAGCGCGCCTTCGGCCAGCCGCCGCAGGTCGTCATCACGATGCCGCTGCTCGAGGGACTCGACGGCGTACGCAAGATGTCGAAGTCCTACGGCAACGCGGTCGGGCTGACCGATGAGCCGCGCGACATGTTCGGCAAGCTGATGTCGATCCCGGACCGGATGATGCCGCGCTACTTCGAGCTGTTGACTGGCGCCGCACCCGCCGAGCTGGCCGCGATCCGCTCCGGCGAGGCGCATCCGATGCAAGCCAAGAAGCGCTTGGCCACGGCGACGGTCGCCGAATATTACGGTGACGCCGCCGCCACGGACGCGCGCGATTATTTCGAGAGCAAGTTCCAGCGCCGCGAGGTGCCGCGGGACGTGCCGGTCTTCCGCGTCGCCACCGAGCTGTGGATCTGCGAGTTGCTAAAGCAGCTCGGTTTCGCCGGCTCGACCAATGAGGCGCGCCGGCTGGTGGGGCAGGGCGCCGTGCGCGTAGATCGCCAGACCGTCACCGATATCAATTTCCATTTCGTCCCCGGCGAGCATCGCATCCTCGAAGTCGGCAAGCGCCGCGTCGCCCGCATCGAGCCGTAGCGCTCAAAGCCTCTCCCGGTCTTGGGAGAGGCGGCCCACCGTGGCGACGGGCGGTGAGGGTCGAGGCCAGCGCGCTCGCTTCGGGCGCGCGATTAAGGAATTCTTTATCCGCAGCGGCGCGGCGGCTATTCCTTCTTCGCCGATTCCGCCGCGACCAGTTCCTTGAGCCGCTTCATCACGTGGTCGAGCGCGCGCGAGTAGCGCTGCTTGGTCCAGCTCTCCTTGGTGCGCAGCTTGAGCCATCCGAGCTTGACCGCATCCGGTTTGTTGCCCATCTCGCCGGTCGATACCTCGATCACCGCGCGCTCCTCGACCGTGAGCTGCGCCAGCACCTCGCGCTTGAGGTTCTGCAGAAAGCCCGCCTTGAGGTCGATATCAACCTTCATGATTTTGCCTCGTCGTGGGCCGTTCGGTCACCAGAGCGTAACTGATGCATCTACTATACTCTCAATTGCCTTGACAGCCGAAGCCGGCGCGGGTTACGCCAGCGACCAGGAGGAGCGCGATGAAACACTGGACGGTCGAGCGCCACGATCAGGTCGAGGTATGGAGCTATCGCAATCCGCCGATGAACTACTTTATCGCGCCGGGCGCCGGGGAGTTGCTCGAGCTTATTGGCAAGGCCGAGGCCGACGCTGATCTGCGCGCCATCATCCTGACCGGCGGAAGCGAAGGCAAGTTCATTACGCACTACAGCGTCGACGAACTGGCGCGGATGGCGGCCGATCCGGCCGAGTGCGCGCGCGTGTTCCCCGAGGTGGAGGCTGGGTATCATCGGATGTTGGACCGGATCATGCTGATGCCCAAGGTGATGATCGCGGCGATCAACGGCGACTGCATGGGCGGCGGCTACGAGCTTTCGCTGGCGTGCGACTTCCGCCTGGCGGCCGACGGCCCGTATCAAATCGGCCTGCCTGAGGCCGTGCTCGGCATCCTGCCGGGCGGCAGCGGAACGCAGCGCCTGCCGCGGCTGATTGGGCGGGGCAAGGCGCTCGAAGTGATGCTCTTCGGCAACGTTTACTCGCCGCGCGAGGCCGAGCGGATGGGGATGGTGAACCGGGTGCTTGCGCCAGACACGCTGATGTCGTTCGCGATGGGCTGGGCGCGGACGCTGGCCAAGCGGCCGCCGCGCTCGGTCGCCGCGATCAAGCGCGCGGTTTATCTAGGCGCCGATCTGCCGCTGGCCGAGGGACTTTATATCGAGCGCGCCGAGATGCGCGACGTGATGTGCACCGAGGACGCGCGCACCACGATGAACGCTTACAACAAGGCCGTGGCCGAGGATGCGATGAAGGCGCGCACGGATTTTCTTGCCGGCATCGGGGTGCCAGCGGCCAAGGGGCGCTAGCTCGCGCGAGTGATCGCGGTGGCGGCGCGCGCTTAACCCGGGCTTAAACGGTTACCATCAGAAGGTAGCCGACGAAGAGGCTGGAGAACCCGCGCCCGCGGCTGCTCGGCCTCCGCGCCCGATGTCCAGCCGGTCCGGGTCAGCGCGCTCCGCCGAAAAGGCGGGTCAGCGGATCGAAGTAGAGATCGACCACCCGCTCTTTGAGCGGAATGATCGCGTTATCGGTAATCTTGATCTCTTCGGGGCACACGTTGGTGCAACACTTGGTAATGTTGCAGTAGCCGATCCCGTGGGCGTGGCGCAGGTCGGCGAGCCGCTGGTCGGAGTCGAGCGGATGCATCACCAGCGCTGCGTCGTATACCAGCAGGCGTGGTCCGATGTACTCATCGAAAAGCTGGTGGTTGCGCAGCACATGGCAGACGTCCTGGCACAGGAAGCACTCAATACACTTGCGAAACTCCTGCACCCGGTCGACATCGATCTGAGCCATGCGCCAAGTACCGTCGGCTGCGTCGGGTTTGCGCGGGTTGAACTTCCTGACGGTGCGTTTTTTTGCGAAATTCCAAGAAACGTCTGTGACCAGGTCGCGGATGTGCGGGAAGGTGCGCATGGGTTCGACCCGAATCGGCTGGGTGGTTGAAAGGTCGCTCAGCCGGGTCATACACATCAGGCGCGGCTTGCCGTTGATTTCGGTCGCGCAGGAGCCGCACTTGCCGGCCTTGCAATTCCAGCGTACCGCCATGTCGTTGGCCTGATCGGCCTGAATTCGCCGTACTGCGTCGAGGACGACCATGCCCTGGACGATCTCGGTCTGGTAGTCGACGAGTTTTCCGCCCTGCAAATCGCCTCGCCAGATGCTAAAAGTTGCGGTGGCCGTCACTTCATCTCCTCGATTATCTGCTTCAGTTCGGCCGGCATCTCCTTGATGGGCTCGAGCCGGACGCTGATTGCACCATCCTCACCTTTGTGGAGCGTGGTGTTAACCTTGGCCAAACTTTCCGATTTATCCGGGTAGTCGATCCGGTAGTGCGCGCCGCGGCTTTCCCGCCGCTCGAGCGCGGCGCGGCAAATGGCTTCGGACACAGTGAGAAGATTGCCCACATCGACGGCGGTGTGCCAGCCGACGTTGTACATGCGATTGCCCTCGACGTGCAAGCTTCGGGAGCGCTCCTTGAGCTTCTGGATACCGTCGAGGGCGCGCACCATCTCGTTCTCGGTGCGCACAATTCCCACCAGCTCCTGCATCATCTCCTGAAGCTCAGCCTGCAGTTGGTAGGGCGACTCGCCGCGGCCCTTGGCGCCGTTCTCGAAGGGCGCCAGCGCCTGGCGAATGTTCTCGTTGACCGCGCTCTCGCTCACCCGGCCGAGGCTCGTCTCCAGCGCGAAGCGCGCCGCGTACTCGCCAGCCCGCTTACCGAAAACCAGCAGGTCGGAGAGCGAGTTCCCGCCGAGGCGATTGGCCCCGTGCAGCCCGGCGGCGCATTCGCCGGCGGCGAACAGGCCGGGCAGCGAACTCATCTGGCTGTCGCCGTCAACCCGCACGCCGCCCATCGAATAATGGGTTGTGGGTCCCACCTCCATGGGTTCCTTGGTGATGTCCAGATCGGCAAGCTTCAGGAACTGATCGTACATGCTGGGGAGCTTGGCCCTGATGTGCTTCTCGGCGTTGGGGATTTTTTCCTTTATCCACGCGATGTCGAGGAAGACGCCACCGTGGGGACTACCGCGCCCTTCGCGCACTTCGCGCATAATGCAGCGCGCGACGTGGTCGCGCGTTACCAATTCGGGCGGGCGGCGCGCGTTCTTATCTCCCACGGTGTAGCGCCAGCCCTCCTCCTCGGTGTCGGCGGTCTGGTTTTTGTAGAGCGCCGGGATGTCGTCGAACATGAAGCGGCGCCCGAGCCGATTGCGCAGCACCCCGCCCTCGCCGCGCACGCCTTCGGTCACCAGGAGCCCGGCCACACTCGGCGGCCATATCATGCCCGTGGGATGGAACTGGACAAACTCGACGTCCCGCAGTTCCGCCCCGGCGTCGAGGGCGAGCGCAAAACCGTCGCCGGTGCCTTCCCAGCTATTGCTGGTAATTTTGTAAGCGCGGCCGAGGCCTCCAGTCGCCAACACCACTGCCTTGGCTTGGAAAACGAAGAATAGCCCCTTCTCGCGCTGGTAGCCGATCGCTCCGACCACCCGGTTCCCTTCCTTGAGCAGCGAGACGATCGTGAACTCCGTGTAAAAGGACATACGCTCGAAGGTGGCGTGGTCCTGGAGCGTGCGAATCATCTCCAGTCCCGTGCGATCGCCAACGTGAGCCAAGCGCGCGTAGCGATGGCCGCCGAAGTTGCGCTGCAGAATACGGCCGTCCGGGGTTCGATCGAAAACGGCGCCCCACGCCTCCAGTTCCCTGACCCGGTCGGGCGCCTCCTTGGCGTGCAGTTCGGCCATGCGCCAGTTGTTGACGTACTGACCACCGCGCATCGTGTCCGCGAAGTGTACCTTCCAGTTGTCGCGGTCGTCGACGTTGGATAGCGCCGCCGCGACGCCGCCCTCGGCCATCACGGTGTGCGCCTTGCCGAGCAGAGACTTCGAGATGACGCCGACCGAGACACCGCGCCCAGCCGCCTCTATCGCGCCGCGCAGCCCGGCTCCGCCCGCGCCAATTACCAGCACGTCATGCTGAATGGTCTCGTACTGAGCCATTTAAAAAATTCTCCAGTCGGTCCAGATCCCCGTGGCGCATAGCCGGACATAAATGTCGGTAAAAGCGACGAAGCAGAGGCTCATCCACGCCCATACCATGTGACGGCGGTTGAAGGCCGACGCGCAGCCAAAAAGCCGAGCGCGCACGGGACAGGCTGAGAACTGCTTGACGGAACCACCCACCAGATGGCGCAGCGAGTGGCAGCCAAAGGTGTATCCCGAAAGCAGGATCAGGTCGACAATAAGTACGATACTGCCCACGCCGAGCCCAAAAACCCGGTGGCCGACTGCGGGATTGAGGAACCAAAGACCCTCCCAAGCGTCATGCAGCAGAAAGAACAGGTAGAGCACCCCCAAGTACATGAAATAACGGTGGATGTTCTGCATGATGAGCGGGAAGGAATTTTCGCCCCGGTAACTCTGGCGCGGTTCGCCCACCGCGCACGAGGGCGGGTCGGCCCAGAACGCCTTATAGTAGGCGCCCCGATAATAGTAGCAAGTCACCCGCAATCCGGCCGGTGCCCAAAGCACCAGGATAGCGGGCGACCAAATAAGCCAGTGCGGCCACCACATGGGCTTCCCGCCTAGCCAAGCCTGCGGCCCGCCGAACAATTCGGGTGAATAGAGCGGCGACAGGTAAGGACCCCAACGGTAGTCTTGCCCTTGCAAGGCCGCCCATATCGAATACACGACGAAAGCCGACAGCACCACAAAAACGACCGTTGGCGTTGCCCACCAAGGGTCGGTGCGGGAAGTCTGACCGAAGTGCGCCGGTCGGCTGGGAATCTCAATCCGAACTGGAGCTGCCATCAGTTAAGCTTCGTCCTCCAATACTCTTTGGGCTGGAATTGCGCGAAGAATGCCCTCGGATTACTTCCCCCCGCGGCATCCGGAACGATTTGTACCATTCCTTGGTGGCGGAGAGCTTGAATTCCTGCGCATTGCCACCGCCGACCAAAAAAACATCATGCGAAGACGTTTCCACGGCTGTCTCAGAGGGCCTGCGCCACGATACGATAAGCGCGACTACTTCTCAATGGGAAACACATATAAGCCGCATTTCAATTCCAGCCGACGCGTCCCGCGCCACCTCCGGGCGCTGAAGCCGGATCGTAAGTTGTCGAGTCTTTCCTCCGGCGTGCGGCAAAACGCCCGAACTATAGCGCAGCCGCGTTTCACTTGCCAACCATAAAGAAGCGATCTCGCACCAAGCGAGGCTACGCAACGCTTCCCCGCGTTGGCCAGGATGCTTCGATTGGCGGTGGTCCCGGCTGGGGCGGCTGTGCGCCGCGTTTCACCAGTGCGATGCAATTGCGCTAGCTTTGGAATCGGCCTGCGAAAGCGGCGCGGCCGCGGCAGGACTTTACCAGGACTTTACAAGGAGGCATCAGCGATGGCCGAGCGGATACTCAGCAGTGACGAAATCACCGAGATGGAAAAGCTCACGGTCGACCGCCTGGTCGAAACCATCGAGCGCGGCGACCGCGAGGGCGCCAAGAAACTCGCGCGCCGGATGTACAACGAGTTCCTCAGCATGCACGACCTCTACCGCAACTGGGCCACCGCCACGCTCAGCTTCGTCGGCCGGCGCTTCGGCGACAAGGTGCTCGAGGAGGTGATGGACGAAGGGGTGAAGGCCTGGTGGGGACCCACCATGGACAAGATGCCGCAGGACTTGCGTGCGCGGGTGAAAATGTTCACCGCGGGGCTGCGCGGCCATCTCCAGCCGCTGCACATCGAGGAGGATGACGAGAAGATCGTGATCCAGATGCGCCCCTGCGGGAGCGGCGGCCGCCTCGTGCTCGAAGGCAAATACGAGGGCCCCGACGCGATGATGACAGTCAAGGGCAAGCAGTTCCTGACCTACGGGCGCGACAGCTTTCCGGTCTACTGCGCGCACGAGCCGGTGATGGAGCGCGTGGACATCGAGGCCCACGGCGCGCCCTTCGTGGTGGTCGAGCCGGGCCGCGAGATCGGCAAGGATCACTGCAACTTCATCATCTACAAGGATCGCTCGAAAGTGCCGGCGAAATACTACGAGCGGCTCGGCCTCAAGAAGCCCGAGGCCGCGAAATAACCGGCGGCAAAACAGTCGGCGCCGCCGTTGCGTGGGCTGGTGGGTCGGACCGATTGACCCATGCGTGAGAGGCGGGACAAGGCAAGCGCGTGCGGCGGTCCGTAGCGATCACTGCGCAGCGGGCGGCCCCCGAACGGCCGACGCGGCTTGGGAGCTACGAGCGCCGGCGCTGCCTGGGCGTGAGGCCTGAGCGACGATCGATGCTCAAGCTTTGAAGTCGGCGGGCAGCGGGCGCCCGTCGGGTTTCTTGATCCCGAACTTGTCGAGGCGGTACTGCAGCGTGCGATAGCTCATGCCGAGAATCTTGGCCGCCTTGGCGATCACCCAGTCGGCGCGTTCCATCGCTTGCACGATCAGGTCGCGCTCGAAATTCTCGAAGTTGATTCCCTCCGCGGGAATCTCGAAACGGTCGCCGCGCGCGCGCTCGCCGCTGCGCCCGGGCGTCTTGCGCGCCAGGACTTCCTGCGGCAGGTCCCTGGGCATGATACGGTCGCCCTCGCACAACAGCAGCGCGCGCTCGATCGCCGATTCGAGCTGGCGCACGTTGCCCGGCCACGGATAGTCGAGCAGCACTTCCATCGCTTCGCGGCTGAGCTCCTTGACCCGCCCCTGCGCCAGGTGGGCGAAACGATTCTTGAGTGCGTTCTCGGCCAGCGCCGGGATATCCGAGCGGCGCTCGCGCAGCGGCGGCAGCGTGATGGTGACGACGTTGATGCGGTAGTAGAGGTCTTCGCGGAAGCGTCCCTCGGCGATCTCCTCGGACAGATTGCGGTTGGTGGCGGCGACCAGGCGCACGTCGACGCGGATCGATTCGTTGCTGCCCACGCGGCGCAACTCGCGCTCCTGGAGCACGCGCAGGATCTTGGCCTGCAGGCCGATATTGAGGTCGGCGATCTCGTCGAGGAAGAGCGTCGACTTGTCGGCGCTCTCGATGAGCCCGATCTTGCGCTCGTTGGCTCCGGTAAAGGCGCCGCGCTCGTGGCCGAACAGTTCGTTTTCGATCAGGTTGTCGGGAATCGCCGAGCAATTGATCGCAACGAACGGGCGCGCCGCGCGCGGCGACAGCTTGTGGATCGCGCGCGCGATTACCTCCTTGCCGGTGCCGCTCTCGCCCTGGATCAGCACCGTCGAGTACGACGGCGCGACCTTGCGCACAATGCGGATCACTTCCTCGATCGCCGGATGCTGTCCGATGATGCCCTCGACCGGGAGCTTGCCCTCCAGGCGTGTGCGCAGGAGCATGTTCTCCTGCGTTAGAGCGGCGAGCTCGGCCGCCTTGCCGACCGTTAGCACCAGCGTATCGCGGTCGGTCGGCTTGGTCAGGTAGGAGAAGGCGCCCTGCTTGATCGCCTTGACGGCGCTCTCGATGGTCCCGTGCGCGGTCAGCAGCACGACCTGGCTGCCCGGATAGGCCTGACGCACCGCGGCGTGCAACTCCTCGCCCGTCATCCCCGGCATCATCAGGTCGGTCAGCACGACGTCGAAGCAGCCTAGCGCAAGCTGCTCCATCGCGCGCTTGCCGTTGGCCGCCTCGTCGACCTGGAAGCCTTCCTCGCGCAGCGTCTCGACGGTTATTTGCCGCTCGAGGTCGTTGTCTTCGACTACCAGCACCGACGGTTGGCTCATGTCTGTCTACCTAGTGTGCCGAGCGGAAAGATGAAAGTCACCGTGGCGCCCCGTCCGGCCGGGTTGGGGCCGATCCTGATGGTTCCGCCGTGGCGCTCGACGATCGCGCGCGAGAAGAACAGGCCCAAGCCGATGCCTTCGCGCTTGGTGGTGAAGAACGGCTCGAAGACGTGGCTGGCGACCTCTGGATCGATGCCCGCGCCGGTGTCGGAGAAAGTTATCACCTCGTTGTCGCCGTCGCGCCTGAACGCGACCCGCAGCTCCCCGCCCTCGGGCATCGCCTGGATCGCATTCGCCACCACGTTAATGAAGCAGGCGTGGAGCTTCTCGGCGTCGACGTTGAGCACCGCCGGCGCCTCGGCGCCTTCCTCGAGCGCCCGGATCGACAGGCTGCGCAGCTTGGAGTCCGACAGCTCCAGCACGTTGCGCACCAGCGAGCGCACGTCGGTGGGCGCGGGATGGACCTCGATCGGGCGGCCGTAGTTGAGGAAGCTCTGGATCAGCTCGGAGAGGCGATGGACCTCGTCCTTCATGACGCCGAGCTGGCGGCGATAATTTTCCTGGTCGTTGGGCAGTTGCGGCACGTAGCGCGCGCGAAGCTGGTCGATCGCGAGGCTGATGAAGTTGAGCGGGTTTTTGATCTCGTGCGCGAGCGCGCCGGCGAGCTGGCCCAGCGCGGTGAAACGCTCGAGCCGGTTGAGCTCGGCCTCGCGCTCGTGCGCGCCGCGCAACTGATCGACCATCTCGTTGAAGCTGCGCGTGAGCAGCCCAATCTCGTCGCGCCGATGCGCCTCGGGCACCGGCGCGAGGCCGCGCGCGGCGATGTTCTGCGCGGCGTCGGCGACCGCGTGGATCGGCGCGACGTAGCGCTCGGCCAGCACGTAGGAGAAGACCAGTCCGATCGCGAAGATCGCAAACGCGACCGTCACCAGGTGGATGCGATGCTCGGCCAGCGGGCGGGCGAAGTCGGCGAAGTCGGCCACCACCTGGACGTAACCGAGCAGATGGTCCTCGACCTCGACCGGGATCAGATAGACGGTTTGCTCGCCGGCCGGGCCAACCGTGAAGGCCGGCACGCTGAGCGGAGCGCCGCCGTGCCCGGCGTGGGTTGCCACGGAGTGGACCGCGCCGGGATTGATCGCTTCGCCGATCAGCGCCGGGTTGGAGCTGTTGATGATCAGGTCCTTGCTCGAGGCGATCGAAACTTCGAGCCCGTTGCTGTGCAGCGAGTTGACGTAGTTCTGCAACCGCTCGCGGTCGAAGACGCCGACCGAGGTCAGCTCCTGCACGCTGATCTGGATCGCGCTGGCGAGCTCTTTGACGTTGTCCTGGGTCGCCTCGACGATGCGGTTCTGGGTGTTGAGGCTGACCAGCAGCTCGGCGCCGAGCGTCAGCCCCAGCAGCAGCATCATCAGCGCCATCAGCTTGGCTTTGAGATTGAGCGCCGGAAGTCTGAATTCCATGGTGATTTTCAAGTCCGCCAGCGGATGCGGCGCCCGGCCTCAAAAGCGCGGGCCACCCGGCCCACGCGGCGGGCCTCGGCTAGGTCGGGGTCTCCTCGCGTCCGCGCGTGAACATCAGCATCCGCATCGCGTAGACGCCCAGCGAGAGCGCCGCCACCAGCCACAGCAGCTTCTCGGCGCCGCCGATGTAACGCAACGCGGCCTCCAGTTCGTTGCCGAAGAGGTAGCCGAGCGTGACCACGATCGGCACCGAGATGACCGCGCCGGCCAGGTCGTACAAGAAAAACCGCAGCGGGTTTACGCCGAGCGAGCCGGCCGTAAGATAGACCAGCGCACGCAGGCCGGCCACGAAGCGCGCGTAAAGGATCGCCCGATGGCCGTGGCGATGCATGAATTGTTTGAGCCACTCGATCTGGCGCTGCGAGCGCGGTCGCCCGAGGCCGAGATAGGCGACCAAGCCCGTGCCGTAGCGCCGGCCCAGGAAAAACAGCGAATTGTCGCCCGCCACCACGCCCACCAGCGCTACCGCGAGCGTCATCGGGTACTGGATGATTCCGCGATGCACCAGGAAGCCGCCCGCCAGCAGCGCGGCGTCCTCAGGTATCGGCAGCCCCATCCCGCACAGGATCAACACCACCAGCAGGCCAGCGTAGGTGAAATGCTCGATGTAGGCCGAGACCAGACCGGCCAAGCGTCAGTCCCCTTGCGCGTAATGGTCGCGCAGCACGCGGCGGATCTGTTCGACCGGCAGCCCTTCATCGGCCAGCTTGGCGGCCTCCAGCGCCTCGCCGGTGCAGATCGGGCAATGCGCGCCGTGATCGTCGCGATAGCAGTCGAGCAGATTCTGATGGCCCATTTCCTTGTCGCATCCGCAGTAGCAATGGAGCTGCGCGAGCAATGCCGGATTTTTCGCCGCGACCTCGTAGGCCTGGCGCGCCGGCCCAAAGAAGCGGGCGGGATCGAGCGTCACCCGCTGATCCTTGGCGCTGGAGGCCGCCGGAGCGGCCGCCGAGCGCATCGTCCACGCGCCGGCGCCAATGGAAACGACTGCCAGCGCGGCTACCGTCGCGATTATCCACTTGCGCCTGCCGCCTGCCGGCCGGTTTTTGGTTTTTGGCATGATGCTCACCCGGTTGCTCGCACAACTATAGCATTTCCACGACTTGCGGCGCGCGCCGCGCGAAACTGTAAAGCGCGGCCGGACGATGGGCCCCGCGGCGCGTGGCCGGCAGCCGGCGCAGGATTCCCATCGAGAGAATCCGCCGGCGAAAGTTGCGCCGGTCGATTGGCCGCTTCAGGATCATCGCGTACAGCGCCTCCAGCTCGGCGAAAGTGAAGGTCTCAGGCAGCAGATTACAGGCGATATTGGTGTACTCGAGTTTCGCCTTGAGCCGCCCTAGCGCATATTCCGCCATTTGCAGATGATCATACGCAAGCGCGGGCAGTGCCGAAACCTCGAACCAGCGTCCGTCCTGGTACTTGCCGCCGGGCGCCGCGGCGGTCCGAGCGTCCGCGATGAGCGCCATGTAGGCCACCGAAACGACGTGGGCGCGCGGGTCGCGCGAGGGGTCGCCGAAGGTGAAGAGTTGCTCGAGGTAGGCCTGGCGGATGCCGGTCGAGGCGAAAAGCTCGCGCCGCGCAGCCTCGTCGAGCATCTCGCCGATCCGCACCAGCCCGCCGGCAAAGGCCCATCGGCCGCGCGCCGCGCCGTGGCGCAACTGCACGAGATAGGTCTTGAGCCGGCCGCCCTCGACCGCGAACACCACCGTGTCGACGGCGACCTTGGGCCGCGCGGCGCGAGGGCTGCGCGCAGCGGCCAAGCCGGCGGTTTCGTCCGCGCTCCTCGGCGGCGGCGGTGCTTCAGCGTTCATCGACGCAAGCATAACGCCGCAGGTGGGTCAGGTCCAAAAAGCGCGGCGGCGTAGGGACGGCCGCAACTATCAATAAGACCTGCCGCGCGCAGGCCCGCCGCGCGGCCGCGCGTTACGCGCCCAGCTCGAGCATCCGCTCCAGCGCGCGGCGCGCGCCTTGCCGCACGTCGTCGGGCAGCTCGATCTCGAAGCGCAGGTTGCGGAGCGAATCGAGCGTGCCGCCCAAGGTGATCATCTTCATATAGCGGCACAATTTGCACGACTTGTAGAAGTGCTTGTTGGGGATTTCCATCAGCAACCGGTCCGAAAGCCCGCATTCCGTAACCACCAGAAACTTGTCGGCCGCGCTGGTCTCGGCATAACGCACCATCGCGCTGGTCGAGAGCACCGCATCGGCCAGGCGCAGCACGTCGGTGCGGCATTCGGGATGGGCCAGCACTTTGATTCCTGGAATCGCGCGCTTGACCTTGTTGACCTCGTCCGGAGTGATCTGGTGATGCACGTAGCAGTTGCCGTCCCATGAAATGATCTGCTTGCGGGTCTGGCTCTGCACATAATTGGCCAGGTTCTGATCCGGGACGAAGAGCACGTGCTCGGAGTCGATCGCCTCGGCCACCTTGAGCGCGTTGGCCGAGGTGCAGCAGGCGTCGGAGAGGGCCTTAACGTCGGCCGTGCAGTTGACGTAGGAGACGACCTTGAGGTCGGGATAAATCTCGCGCAACTCGGCCTTGCGCTCAGCCAGAGCCTCGGCTGTGACGCTCTCCGCCAACGAGCATCCCGCGCGCCTGTCCGGCAAGAGCACCATCCGTTCGGGGTTGAAGACCTTGGCGGTCTCGGCCATGAAATGGACGCCGCAGAACACGATGATTTCGGCGCCGCGCACCTCGCGGGCCTTGCGCGCCAGCTCCAGCGAGTCGCCGATAAAGTCAGCCACCTCGAAAATTTCGGGGCGCTGGTAGTTATGCGCCAGGACAACCGCGCCGCGCTCGGCCTTCAGCCGATTGATTTCGTCGATCTGGGCGGCGTAGCGCTCGCAGGCCGCGAGATCGTAGCCGTCCTGTCCCAAGGCGGCGAGTTTGCGATGGAGCTGCTCGGCGGCGGCGGTGGTCGAGGACTGTAGTTCAAACGTCATCGGTCGGAACCTCGTATGGCGGACGCGCGTTCCGGGGCTTTGGGGAAAGACGGTGTTACGGCTGTTTGAAGATTCTCTGAATTCCCCGGACTTTGCGTCA
>JAKAVN010000141.1 GCA_021827495.1 Deltaproteobacteria bacterium | reverse complement strand
GCGACTTCGAGGGGCGCACTTCCAGCACCTCGCTCTCGGCGTAGAGCGTGTCGCCGATGAACACCGGCTTGGGAAATTCGACCTTCTCGAAACCCAGGTTGCCGACCGTGGTGCCGAGCGTGAGGTCGCCGACCGAAAGCCCGACCGCCAGGCCAAGGGTGAAGATCGAGTTGACCAGGCGCTGGCCGAACTCGGCTTTTTTCCCGAACTCGGCGTCCAGGTGCAGCGGCTGCACGTTCATCGTGAGCGTCGTGATCAGCAGGTTGTCGGCCTCGGTGACCGTGCGGCCGGGCTGATGCTGAAAGGTCTCTCCGACTTTGAACTCTTCGAAATACTTGCCCATCGTGATCGCTCCCAAGGCGAATTTAGTTAGCGCGACAATTCCGGCTCCCCGCCCGGCGCGCGGGCGCCCCGAATCATAATCCACGCGCGCGCCGACGACCAGCTGGGCGCGGCCCCCGGTCCCTCTCTTTAGCCGGGATCACGCGCGGCGGCGCGGCCGGCGCCCGCGGGCGGCCGTGCGCTTGGGCGGCTGCTTCTGCAGCTCCGGGATATTGGCGTAGAAATCCAGCGCCGCGGGATTCGCCGCCGCCGCGCGGTTTTTGACCGCTAGGCCGTGGATCAGATTGCGCACCGCCAGTTCCATCAGCTTGCCGTTGCGCGTGCGCGGAAGGTCGGGCACCTGGATCACTTTGGCCGGGACGTGGCGAAGCGTGAGATTACGGCGGATCGCGTCGCGGATTTTTTCGCGCAGCGCATCGTCGAGTTCGAGCCCCGCGCGCAGCTTCACGAACAGCACGATGCGCACGTCGTTGTCCCACTCCTGGCCAACCGCCATGCACTCGGCGACTTCGTCGAGCTGCTCGGCCTGGCGATAAATCTCCGCTGTGCCGATCCGCACGCCGCCCGGATTGAGCGTCGCGTCCGAGCGCCCGTAGATGATCATCCCGCCGTGCGCGGTCAGCTCGGCCCAGTCGCCGTGGCACCATACGCCGGGGAAGCGCTCGAAGTAAGCGGCGCGGTATTTCGCGCCGTCAGGATCGTTCCAGAAAAAGAGCGGCATCGTGACAAACGGCGCGGTGCATACGAGTTCGCCCTTGGTCTCGCGCACCGCCGCGCCCGCCTCGTTCCATACCTCGACGCGCATCCCGAGGCCGCGGCATTGCAGCTCGCCGCGCCACACCGGGGCGATCGGGTTGCCCAGCGCAAAGCACGAGACCAAATCAGTGCCTCCCGAAATCGAGGCCAGACAGAAATCTTTCTTGATCGCCGAGTAAACATAGTCGAAGCACTCGGGCGCCAGCGGCGACCCGGTCGAGCACATCGTGCGCAGCGCGTCGAGCCGATGCGTCCGCCTGGGCTCGAGTCCGGCCTTGCGGATCGCGTCGATGTATTTGGCCGAGGTGCCGAACATGGTCATCCGCTCGGCCTCCGCGTAGTCGAACAGGATCCCCGGATGCGGGTGGAATGGCGAGCCGTCATAGAGCAGCAGCGTCGCGCCCGAGGCCAGTCCCGACACCAGCCAGTTCCACATCATCCAGCCGCAGGTGGTGAAGTAGAAAATCCGATCGCCCGGCCGCACGTCGGTATGGAGCTGATGCTCCTTGAGATGCTGCAAAAGGACGCCGCCCGCGCCATGCACGATACACTTGGGCGCGCCGGTGGTGCCCGAAGAATAGAGAATGTAGAGCGGATGGCCGAACGGCAGGCGGGCGAATTCTATTTCGCCGGGCGTGAAGGGGCCGAGAAATTCATCGAGGGCCACGGCGCCGGCCGGCGCGCACAGAGCCGCCGGCGCGTTGACGTAGGGAACGACCACCATCCGCTCGACGCCTTTTATCCGCGCGCGCAACTCGCCAACCTTGTCCAGCGTGTCGAAGGCCTTGCCGTTGTAAAAATAGCCGTCGGCGACGAATACGACCTTGGGTTCGATCTGGCCGAAGCGATCGACCACGCCCTCGACTCCGAAGTCGGGCGAGCATGACGACCAGACCGCGCCAATCGCCGCCGCGGCCAGCGCGGCGATTACCGTCTCGGGCAGGTTGGGCAGGAAGCCGGCGACGCGGTCGCCCTCCTTGACCCCGGCGGCGCGCAGCGCCTGCACGGTCCGCGAGACTTGGGCGTAAAGCTCATCGCGGCTCAGCCGCCGGCGGACCTTGTCCTCGCCCCAGAAGACCAGCGCGTCGCCGGCGCCGCGCAGCCGCAGGCAATTCTCGGCGAAGTTGAGGCGCGCCTCGGGAAACCATCGCGCCCCCGGCATCCGCTCGCCGTCGGCGACGATCGCGCCGCCCTGCTCGCCGATCGCGCCGCAGAAGTTCCACACCGTGCGCCAGAACACCTCGCGATTTTCGACCGACCATCGCCACAGCGCGGCGTAGCCGGGAATCGGCGCCGGCTGCGCCGCCCGCACCGCGCGCATGAAGGCGGTCATCCGGGCCGCGGCGATCCTCTCCGCGGACGGCTCCCACATTTTGTGATTCATCGCGGCCAACCCTCTTGCAGTCGCGCCCGCAGCGGGCCTCTTCCCGCTACAGCTACGACGCGCCAACGAAAAGAGCAATCCGGTGGCTGAAAGTCCGCAAGCGGCCTTTAGCCAAGAAACGGAAAGGAACCCCGGAGGCGTTGTCGCGGCGTCCCATGTATGTAGAGAGGAGGAGAAGAGCGAGACGGTGGCTAATCGTCGCGGGCCGGCTCAATGCGCAATCCAGCCGGAGACGGCGTCGAACAGCTTGTCGACCACTCCGATCCGGTAGGCAAGAAACAGTCCGAAACCAAAGCTCAGGAGCCCCGCGCTGAGCGTCAAACCACGGTGAATCTCCGCCATCCGGTTCGACGCGAGCACCAGCGGCGCGCCGATCGCCGTCGTGATCAGCATCATCCCCGCGATCACGCCCGCGCAGAAGACCGCCAGGTAGACGGTTGCCCACATCGGTTCGGGAATCGCCGTCAGGACCAGCAGGGCGATGGCCGCGCTTCCGGCAAGGCCATGCACGAGGCCGACGCTGAAGGACTTGAGCAGCGAACGGCCTCTCGTAAGCGCTGGCGCCGCGTCAGCGGGCAGTCGATGCTCATGCAGCGGAGCTTCCTGTGCCGCTGCGTGCATCATGGAATGCGCGTGCGGATGCGCATGAATGTAAGGATGCGGATAGGTCGCGTGCGAATGGGCGTGCGAATGTACCGTCAGCGGTTTCAGCTTGTCGCGGGAAATCAGGTGCAAGCGGGCGGCCACCTCGCGCACAAGTCTCCCCGCCGCACCTAGCCCGAGCAGGATAAGAGCGATCGCGACCGCGAACTCCATCGCGAGCCCCAGCCGCACCGGCACCTTCAGCTTGAAAACAATGATGGCGGCGCCGACCAGCAAAACCGTTACCGTGTGTCCGAGACCCCATACGAAGCCGATGCGGGTCGCGGCGCCCAGCCGCCGCTCGCGGGTAAGAATGGCCGTGACGGCGATCACATGATCAGGATCGGTGGCGTGCCGCATGCCGAGCATGAAGCCGAGTAATACCAGGCCAAGCGGTGCCCCATTGCCGAACGTCATAAGGTCCCTGCCTTTGCGGAAGCCGAATCAGCGGCCGCAGCTTATCAGCACCGGGGCCAGTCCGAAACTGAATGCCACGACGGCGTCGGCGGCGCCTCCGCGCCCTCCGTAACCTTGCATTTAAGCCGCGGGATGGGTTTCACTACGGGCGCCGGCCCGAATCGGGCAACCCCAACGCACCGGAGGACCGCATCATGGCTGTCTATGTCGACTCCGAACGTGGTTGCCGCCGGGCTGGGCGAAAATATTCTGTGGGGCGCCGACTACCCGCACTTCGATTGTCTCTTTCCCGGCGCGCTCAAGGAGCTCAGGGAGAAGCTCGAGACGCTGCCGGCAAAGGTCAGCGACGGCCTTCTGTGCGGCAACCCGGCCCGCTTCTACAATGTCGACTTTGGCGTGTGAAGGGCGGGGTGGACCAAATCGCGGCGCTCAAGCCGCCCAGCGTAAAAATTCGCGCAGGAAACATTCGCGCGGCGGATGGCCCAGCCTAAAGCTCAACGCAAACCAGAACCGAGGGCTTGGAGACATGCCGGACCGGCAGGCAAAAAGCATGTGGGCGTTTCCGCCCTACACAATCGAGTAGGACGTGCGCCATGCCGATCTACGAATGCCATTGCCGCTCGGATAAAACCTGACGTTCGAGGTCCTGGCAGGGCTTAGCCGGGGTGGCCGGCACCGCGCCCGCGCACACTCGGAGCGCTGCGATCGGTTACTGGTGTGCGCTCTCGCCCAGCGCCGCCTTAACTAGGGTTTGCAACTCGCCGCTGGAATGCAGCTCGCGCACGATGTCGCAGCCGCCGATGAACTTGCCGTTGATGAAGACCTGCGGGATGGTCGGCCAGTTGCTGTAGGTCTTGACCGCGTCGCGCACTTCCTGGTCGGCGAGCACGTCGACCGTGGCGTACGGCGCGCCCAACTCCTCGAACACCTCGACCGTCGCGGCCGAGAATCCGCATTGCGGAAAGTTGCGGTTGCCCTTCATGAAAATAACGATCTTGTCGCTCGTGATCGCCGTACGGATTCGCTCGATTGGATCGGCCATCTAAATTCTCACCTCCGGTTCTGATACTGGCTCGGGGTCATCACTTTGAGTGTCAGCGCATGGATGCGGGCCTTCATCGCGTCGCCCAGCGCGCCATAGACCGCCTGATGGCGCTCGACCAGGCCTTTGCCTTCGAAACTTTCGCTGACCACCAGCGCCTCGAAATGATCGCCGCCGCCGGTGAAGTCGCGCACCTCGACATGCGCGCCCGGCAACCCGCACTCGATCATTTGCTTGATCTCCTGCGCTTCCATCAATTCCCCACTATAGCGCGCCATACCCGGCCGGTTCCACCGGGCCCACGCGCCCCCTCCCGCGTCACACTGTGAATGCAATCTTGCCGAAACGGAAGGCCTTTTCAAGCCGCGGCGCGCGCGCTCGCACGGGCCTTCATGCGCGCTTTCCACGGTCTTCGGCTTCTTGCGCAGGCAATATTTGTGCTGCGGAGCCAATTGGCGCCGGGGGCGGCGCCGCTGCCGCCGGCACGACCTCGTCGAAGCGCGAGTAATCTATCGAAAAGCTGCCGTCGGGCAATTCCTGCAGGACGTCGGCGAAGCGCATGCCCCAGGCGATCTCATCCGCCACCCACACGTAGCGTCCATGCACCATCTGCAGAAACGATTCATCCAGACCAACCAGCGAGGCGATGATCATGCTGCGCGAGGCCTTGAGCGACTCCTCCGTTTCGCCGAAGAGCGGGCTGTCCCCGGTTATCGGATGAATCACGGTCCAACTGAGCGAGAACAGCGCGTTGCGCCCGCGCGCGAGCGCCAGATCGTGAAAGCGGCGCACGCTCTCGCCCTCCCGGGTTATCTCCCGGCGCGCCAGCACGACGTGGATTTGCGCCTCGACGATGCGGTTGGAGCGCTGATTCACCGCCCGGAACATCAGCGAGGGCACGCCGTCGCGCCGCGAGATCACGGCGGTTCGGCTGAAGCGCACGCGTGCGGTTGGCCGCGAGAAGCGCGCGAACACCAGCCCCGTAACCACCGCAAGCGCGGTCAGCCCGCTCATCGCCTCGATACTCACCAGCACGTTGGAGATAAATGAGCGCGGCGCCATCGTGCCGTACCCGATCGTCGCCATCGTCTGCACGCTGAAAAAGAAGGCGTCGGTGAACGAGCCCGGACGGGCGTTGGCCACGCCGCCGTCGAGCATGTAGCCGAGTGCGAACAGGGCGTTAATCACGGCGAACAGAGCCGCGACTATGAGCAGCAGGGCCGGCCACGAAATCGTGGTCAGGTAAAAGTACAGGTCGCCGAGCGGGTGGTTCGGCGACGCCGTCACCACCCGGCCGATCACGCCGCGCGCCTTGCCGTCCAGCTTGTTGTCTGTTGAACCCATGCTCAGGTAAATATCTGGCGGTCAACGCACCCGCGATGCAAGCGCTATGGACCTCGCAGCGCAGCCGCCGAATCCGTCAGACCTGCTCGACTACCGTCGCGATGCCCTGGCCGATCCCGATGCACATCGTGGCGAGCCCCAGTCTGGCGCCGCGCCGGCGCATCTCGTGTGTCAGCGTCACCATCAGCCGCGCTCCCGAGCATCCCAGCGGATGCCCCAGCGCGATCGCGCCGCCGTTGACGTTGAGCCGGTGCTCGTCGATTCCGAGAGCGGTGTTGCAGGCCAGCACCTGCGCCGCGAAGGCCTCGTTGATCTCGACCAGGTCGATGTCGCCCAGCTTGAGTCCCGCGCGCGCGAGCGCCTTGTGCGTCGCCGGCACCGGGCCCCATCCCATAATCTCCGGCCTCACGCCAGCGACCGCCGTGGCGCGAATCCGCGCCATCGGGCTCAGCCCCAGCGCGCGCGCCCGCTCGGCGCTCATCATCAGCACCGCGGCCGCGCCATCACACACCTGCGAGGAGTTGCCGGCGGTGACCTGGCCGTCGGGCTTGAAGGACGGCTTGAGCGCCGCGAGCCGCTCCAGGCTGGTGTCGGTGCGCGGTCCCTGGTCGAGATCGACGAGGCCGGCGGCAAGGCGCACCGGCACGATCTCCTGCTTGAAGGGCTCGCGCGCCGCGAGCGCGCGCTGATGCGATCTGAGCGAGAACGTGTCGGACTGCTCGCGCGTGATTCCGTGCATCGCGGCCAGCCGCTCGGCCGTCAACCCCATCACGAACATATCCTGCGGAAACAGATCGAGCAGCTTGGGATTGGGCAGCAGGCCGGAACCCATCGGCACATGGCTCATCTGCTCGACGCCGCCCGCGATGACAACCTCGCCCGCGCCGCACATGATTTCGTAGGCGGCAAAGTTGATCGCCTGCAGGCTCGACCCGCATTGGCGGTCGACCGTGGTGCCCGCGACCTCGACCGGCAAACCCGCAAGCAGCGCGATCATGCGGCCGAGATTCAGCCCCTGCTCGCCCGACTGGTTGGCGCATCCCCAGACCACGTCCTCGATCCCGGCCGGGTCGAGCTGGCGATTGCGCTCGAGCAGGCGGCCCACGCACATAACGCCAAGATCGTCGGCGCGGATATCCTTATAATAGCCATCCTTGTTGGCGCGGCCGATTGGCGTGCGAACTCCGTCGACGATTACCACTTCGCGCATGGCTTGCGCCTCCAAGGTTGAAATTGGACATAGTTAGTCTAACATGCGCGCGGCTTCGCCGGCGTGCAACTGTCCGCCGGAGTACCGGCAGGGACTGGGCGGGATGGGCGTGGCGGGCGCGTCCGACCTGCTCAAGACCGCGCATTCATGGACGCGGTGATCGACACGCTGATGCGCCCGCGCGCGGAACTGGGATTGTAACGCGCGGCCGCAACGGCGGGCAGATCGATCAGATGATGCCGCCGGCGCGCAGCGCCGCGATTCGCGCCGCGTCGTAGCCCGCGACCTCGCGCAGCACGCGTTCGGTATCCTCGCCGAGCGCGGGCGCGCGGGTGTCGGGAATGGCGCGCGGCCCGGTAGTCTTGCCCGCGGTCTTGAGCGGTGAACCCGGCACTATCAGCCCGTCGAAAGCGGGATGCGCGGCGTGCAGGATCATCTGGCGCGCCCCGAGATGCGGATTGCGGGTGACCTCGGCGACGTTGGCGATGGGCGCGCAGGGCACGCCCGCCTCGCCCAGCAGCTTGAGCCAATGGCCGCGCGGCTTGGCGGCGAAATGGCGGTTCAGAATTGGTTCCAGTTCGGCGTGATTCGCGGTGCGCTCGGCGTTGAGCTTAAAGCGCGGGTCGCTCTTCAGCTCCGGCGTTCCGATCGCGTCGCAAAAACGCATCCATAGCGATTCATTGCCGGCGCCCGCGACGAAATATCCGTCG
This sequence comes from Deltaproteobacteria bacterium, assembly GCA_021827495.1. Classification (GTDB taxonomy): domain Bacteria; phylum Desulfobacterota; class Binatia; order Binatales; family Binataceae; genus JAKAVN01. The sequence goes on along the minus strand of JAKAVN010000141.1, from coordinate 1,326 downwards.
GATGCGCGGAACTGCTGGAAGGGCGTGATTGACGGATGGCGCGAGCCCAGCGGCGCGGGCACTTTGCCGGTCGTCGAGTAGCGCGCCAGCGCGTCCTCGAGCAGCGCCACCTGGCAATCGAGCATCGCGACATCCAGATGGCGCCCGACGCCGGTGCGCTCGCGCAGCCGGAGCGCCGACAGGATTGCGATCACGCCGTACAGCGCTGCGGCCAGGTCGCCAATCGACACCCCGCATCGCGTCGGGTCGCCGTCCGCGGGCCCCGTGATGCTCATCGTGCCGCCGAGTGCCTGGGCCACGATGTCGTAGGCCGGCACGGAGGCCATCGGGCCGCTTTGCCCGAAGCCCGAAATCGAACACAGGATGATGCGCGGGTTGGCCGCGGCCAGTTGCGTGTAGCCTAGGCCGAAACGCTCCATCGTGCCCGGCGCGAAATTTTCCAGCACCACGTCGCAGTGCCGCGCCAGGTCGAGCGCGACCGCGACGCCCGCGGGCTTGCGCAGATCGATGGTCGCGCTCAGCTTGCCGCGGTTGACACTGTAATAGTAGCCCGAGTCGTTGGAGTTGGGGATGCGCGGGGCGTAGCCGCGCGAGTCGTCGCCGCGCCCGGGCAGTTCGATCTTGATGACCTCGGCGCCGAGATCGGCAAGATTCATCGAACAAAATGGTCCCGCCAACACCCGGCTTAAATCGAGGACGCGGATGCCGGCAAGCGGTCTTTCATCGATCATCGAACTTTTTCCTTGTCGAAGGATGCGTGGGCGCGATCTCGATAACAAACATGAGCTATGAGTATAGACCTGCCCGGTCTCTCGCCAGACCGAGCGCCGGCGTGCGAGGTTTCAACGCCGTCGCGGACGCGCCTGCTGCTGCGCGCGCATCGCTTCGGCCGGCGTCATGATGAGGCGGGGCTCTTCACGCTCGCGCTCCTGCGCTTCGGCGAAGACCGCTCCCAGTTGCGCCTGAATCAACGCCTGGAAAAACGCGATGCGGCGCGGATCGACCCCGTCGCGCAGACGCGCCGCCACCGCCGCCGCCCATCCCGCCGCCTCGCCCCGCCCGCTGCGCGCCATATAATAGGCCATGTCCTCGAGCCGCCGCCGTGCCGCGTCTGTGCGCTTGCCGCCGAGCAGTTCGCCCACGGCCCGTTCCACGACCGCGTGGATGCGTTCGTCCTGGTGGACGCGGTTCAGCACCAGCACGCTTTCCTGGATTGATTTGATCTCATCGACGTACGGCTTAATTTCGGGCTGCGGGAATTTCCAGCCTGCGACTTCGGGCTCCTTGAGCAGCGCCGGCGACGGTTCACGTTGCAGCGCCGAACTC
>JAKAVN010000140.1 GCA_021827495.1 Deltaproteobacteria bacterium | reverse complement strand
TTCCGATCTTAGTCGGCGCTTATCGTGACGCCAAGCGGTCCCACGCCCGCCACCGCGCCCGCGTCGCTGCCGATGGCGGCGACGCCGCGGGCCTCGACCGCGCCGACCAGGCGATGTGCGCGGCCTTGGGCGATGAGCGCGGTGAGCAGCCGACCCATCCGGCCAGCTGCGCCGGCCACAATCAGGTTGGCCATAGACCCTCTCCGTATTCGGACGCGCCGGCGCGGCGCAAGCCGCCCGGTGCGGCGCGGACCAGCTTCGGTTGCGCTAGGCGCTTTCGGCCGCGGGCGCCGTCGGAGCGGCGGGCGCCGAAGGAGCGGCCGCCGCAGCCGCCTTGCCGTGCCTCGCGGTCCAGTGCTCCTCGCACAGGCTGCCGCGGACGCGCTTTTTGCGGCACTTCTCGAAGGTACAGGTCCGGTAGCGCGGCTTGGGCATTTCGCCGTGGCGCCACAGCCGGTAATGCATGCGGCAGTAATGCCGCGCGACCGCCTCGCGGTTGCAATCCTTGGCCTTGCAGGTTCCCTTGTTCGCCATCAATTATTTTCTCTCAAATATCGTTTTCCGAAGACCGCTATCGTTTTCCGAAGCCCGCGCACACCGTTCGGCCGCGTTCAGAATTCGGCCTTCAGTTCGCGGCTCAGCAGTTCATCGACCATAGCGTTTGCCGGCGCTCCTTCATAGAGCACCCGGCAGACCGCCGTGACGATGGGCATCTCCACGCCCATGCGCTCGGCCAGCCGCCTGATCGAGTGCGCGTTCGACGCCCCTTCGGCCACCGGATGGCCGGATGCGTTCGCCCCACTGGCGGAGGCCGCGGTCTCGCCCTGGCCGATTCTGAGCCCCAGTGAGCGGTTGCGCGAGAGGTCGCCCGTGCAGGTCAGGACGAGGTCGCCCAGCCCCGCCAGGCCGTAGATAGTCTCGGCGCGCGCGCCGGCCCGCAACACCAGGCGGGCCAGTTCGGCCAGGCCGCGGGTGATTAGCGCCGCCCGCGCGCTCGAGCCCAGGCCCAGTCCGTCGCTGATGCCGGCGGCGATCGCGATTACGTTCTTGGCCGCGCCGGCCAGTTCGACCCCGTCGACGTCGGTGCTTCGGTAGACCCGCAGCGAGCGCGAGGCGAACAGCTCCTGCACGCTGCGCGAGACCGCCTCGTCGCGCGCCGCCGCGACCACCGCGGCCGGTTTGCCGCGCGCCACCTCCGCAGCGAACGACGGCCCCGACAGCGCGGCCAGCCGCTTTACCGTCGGCGCGGCCTCGGCCAGCATCGCGGTCATCGTCTTGAGCGAGTCATCCTCGATTCCCTTGGTGACGCTGACCAGCGTCGTGCCCGCACCGATCGCGAGGCCGACCGGCGTCATCGCCGCTCGCGCAAAGCGCGACGGCACGGCCATCAGGACGACCTCACTCGCGCCCGCCGCGACGGCCCATCGGTCGCTCAGTTCGATCGACTCCGGCAGCGCCACGCCGGGCAGGTAGGATGCGTTCTCGCGCCGCGCGCGCATCGCGGACAGATGATCGGCGCGCCGGGCGCACAGCGTTACGCGATGGCGCTGGCGGGCAAGGCTGACAGCCAGCGCCGTGCCCCATGCTCCCGCTCCCAAAACCGCTATCGTGCTCATCGTGTGTGCCGTGCGCCGCGAGGCCGCCGCGGGGCGGCGCCGCTAGGTGCGTGCTACGCGCATGCTATGCGACAGCCCGGGTGATTCGGTACACGGGTTCAAGCTCGCGGTAAGCGTCGAGCAGTTCCGCGTGGTCCAGGCGCAGCGCGTCGCGCACGCTCCATCCGAAACCGAGGTCCATCCCGCCGCGCTTTTTGCCGAGGCCCTCGGCGAGCGCCGTGAAGAGCTGGTCGTCGGCCGGGGCCTGCGCGGGCAGGGCGTTGAAATCCCATTTGTCGTAGCGCGCGATTGCGGTGCCGCGCAGCGACTTTGTGAGCCCGGCCGCATGGCTCTTGAACCCGCGCGCCATCTCGGGACGCCGGTCGGCCTCCGGCTTGACGACTACGCGCGCCTGCAGTCCGGCGCCCGAGATGCACAGGGCCAGATAGCCGTAGCGTTTGTAACCCTTGGGCGAGGGTCCAAATGCGGCCCAGGTCTCGGGCGGCGGATTGACGGTGCGGCGCGCGTGCTTGGCGACATGGGGAAAAAATTCCAGGTGGAGTTTGCGCGCCAGCTCGGGCGCCAACTCATCGCCGAGCCTCACCAGCCTGGGCCGCACCTGGGCATAGATCTGCTGCATGCGTTGGTTGAAGCCCGCGACCTTGAAGATCGCGAAGTCGGCTGGCGTAAAACCCAAGCCCGCCATTTTTTTAATGCTCCTGCATTTGAATGCTTCCGGCTTGGGCCGATTCAGCTTGGGCTCATACATGGATCCGCCGCGAGAAGTTGCGCCGGCCGCGCCCATCGACTATGAAACCTCCGGCGCCCGCACCCGGCTGAATGAAGCGGATGAAATGCACATGCGCTAAAAGCTTAGCCCGTTTTGCAGCCGGCCCCAAACCTGAGCGCGGCGCAAGCGTGGCGGTTACAATTGCGGCGGGGTTGCGCTACACAAACTGAAAGGAATCGGTGGCGCATTGTTGACAAGCAGGCGGTGCCGCCAGCGGGACCGCCTGCGGGATCGCACACGATGGATTTCAGCTATACCCCCGAGGAAGAGGCCTTTCGCCAGCGCGCGCGTCAATGGCTCGAGGCGAACGCGCCGCGCGACATTCCCGACCGCGGCTTCTCGCTGCCGACCGAGCCCGCGGCGATCCAGGCGCTCAAGGATTGGCAGCGCCGGCTCTTCGAGGCGGGTTTCCTGGGCCTCTCGTGGCCGCTCGAATACGGCGGCCAGGGCAAGACCATCGTCTTCGGCGCGATCTTCGACGAGGAGATGGCGCGGGCGCGCGCGCCGTCGCCGCTCAACCTGCTCGGGCTTTCGATGGCGGGTCCGACGATCCTTGAGCACGGGACCGACGAGCAGCAGCGCCGCTTTCTATCCAAAATCCTCTCGTGCGAGGAAATATGGTGCCAAGGGTTCTCCGAGCCCGGTTCGGGTTCGGACCTCGCCGCGCTGGCGACCCGCGCCGAGCTTGCGGGCGACGAGTTCGTGGTCAACGGCGCGAAGGTCTGGACCTCGCTCGGACAAGTCGCCGACTGGTGCATGCTGCTGGTGCGCAGCGAGCCTGCCGTCCCCAAGCATCGCGGGCTCAGCTACCTGCTGGTCGACATGCACAGCCCCGGCATCACCGTGCGGCCGCTGCGCCAGATGACCGGCGAGGAGGAATTCAATGAGCTCTTCTTCGACGACGTGCGCGTGCCGCGCAACAATCTGCTCGGGCCGCAGGGCGGCGGATGGGGCGTCGCACTGACCACGCTGATGAACGAGCGCGCCACGCTCGCGCTCTCGACCGTCGCGCGCTTCCGCAACACCTTCGAAGACCTCAAGAGGATGGCCCTGCGCGCGCTCGGCGAGGGCACGACGCCGCTCGACTCGCGCGTCATCCGCCAGGCGCTGGCGCAGTTCTATATCGACGTCGAGTCGATGAAGTATCTCGCCTACCGCAACTTCTCGCGCCTGTTGCGCGGCGGCACGCCCGGCCCCGAGGGCTCGATCTCCAAGCTGCTATGGAGCGAGCTCAACCAGCGGATGCACGAGTTTGCGCTCGCGCTGCAGGGCCCGCGCGCGGTGCTCGGCGAAGGATCGCCGCACGTGGTCGAGGGCGGGCGATGGCAGTACGGGACGCTGCGCGCGCGCGGCAACACGATCGAGGAAGGCACCTCCGAAATCCAGCGCAGCATCATCGCCGAGCGGCTGCTCGGAATGCCCAAGGGCTACTGAAAGCCGCGCAAAATCCGCTGGTAAGCCAGGAACCATAGCGATAGCAGCGTGGTGCCGATTCCGACCGCGAAGGGATAGGCCAGCGTCGGCTTATTTATCACCAGCGGCAGCAAGGCGACGGCCAGGGCCGGCGGCACGTGGAGATCGAACGTCCGCAGCACCGCGATTCCCCACGCCATGCCGCACGCCGCGGCGATCGGCGTCACCCCGATAAACTTCCAGGATAAGAATCCGCCAAACGCGGTGAGGAAGCATGCCAGCGGCAGCCGCAGGGAGTTCCTCGCCCAAGGGCAGATCGCCGGATGGCCAAGCATCTCGAATCCGATGACCACCAGCGGCGGGAACAGCACGAAACGAAGCCCGGTCAGCTTCACGAAGAGGACCGCGGCCGCGACGAACGCCATCAGCGCGAGCAGCCAGCCGTGGCCGCTCGGGGCCATCTCGAGGAGATCGTCGAGGAGGTCCTCCCGCTGCGCGGGTAGGGCCGCCGTGCGCGTGACACAATACTTCTTCCACGGCACGGAGAGCGCCGCGAGTAGCGCCGTGCCGAGCAGAATTGCGGGCGGGTACCACCAGCTCTTCACCCCCAGCACCAGCGGGAGCAGCCCAGCGGAGATCGCGGGCGCGATAGGCGAGCGCAAGGCGAGGATGACCGCGATCGCGCCGCCCACGGTTAGCAGGACCGACAGGTATCCGTAAGTGAGACTTCGCGTGAAGATGATGCCAATCACGCCGGCCAGCGCAGGCGTGATCGCAAGCAAAAGCGGCGCGTTGGCCCAAGTTCCCCTCGGCCGGGTCAAAACGTCGTGCGAGAGCGCGCCGAGTTCCGGGAACAAAACGTACACAGCCCCGGTTGCACAGGCAATCTCGGCAATGATTGCGATATACACGAGCGCGATCAGTTCCCCGCCGAAGCGGTAGCGTCCATGCAATGGCGAAGCGGCGGCTGCGCGTTCGGGGTTCATGGCCGGGGCCTCGGATGGGGTTTCAGCGGACATTTTTCAAGCCCTCCGCCGTTACCGGATTGGCAGGATGCCGAAAACCGCCGAACAGCCTGTCCAATTCCGAGCGGTCCGAGAGTTCGTATCTTGCCGCCTCGCAGGCGCTCCGCTCGAAATATGACCGCCTCGCACAGCGCAACCGCACGCTACGGCACAGCGCGATCGCAATAGCGGCGGCGCTGACTCTCACATCCGCGCTGAGCCTTTACCTATAACTGCCATACATGGGTCGGCGCTATCCAGTCGAAGTCCTCTACCCGTGTTTCGATGGCAGGCACTTTTATCAGCACTCGTTCGGCGAATGGGTCTCCCCATCTGCTGCAACGCTTACCTACTATCTTGCTAAATCGCCCTTATTTGTTATTTGGATAACCAAAGCGATTGACGTCGCACACGGCAAATTAATTATACTACAAATCATTATAGGTTGCGCAGAAATCCGACCGGACATTAGCGAGCTTTTGGGTGTTCACTAAGCATCGCACGTTCCAGCAGCGAAACGAACTCACCGGCAAGCGAGAGGCGCTACACTAGCGCACCAGTGGCGCTTAAGGGAGTCATCGTGATCGCGCCAGTGTTGCCGAGGTAATCTGGTTCGGACGTTTTGCACAACTCCGAAAGGTGTTCTCATGGCAGGCTGGCGAGTTAGCGCAGGCATAGTAATTGTGCGAAGTGCGCGCGCTAAGGCCGGCTTGTGCGAAATACCGGAGTGGTGGGACGCGAAATTGGATTTGCTTCAGCTGGAGTCTGTCCCGCAGCCCCGGTAGACCACTATCGTTAAGGAGCGACGCTGATGAAACCGATTACATGGCTTGGTGTGCTGCTTGCTTGTCTGGGTATTCTGGGACTGGCAATTCCCGTATTCACAACGTCACAGACCAGAAACGTGGCACAACTGGGAGGTCTTAAGATCCAAAGCACCGAACAATCTACGCACGTGGTTCCCCAGGCTTTGAGCGCTGGCGCACTCGTCTTGGGCGTCATTCTTATCGGCGCAGGACTTTATAAAAGGCACTGACGGTTAGCAGGCTTGTCCTAAACGCGATCTTTATGGAGGCTTGTCAATGACCCTAGTAGGCATCGTCGTAGTTCTGGTCGTAGTCGGCCTGATGCTCTGGCTCATCAATACCTACATTCCTATGGCGGGTGCGATTAAAAGCCTGCTCAATATCGTCGTATTCGTGGTCGTACTGATATGGCTATTACAAGTGTTTGGCCTGATTGGTCCCATCAACGGAGTCCACATGCCTAACCTTAAGTGAACGCCCCGGCGGCCGCAGGGGGAGCACCTCGCAAATGCGAGTCTGGAGGAACAGGCTGGAAATGGGTCAACAAGTAGGAGAAGACCGCATGCCACGAGGAATAAAGTTGTTCTTGATCGCGCTTACTCTGGGAATGGTGGTGACGCTCACGGCATGCTTTACCATGCAAAAGGTGGGATGCGATCTGCTGCAATTGACGTCCTGCCCAACCGCTACGCCAATCCCGTGACTATCGGTGGAAAGCCAAGTGCGGCGGGCTTGAGGGGGGCAGGCCGTATTCCAGCGCGAAGCTGTGCAGGAGCTGGGAAGAGCGCCGGGCGCGGCGGGCGGCCGCCCGGCTGAGGTTGTCGAGCAACTGTTCGATGCTGAAACTGACAGCCGTTAGCGAGCTGAGAATTGAAGTGGTTGCAGGCTTTTCGATCGAGTCTCCGCATATTTTCGCTCGCCTAAGCGCTTTATTACCAAATTTAAGTGATCCGGTTGCTAAAGTCTGGAGATCACCCACAGCGGGAGGTGATCAGGCCATTGACAAGAGATCCGCTTCTCGGGATATTGAGAATCGTTCTCAATATTTCTTCCGCCGGAGGCTCCAAGGTGCCGTCTCGCAGATTCCTGCTTCCCGTGCTTGCCGTCCTGGCCGCCATCGGTATGGCCACCGCCACCCAGGCCGATAAGAGCGTAATCGAGGTGCGTTTCGAGGGCCATCGCTTTTCGCCCGCCAACCTGACCGTGCCCGCAGGTGAGGCGTTCACGATCAGGGTCGTGAACGCGAGCAACGAGACTATCGAGTTCGAGAGCTTCCGGCTCAACCGCGAGAAAGCCGTCCAGCCGGGCGAGGCGGTCGCGGTGCGGCTGCCCGCGCTCAGTCCGGGCAGCTACGATTTCTACGACGATTTTCACCAGGACGTCCCGCACGGGAGCATCGTCGCCAAGTGACCGGCCGGGCCGGTTGCCCAACCCGAGCGATCCGCCCGCGCGGATAAAGCGTCGCCATGCCGATTGAGCATCAATCCGATGAGCATGAGGACGTACGCCTGAACCGCTCTGCTCGCGCTCGCCGGGGCCGCGCTACGACTGCCATTCAAATCAGACCAGATGGCCGTGGTACGGCCGGATCGCGCCCGCCTGATGCATCCGAGGGCGCGGCTGACCGGCGCTGAGCGCGCGCTGCTCGGGCAATGGATCGAATCCGAGATTTCCCCGCCCCCGCAGCATGCCACGACTGATTAGTATCAAATGACCAGCTATTGTCGATTAGCTATATGGAGTTTATTTCTGGCCCTTGCCGCTATGCTGGCGCCCAATCGCGCGGCCGCGCAGGTCGATCCGTGGGAGTTCGAGGTATATCCCTATGCGACGGAAGGGCGGGGCGTCGCTGAGATCGAGACCGACAATGCGGTGGCGCCCAACGGCCACAGCCAGGGCGGCAATGGAACCGCCGCCGGCACCTTTCGCAGCCAGGGGATGTGGTACAACCAGTTCGAACTCACCTACGGACTCACCGATCGAATCGAGGCGGCGGCCTATCTCGACCTCGCCCGTCCGGGCGGCGGCGGTTATCAGTACGCCGGCTCCAAGTATCGCCTGCGCGGCAGGCTCTTTGACGAGGACGTTCTACCGGTCGATCTCGGATGGTACGCCGAACTGGAATGGCATCGGACGCCGCAGTTCGACGAGGTGCCGCTCGAACTCGAGCTACGTCCCATAATTGAGAAAGACCTGGGACGCTTCTCGATCATAGCCAATCCAAAATTTGAAAAACCGATTTTCGTGGGGTTGGACAAAAACCAAGGCTTCGAGTTCGGCTACGCCGGCGCGGGTTATTATCGCTGGACGCGCTATCTCTCGCCGGGAGTCGAGTGTTACGGCGCCACCGGCAATATCGACGACACTCCTGGTCTTCATGCGCAGCAGCACTACATCTTCCCTGTCCTGTGGGGCGAACTCCCGCATCGCATCCAATACAACATAGGACCGGGCTTCGGCCTCACGCGCGGTTCCGACCGCGTGATCGTGAAGTTCAACCTCGAGGTTGAGGGCTTCGTCGGTTCGCTGTTCAGTCCTTCCTCAGAGGGAGGCTGGTTTTTCTAGAACGGAGGCCAGCGAAGCGCCGTGCGGCGCAGCTCCACCTGGCGGGACCGTTGCTCAAAAAGCAACGGCGCCCGGCCTGCGCGCTTTCCCGATAGCCGTGAGTTTGCGATGTTATCCGATGCGTGGCCGGGCGCCATGAGGCGCGGCCCCCGGCAGACGCAGTCCGGCAGGAGCATGATATGAAAATCGGTGTCGCCGCATTCCTGACCGAGCAATCCGGCAACCCCGGCGCGATCGCGGCCGCAGCCGAGCGCGCGGGCTTCGAGTCGTTCTGGGTCGCCGAGCATCTGGCCATCCCCGCCGCCTACACCACTTATTATCCGCGTTCGCCCGACGGCAAAGTGCCCGAGTTTTACGCCCACCTGGCCGATCCGTTCGTCGCGCTGGCGGCGGTTGCGCAGGCGACCTCGCGCATCCGTATCGGCACCAGCGTCTGCCTGCTGCCCGAGCGCAATCCGATCGAAACCGCCAAAGCCGCTGCGACGCTCGACCTGTATTCAGGCGGCCGCCTGATGCTGGGTGTGGGCGCGGGATGGTTTTCCGAAGAGGCCGCGATCATGGGCGTCGACTTCAAGCGCCGCTGGCGCCATCTGCGCGAGTCGGTCGAGGCGATGCGCGAGTTATGGAGCAAGCCCGAGGCGAGCTACGCGGGTGAGATCATCAAGTTTCCGCCGGTCAGGCTCTACCCCAAGCCGGTCCAAAAGCCGCATCCGCCAATCTTTCTTGGCGCGCACGATCCCGGATTCGCGCTCAAGCGTGTGGCGCGATGGGCGGACGGATGGATGCCGGGCGAACTCAGCCCCGAGAAGGCCGAGGAGTGTATTCCGCAGATCAAGAGGATGGCGCGAGAGAACGGGCGCGATGCCGAGCGGATGGAATTCTCCGTGATGTTGGGTATTGGCGCGCAACAGGCGCCGAGGCCGGAAGGGCTTGAGCGTTACGCCGCCGCGGGCATCAGCCGCGTGATAATCCTGGCGGGTGAGATTGCCGCGCGCGATGGGGGCCCT
>JAKAVN010000139.1 GCA_021827495.1 Deltaproteobacteria bacterium | reverse complement strand
GCGGTGCGGGCCGCCGCGAGCCTGGCGGAGGTCGGGGCGATCGTGGCCGTCGCGTTGCCCTTAGGGATGATCGATCTGGCGGCGCTCGGCGCGATTACCAAGCCCATCGTGCTGCTCGCCGGCGATCAGGATTCGTACTGTCCGGCAAACCATCTGGCGACGCTGGCCGAACGCCTCGGACCTTCGGCACGGCTCAAGCTCATCGCGGGGGCCGATCATTTTTTCGGCGGCTACGAGCATGAGATCAGCGCCGCGCTCGGCGAGGCGCTCGCCCGGCTCTAGCCAAAGCTCCAGTGAAGGATTGCGGCGGCTCCGATCGGCCACAAGGGAGGAAACGGCATGCCCGAGGAAATAGAAATCGAGACCGACAAGCCGCTGGGGCCGGGCTGCTTCTCATGACCATGGTGTGAGGAAGGTTAGGGGGATCTGCCCGCGGCGGGCGCTGGCGAGGCGGCTGTGTCCGAGGTTGGCGCGGGTTCGTTGGGCAAGGCGGCGGCGCGCTGCGGGCCGATGCGGGTCGCCTGCCAGATCGGGTAGAAGGGATTTGCCCGGTCCGATTCGCTTAGCGCGATTATCGCCTTGACCGTGTCGTGCAGGTTGCCACCGTAGATGCGGTCGAGCTTGGCGAAATTGTCGAGGTCGTGAAAATAGATCAAGTAGTTGATCAGCACCGCGTTGTTGAGCGGTTGCTTGTCGAGGTCGAAGCGTTCCAGTCCCGACAGCCGCGGCTTGAGCCGTGCGTAGTCGGCGTTGATGGCGGCGAAGATCGGCCCGCGGCGCTTCAGAATTTCCGCGCGCGGGAGCCCGCTCTGATAAAGCTTCCGCAGCCGTTCCGATTCGCTTTTCAGAAAATCGGCGAACTTCAGATCGGCCTCGAGCACGCCGCGCGCGGCCTCGGCGTCGGCCGAGTTGGGCCCCTTTGACGCCTCGAAGAACTGGACCGCGCCCGCGCTGCCGACGTAGGTCGCCGCTGATTCGTCGAACATCACGTCGCTCGCCAGGAAGTAGGTGCGATGAAACAGCTCATGGATGATCACGCCGGCCAGCTCGACGCGGTCCAGGCGCAGCAGGTTGGAGAGCAGCGGGTCGTTGAAAAAACCGAGGCTGGAGAACGCCACCGCCGGCCGCACCATCGTGTCGTATCCACGCCGCTCCATCTCGGCGGCTTCCGCCGCGGCGCGATCCTTGTTGAAGTAGCCGCGGTAGGGGATGTTGCCGACGATCGGAAACCACCAGGTGTAAGGCTCGAGCGAGTCGCGCGGCGCCGCCATCACGACCCATACGATCGCCCCCTGGTCAACCTCCGAGATGCTGGTGTAGGAGCGGCCGACGTTGAGCCCCAGGCGGCCACGCGCGAACTCGCGCACCTTGAGCACGGTTTCAAGCTTGGCGCGGACCGCGGGCGACAGATCGCCGCGCGCGAGCATCGTGTCGATCGGTTTGCGCCGCCACAGCAGCCGCCCCTCCTCGTAGGCCGCGCGCGCGATGTACCCGGCCTCGCATCCGGTGAGCGCGGCGGCGCTCGCGAGCAGCAGGAGGGCGAGGGCAAGCGTGCGTATGGCGGCGGACAGCGCCAAGGTCTCAGTCCGCGGCTTGGCGGGCGGGCTCGGCCGCGGCCGCGTATTGCAGCTCGAACAGCCGATGATACAGGCCGCGGCGGGCTAGCAGCTGTTCGTGGGTGCCGCTCTCGCGCAGCGCGCCCTGGCTCAGGACCAGAATGCGGTCGGCGCGCTCGATGGTGGAGAGGCGATGCGCGATGACCAGCGCGGTGCGGTCTTTGAGCAGCTCGTCGAGCGCGCGCTGGACCAGCGACTCGGTTTCGCTGTCCACGCTCGAGGTGGCCTCGTCCATCACCAGCACCCGCGGATCGTAGGCGAGCGCACGGGCGAAGGAGAGCAACTGGCGCTGGCCGGAGGAGAGGTTGGCGCCGCGCTCGTGGATTTCCTCGTGCAGTCCCGCGGGCAGCCGCTCGACAAAGTCCAGCGCCTGCGCGCGGCGCAGCGCCTGACGCACCTCGGCCTCGCCGAGGTCGGTGCGGGCGAGGCGGACGTTGTCGAACACGTCGCTGGCGAAGAGGAAAACATCCTGCTGGACCAGGCCGATCGCGCGGCGCAGCGCCTCGAGGTCCCATTCGCGCACGTCGACGCCATCGACCAGGATGCGTCCGGCGCTGACGTCGTAAAAGCGGGTCAGCAGCTTGATGATGGTGGATTTGCCGGAGCCGGTGGCGCCAACGATCGCGATCTTGCGCCCCGGCTCGACGGTGAAGCTCAAGTCGTGCAGCACTGGCTCGCCCGCACGGTAGGCGAAGGCGACTTGGTCGAAGACGATCTCGCCGCGCACCGGGCTCGGGCGCCGCGGCGCGGACGGACTGGCAATCGACGCTGGCGTCTCCATCAGCGCTTCGATGCGCTCCATGGAAGCGAGCGCTGATTGAAAGGTCGTGTACTTGCTCGAGATGTCGCGCAGTGGCAGAAAAAACTTCTGCGCGTAGTCGATGAAGGCGACCAGCGTGCCGAGCGTAATCACGCGGCGGATCACGTCGCCACCGCCGGCCCACAGGATGATCGCGATGGTCACCGAGCTGAGCGCCTCGACCGCCGAGAAGACGCCGGCCTCATAGATGTTGGCGCTCACCTGGGCGTTGCGGCTCTTGAGGTTGAGCGCGTCGAACTCCGCGCGGCTGAGTTGCTCGCGCGTGAAGAGCTGCACCACCGCCATCCCGGCCATCGCCTCGGCCAGATAGGCGTTGAGCGCGGCCAGCCGTTCACGGATCTCGCGATAGACGACGCGGGCGCGGCTGCCGAAGAAGTTCAGGATGAGCAGCAGCGGAGGCACCGCGCACATCGCCCACAACGCCAGGCGCGCGTTGAAGGCGAACATAATGCCGACGATGACCAGCATCGTCAGCACATCGTTGAACACCGTGAGCGATCCGGCGCTGAACATCTCGTTGATCGCGTCGATATCGGTGGTCATCCGGCTGACCAGCCGGCCGGTCGGCGTGCGGTCGAAAAACGCCATCGGCAATCGCTCGACGTGTTTGAACAGCGCCATCCGCAGGTCCGACAGGCTGTACTGTGCGACCATCATGGCCAGGTAGAACTGTCCATAGAAGGTTGAAAACTCACCCGCCACCAACAGCAGATAGACGAAACCCATCGCGAGCAGGCCGTGCGAGCCGAAGGCGCCGAGCAGCGGCCGCAGCCACCCCGGCGGCACGGTGCGGTTATGGGTCAGGAACAGATCGATTGTGAGTTTCCAGATGTAGGGCTGGGCGAGCGCGAACAGCGAGTTCAGCGGCATCAGCACCACGGACAGGAAGAAAAAACGCCGGTAGGGGCGCACGAAGCCCCACACCCACTTGAGCAGCCGCAGGTCGTAAGCGCGGCCGAGTTGTTCTTCCGGCGCGATCTCCATCGTTGATCAGCGGCGCGGCTCAGTAGCGCGTGAGCTCCTCTTCCAGCAACTGGCGGTGGAACAGCTCGGCGTAAATCCCGCGCTGCGCCATCAGCTCCTCGTGCGTGCCGCGCTCGGCGATCGCGCCGTCCTCCAGCACGATTATGTGGTCGGCGTCGCGCACGGTGGAGGCGCGATGGCTCACCACGACCGTGGTGCGGCCCTGCACGCTCTCGGCCAGGCTATCGAGCACGGCACGCTCGGTCTCGGTGTCGACGCTGGAGAGCGCGTCGTCAAGCACCACCACGGCGGGGTCGTAGACCAGCACGCGCGCGATGGTGACGCGTTGTTTCTGCCCGCCCGACAGCGACATCCCACGCTCGCCGACGATCGTCGCCAGCCCGTGCGGCAGCACCGCGATATCGCCCTCGAGTCCTGCGACGCGCGCGGCGCCTGCGATCTCCTCGAGCGCGGCCTCGGCGCGGCCGAACGCGATGTTGCGCGCCATGGTGTCGGAGAACAGCGTCGGCTCCTGCGGCACGATCCCCACGGTCTTGCGCAGTGCTCCCAGCGGCAGATCGCGGAGATCGCGCCCGTCGAGCAGGATGCGCCCGGCGGTCGGCTCGACCAGCCGCGTCAGCAGCTTGACCATCGTGGATTTGCCCGCGCCGGTGCGGCCGACGATCGCGAGCTTCTCTCCGGCGGCGATCTTGACCGAGACGCCGCGCAGCGCGTAATTTCCCTTGCCGCCGTCGGCGCCGGCCCCGTCGCGAGCGAAGTAGCTGAACGACACGCGCTCCCATTCGATTGCGCCGGCTACTTTCAGCCGCGCCTCGCCGCCGCCAATCGACGGAGTGGCGGTGGCGAGAAAGATGTCGTCGAGCCGCTTCATCGAGGCGCGCCCGCGCTGGTAAATCGAAATCATCCAGCCCAGCGCCGTGGTCGGCCACATGAGCTGGGCCAGGTAGCCCATGAAGGCGACCAGCCCGCCAATCGACATCCCGCGCCGCGTGACCAGGTAGCTGCCGTACACCAGCACCATCATCACGGAGGTCGCGTAGGCGCCGCGGATGAGAGGGATTAGCGCGCCGCGCAGCCGCGCGAGCGCCAGCCCCTCCTCGTTGTAGCTGTCATTGCGGCGGCGGAACTCCTCGGCCTCGCGCGTGTGGAGCGTGTAGGCCTTGACCACATGGATGCCCGAGAGACTCTCCTGCACCTTGGCGGCGATGGCGCCCAGCTCCTCCTGCACGCGCAGGCTGCGCTCCATCAGGGCCTGTGTGAGCCGGCGGATGGCGAAGAACAGAATCACGAAAGGCACCAGCGATACGAACGTGAGGCGCCATTGCTTGGTGAACATGAAGGTCAGCGCATAGATGTAGACCAGTGGTGTGTTGGTGAAGGTCAGCGCGCCCATCCCGACCATCATCCGCACCGCGCTCAGATCGTTGATCATGCGCGACATCAGGTCGCCGGTCTTGAGCCGCTCGTAGAAGGAA
The DNA here is from genome assembly GCA_021827495.1 of Deltaproteobacteria bacterium. GTDB lineage: Bacteria > Desulfobacterota > Binatia > Binatales > Binataceae > JAKAVN01. The sequence continues at coordinate 4,308 of JAKAVN010000139.1, read as the reverse complement.
CGGTCGAGCAGGGTGAGCCGCGTGAAGAGGTCGTTGCGCAGGTTGTACTCGACGTCGCGCCCGCAGTTGAAGAACACGAAGCGCGAGAACCATCGCGCCACGCCCATCAACAGCGCCGCCACGGCGATTTCCCCGGCCAGGAGGCTGACGCGGCCGGGGTTGCGGCCCTGGATGGAGTCGATGGTCTTGCCGGTCAGATACGGAAGCAGCATCCCGAGCGTCACGGTGGCCAGCGTGCAGAGCGTGGCGAACGCGTAGCGATGCCAGTAGGGGCGAACGTAGCCGAGCAGGCGTTTCATGTCAGCCTGCCCAACTTATCAAGCCGTGCGCGGGGGGCGAAAGCGGCCCTCGTCCGCGGCGGTCGAAGAGCCGGCCGCCGGCGCTTCCTGTGCCAGCACCTTGTGCGCGCGCACGATCAAGTTATCTTCGACCAGCACGCGCCGGTCGAGCATCCAGCGCGCCAACTCGCGGTTGAGCGCGCGCGTCGCCGGCGTGCGCTCGCGCCACACCAGGCGCAGACGCGTATCGAGTGCGACCACCGGGTAGAGCAGCGCGTATAGGGCGTAGCTGAAGGGTTTGACTTTGCCATGGCCCAGCCGTTCCAGCCGCAGGCCGTTGATGCGCAACAGGTAGTACAACAGCACGAACGGGATCGGATAGTTGTGGTAGCGATGCGCCTCATCCAGCGGCGTGTCGAGCGGGATCTGGCGGCGCTTGGCCTTGTGCATCCCCGATAGCATGAAGCCCAGGCGCGAATCCAGGCGCATGATGTTAGGCGTGGTCAGGATCAGACGGCCGCCCGGGCGCAGCACCCGCGCCACCTCGCCCAGCGCCGCGCGATGGTTCTCCAAGTGCTCGATCACTTCGGTAAGCACGACCAGGTCGAAGCTCTCGTCGGGATAGGGCAGGCCGCGCGTGAGGTCGACGCCCTCGTCGGTCGGCATTCCCTCGATCGGCGGCAGGCCACGCTCGAAGCGGGTGCCGCGCACCGCGAAACCGCGCGCGGCCAGCGCGGCCATTACTTCGCCATTGCGGCAGCTCACGTCGAGCGCGCGGGTGCCGCGGGCCTCGAGGCCGGCGGCCAGTTCCAGCACGCCGTCGATTATTTCTTGTGCGGGCATCGAATTTGGCCGGCGATTCGCCGCGCGCGCGCCGCATGCGCCCGAATGTCTGAACTGTTCATCGCAATCGCATCAGGTTATCAGTTACGGCGGGCGGAAAAACAGGCCGCGGCGGCGCGCGCCGCGCACCGCTTCATAATCGGCGCTGCGTGCGTAGCCGGCGTTCGTAGAGCTTCGCGTACTTGAGGAAAACGTAGCAGGCCGCGCTCATCGCGGCGTACAGCCCGCGTCCGCCCTGGCGAAAGCCGCCGCGCAGAAAATAGAAGTTCATGAAGCGCCAGGCCGGATTGGCGATCATCTTCACCACGGTGAGCGCGCCCGGTTCGCCCTCGGCCGCCGCCTGCGAACTAAGCCGGTTGATTGTGGCTACGTGGTCGGCGACGTCGCGGTAGCTGAAGTGGAGAATTGGCGCAGTGAGTTTGGCGACGCCGCCGTCGACCTGCACGCTGGCGTGCGGTTCGTGCCCGCAGAAACGCGCACGCTCGCGGCGAAACAGCCGCAGGTGCCAGTCCGGATAGAGTCCGCGGGTGTAATAGTGACCGAGATGGTACAGCACGCGGCGGACGCGATAGCCGGCGGCCGGCTGCGGGCGCGCGAGCGCCGCGCGAATTTCCTCTCCCAGCTTCCAGGTCGCCTGCTCGTCGGCGTCGAGCGAGAAGACCCATTCGCCGCCGGCCTGTTCGAGCGCGAACTGCTTCTGCGCGATGTATCCTTCGAAGGGGCGCTGGAAAACGCGCGCTGCCAGCCCCCGCGCGATTTCGACCGTGCGATCGGTCGAGAACGAGTCCACCACGATCAGCTCGTCGCAGAACGCCGCCGCGCTCTTGAGGCACTGGCCGATCAGATCCTCCTCGTTGCGCGTGATGACGATGAGCGAGATCTTCGGCGAAGTTTTCGCGGCGTCGGCCATCAGGCTCAGCCCGGCCCCGGCGGTGCGCCGATTTCAGCAAGAAAGTGCGCGGAGGCCGCGCGCGCGAGCCGGTAAGCGGCGTCATCGATCCGGCCGCGGATCAGCTCGACGCGCAGAAACAGAAAGTAGGTCTGGATGACGTCGTTGCGGCAGTAGCGATGGATTTCCTCCAGCCGGCCCTGCTCGTACAACTCCTGGACCTGTGAGCCGTCGACTGCCATTTTGCCCGGCAGGCCGATCATCTTGAGCAGCAGGTCCATCCCGCCGCGCAGCGCTCCGCTGGCCCCGAAGTTGGCCAGGTAGTCGAAGAGATCGAGATGGCGCTCGGTCGCATAGCGCGCGCGCGCCGCGCCTGCTCCTTCGGCGAAGTGCGCGGGCGCGGCGATCCCATAGCGCAGCGCGGCGAGCTCGAGCACGGGAAAATCGAAGCGCCTGCCGTTGAACGTGACCAGGCATCCCGCGAAACGCTCGGCGCGTGCCCAAAATTCGCGCGCCAGCGCCTCTTCGGAGTAGCCGTCGAGCGCGAGGCTTTCGACCGCGCGCAGAACGTGGTCCGCGCCGACGCTGCCGATCGCGATCGAAATCGGGAGGTGCAGCGTTAGCGGAAAAAAATCGCTGCCGCGCCGCGCGCGGAGCTGTTCGCGGAAACGCTGGAAAGCGTCCTCGTCGCTCAAGCCCTCGCCGGCGCATAGCGCTTGGTTGAGCAGGCGCTTGTCGACGCGCGTTTCGATGTCGAATATCGCGAACACCATCGTTGCCGCCGCGCGGAGCCGCTGCCGCCGCGCGGACGTTCAGGCCTCCGTGCGCTTGAGCCCGTCGATGATTTGCGCCGCGATCGAACGGAACGCCGCGGTGACCGGATGGTCGGGGCGCACGGCGGCCAGCGGTCGCGCGTAGTCCCCGCCCTCGCGCAGCTCGCGGACGATCGGAAGCTCACCCAAAAACGGCACGCCCAGGTCGCGGGCCAGCCGCGCGCCGCCGCCATGCGCGAAAATCTCGTGCCGGGCGCCGCACTTGCGGCAGATGTGATAGCTCATGTTCTCGATCACGCCCAGCACCGGCACGCCGACTTCCTGGAACATCGTGACGCCGCGCCGCACGTCCATCAGCGCGATCTCCTGCGGCGTGGTGACCACGACGCCGCCGGCTAGCGCGACGCGCTGGGTTATCGTGAGCTGCGCGTCACCGGTGCCCGGCGGCAGATCGAGCACCAAGCAGTCGAGCTCGCCCCACTCGACGTTGAACAGGAACTCGGTCTCGAGCTTGGTCACCATCGGGCCGCGCCAGATAACCGCCGTCTCGTCGTTCACGAACAGCGCCATCGAGATGTAGCGGATGCCGAAACTCTCCAGCGGGATGATGCGGCGTTCGGGAGTGAGCTCGACGCGATGCTCGGCTCCCACCATCATCGCGACGCTCGGTCCGTAAACGTCGGCGTCCAGCAAGCCGATGCGCCACCCCGCCGCGCGCATCGCCAGCGCGAGATTCACCGCCACCGTCGACTTGCCCACGCCGCCCTTGCCGCTGGCCACCGCGATGACGTGTCGTACGCCGGGGACGGGCCGGCGATGCGAGCCGGGGGCCATTTTGGGGGTATCCGCCGGCTGCTCCATGTGCACGTCCACGGCAGGAACACCCGGTATCGCGGCGGCCGTGCGGCGGACGTCCTCCACGATTTGCGCGACGACCTCGGCATTCGCGCTCGGCGCGCTGAGCGTTACGACTACGCCCTTGTGTGCGATCTCGATATCCTTGACCATGCCGAAGGACACGATGTCGCGGGTGAAGCCGGGGTATTTGACCTTCTTGAGCTCGATCAGGATTTCGTTGGGAGTCGGCATTTATAGGTTGTGGCGCGGCGGCGCGCGAGGCGCGTCCTTTGCGGCCTCGGCTCGATGGTATCATTCCGCAATTGTGGGAAAAACGCGCCGGGGCTCCGGGAAGGCGCGCTGGCGGGACGGCACAGACCCGCATCGGGCACGCCGCCGCCGCGTGGAGCCAGGGGAGCGGAACGATGACGCGTGCGGCTAAAGCCCGGCCGGGCGTGCGTATCGGGCACGCAGAGCACGCGAGCGGGCTCGTGCGCTTTGCGGCGCACGAACTGGCCGCGGGGCTGGGTGCGATGCTGGGTGAGGCTGCGCGGGTCGAGGCCGTAGGCGGCCTCGACCCGCGCAGCCTGGTGGTCGAGGCGGGGGCTGCGGCGCCGGCGCCGCCGCGGTGCGACGCGCCGCGGGCAGAGGCGCCGTCGTCGGAGAGCGCGGCGCACGCGCGCGCCGC
>JAKAVN010000138.1 GCA_021827495.1 Deltaproteobacteria bacterium | reverse complement strand
GTGGCTGAATTCCTTTCTAACAGGTTGCGGAAAAAGTGTTTTTGACCCCGGACAACATTAATCCAACACTCACTCTCGTGATCGTAGTAATGCGTACTCTTCGCCGAAATCGTCTTTCGCCGGGTTTTTCCGCAACCTGCTAATGACGGTAATCCGTATATTACTACGCACTACCCACCATTTATCATCGACGATCCAGAGGTTCCCTCCTTGCTTGCCAAGTTACAACAGCGCGTTTATAATCAGGCGTGCGCGTTGATGGCGGACTCGCACTGCGATCAGTCAGACGAAGTTGCAGTCGCGCTTCAGGTCTGCTCTCATGCCGCGGGCTCCATTTCGGTGCAAGTTTACGCACAGCTCGCCCAGGCCTGCTATTCCGGCTTTCACGACAACCTCAACAGGCAAAATTATGCCCCTCTTTACTGCGAGGACATGAACGCCTACTTGCGGCGTCTGAGACGCATTCCGAGCGCATCCGCCCTTATCGCGCGGGCGCAAGGCGAACTGGATGCCCGTTCGGCCGAGAAACGTGAGGCGGCGAATACCAAATGCAGCGGCTATCTCAAGCGCGACTTTGATTTTAACGACCGCCGCGATTTCGCCATCGCTTATCGGCATTTTCTGGCCCTCGCATTTGAGGGATATAGCCGCGATCAGGCCGCCGATCTGGCCAGTTACCATTTCGATCCGAAAGCGCTCGCCCCTTACTTGAAGTACTGTCGTAGCAAGTTGTTGGGTGCGCGCACACTTTTTCACTCAACCGAGGCTCAACGCGGAGCGTGCCACATAATCGACGGCACACTATTTCAGGCGGTCAGCCCCAACGAAGTCCTAATTATTGGTCGTTGCATAAGTAATAGAAACTCAGGGGGGCAGAAGGGGCGGCAGGTCGGATTCCTGGACGAAGCTGCGCGGGAGTTGAGAAGAACGGCGGGCGCGGCGAGCGCATAACCGAGCTTGTCCACCTCGACGACGTAAGGAACGAACTTGCTCCGGGTACTGAGCCAGACCATCCCGAGGGCCAGCACCAACGCGATGGCCATCATGCCGGCGGCGGCGATCTGCCAGTTGCGCTTGCCGAGAACCAGGTCAGCGTAACGCTCGTCCCATTCCTGCCGCGCTTTGAGATAGACACTGCCTTCCATGCCGACGCCTCGCTGAAGAACGATCGAGCACACGTTGTGAAATTCGTGCTCGCTGGATCTACGACGTAAGCAAAACGCCTGCCAGAGCGGCGGCGAGCGATACTCGGGATGAACGCTCTGGGATTCAGTTGCGTCTAGCGTTATCGGATATGACGTGATCTCAGATGACGACGATCAGTCGTTGCGAGGCGCCGGTCACGATCTTCCAGAGTCTCAGATCGGCTCGAATGACAAGTAGAGACGCGCGTCAATGCTGGTGTCTCTCGTCCGAAATTTCTTCTTCGGCAGAGCGGCAGCGCGCGGCGGGTAGCTTTGCGTAGTTGTACGGGAGTGTTAGGCTGATTGCCTTGTGAGGGCGTGATGGACGGCATCTGTCACATTTGCGGCCAATACGGGCGGCTTTCGTTTGAGCATGCCCCCCGAGAAAGCGTTTAACGACGTTCGCGCTCAGATCTACGGTATAGATGATTACCTCAAGGCGTCCGGGATGGAGAACCTGCGAGGCGGGACAATCAGCCAGCGGGGAATTGGATCTTACACGCTCTGTATTCGATGCAACAGCAACACGGGCGCGTGGTACGGTCCTGAATATGCAAAGTGGGCCGCGACCGAAGCTTACATTCTGTCAAAGTACCCGAATTTCAGCCGCGACCGTGTCTCGATTTTGGCCTGCTACCCTCTCAGGCTGCTTAAGCAAGCTGTCGCCATGCTGTGTTCGATAAACGCCCCCGATTTCGCCGCCGCACGGCCGGATCTAGTCCGATTTGTCCTCAACAAGGAAAATCGCGAGTTCCCGGACTACCTTCATGCGCAAATGGGATTGTATCGAGGTCAGATCTCGCGGCTAGTCGGCTTCGCGGGAGTTGGGAATGTCGTCACGCATACAACTCGGTTGCTCCCCGAGATCGCACATTCGCCGTTGGTGCTTCTCTTCATGCTGGCTGGCGATCCTGTACCCAACCTGCAGCTGATCGATTGGTTCAAGCAGTACCGGTACGACCAAAAGGCCGACGTGATGGTGGAACTAGGAGTGTGCGATGGCTACACGCCGTATCCTTCCGACTATCGGAGCCGCGATCAGGTTTTGGCAGATGCTGCCAGTGAACGCTCCCGTTGAAGAGGCGGCTCTGGGAGCGTCCGTCCACCACAGCGCTCAGCTTACTATGCGACCTTTATCCTTCGGCTCGCGCTCACGAATCAAAGTTCGACGCGCTTGTTCAGGGCACTGGCGATGCGCCCGAGCATTGCCAGTGAGTGGCCCTGATAATCACCGTCTTCCAGCCTGCAAATGACCGAAGTAGCGGTGCCTGCCAGCTTGGCGAGCCGCTGCTGGGTGATCCCTGCGCGCTTGCGAAGCTCGTAAATCTTGCGCGCGACCGTGGCGTTCGCCTCGGCCTCGGCCAGTTCGGCGGTTCGTTGCGGACGCCCCTCATAGTAGCGGCGATGAATGATCTCGACCGCGTCAGTCGTGGGCTTCTGCTTGCTGGTCTGTTTTGTTTGTCGCATTGATTATCCGCGAGACCGCGCCGCCTGACGTTGCGCGGCTGGATTATCGCCGCGCTGGAGCGCGAGTTCCAAAGCCTGGCGAATGTAGCGCTGGTATGGGATACCGCGGCGGCGGGCGGCAGCGCGAACCGCACGCAGCAATTCGGCGGAGATTCGCAGGTTCACTGACTTTTGCTTCGGCCTGTATTCAAATGGAAACGGCTGGAGATTCTCGGCGCTGATGTACTCCGACAAATCCTTATCGAGAAGTTCCTCCGCTTGCTTGTCGCTCTTGAGCGCGGGCAATTTCTTGCTCATATTTCCTGATCTCCCTCTTGTGCATGTGGCGAGCGCTGATCGGCCGCAACCGGGCGCCGGACGCGTGATCGCGAGGCGTGAAGACCACGAACGTATAACGTCCCTGCCGCGTGCGGCCGATGGCCAGACTGCGGCTCGCCAACAGGATTCTTTGGATCGGGCGTTATCAGGGTTTCGGCGTGCGTGAGCACGTGCTCGATCTCCTGAATTGAGACGCCGTGCTTCTGGCATTTTCCACAATTTCCCGCGTCCCACTCGAAGCCCGAGAAGGGGGTCTTTCGCGTCACCGCCTCCAGCATAGGCGAATGCCTATACAAACGTCAACCACAGGTTCCTGCTTCGCGCGGATATCGCTCAGAGAACGTGTCATCCAATCGCCTGGAGGCGCTGACGGATCACTGCGGATCCGAGTCGTGCTCCAAGCTCTGCGGCACATTCTTTTGGCTCAGCGGATTTCGCAAAATTACGAAATATTTTTCGGCCCGAAGTGTCCAAAAATGTCCAAGACGATCTTAATTCAGGTGATCTGAGACGATGTATGAAACCGAAAAGGGCCTGCTTTTCCTACGTTTTCTGACCTGAGATGATCTGGGAAAACCCGCGGTACCGAATTAGCAAGATTTTCGGCTGCCCAAACCTTGGCCCTGGACACTACAGGGCCATACAGGGGGGGGCGAACAAAAAGCGTTGGTTCGCCCGGATTGGCCTTGTTTTATAAAGCAAATCACGGGCCATAAAAACGGGTCAGGTTCATGATCCACGTTTCGCGCGCACGAGCGGTATCACACCGCGGTTCGCACATCCGCGTAAGGGTGGAATTTGTCACCCACAGCCACGCAGCAGGCAAGGGTGAGAGGACACCCGGGATTGTCAGGCGCGACAGCGGAACGATGCGCGAGGGTCGGTGAAAAAAGTGAGGCGGCCGTGCGCAGCGATTCTTTTTGCCGGCTGGTATCTGATAGCTCCGCCGATGTACGAGTCGTACAACGCCAAGCACAAACTGCTCTCGGTGCGAGCGTGCGCCACGGCGCCGCTCCCGGCGTGGAGCAAATTCGGCTCCTACAAGACCAGGGAAAAGTGCGAAGCACAAACGCACAACGACTTTGACGATTCGGTCAAGGCCGGTCCCGGGAAGGACGACTGGGACAAGGCGCTGTGGGAGAGCTCGCGCAACGCGAGGTGCGTTGCCGCCGCCGACCCGCGCCTGAAGCAACAGGTGTCGTCGGGCCTATGTCGTCCTATTTCGAGCGCGCGGGCAGGCGCACCGTACCCTTCGCGCGCACCGACAATTCGCCGTCCTGGTTGGTCGCGGCCTGCGCGATCTCGGCGTAGTGCGCGCCGTCTTGCTCGAAGGTCCGCGTCACCTCGCCGTTGATATAAAGCGTGTCGCCGACCGGATTATGCCGCCGTATCTCGACCGACAGGTGGCGAAGAAATCCCGCGTCGCCCATCCAGTTGGTCAGATGATGCGACATCCAGGAGCAGCGTTCCGGCCCGTAGTCGTAGGCCGCCGGCGTTCCCACCAGCGTCGCGAGGTCGTCCTCCCAGTGCACGCGCTCGGGGACGTCGGGGATGCCAAATTTGTTGGGGATGCCCACGGCGGGATGCTTGTGCAACTGCTTCCACGCGAGCTTGTTGGCGCGGATATAAAGCCCGCCCCATCCCTGCGCGAAGGCGATGAAGCCGGTGATCGTCATCGGCCCCTTCGCCATCGTTTGCAGCTTGTCGCCGGCCTTCACGTCTTCGATGTAGCGCGGCTTGGCGCCGCGGACTTCCTCGGCTTCGTAGAGCGCGAAGATCTTCGCCAGGTCGGCGCGCGAATAATGAACCGGCGCTTTCTTTTTGGTCTCGTCGTACTTGGTGCCGCGCTCGCGCGCCGTGTCGCGCTCGGTGCGAAAGCACCAGCTGTCGCCTTCGGCGACCATCTCGCCGCGCTGATTGTAAAATTCGCAGCGATAGATCTGCTGGATCGCGCGGCCGGCGAAGCGGGTCTGATGCTCGACCAGATCCTTCAGCCACGCCCTGGTCGTGAACTGGTCGCCGAGCAGCATCGGCCGGTGCCATACCGTGTCGATGCCGGCGAACATCGCGTGCACGCCCGGCAGTCCGCCCACGTAGCCGCTGAACGAGCGGTTGAGCGCGAAGATGAACGACGGCGGCGCGGCGAGGTGTCCGTGCGCCTGCGCCGCGTACTGCGGGTCGCACCACAGCGGATTGTCGTCGCCGATGCCGTGGGCCCAGTGGCGGATGTTGTCGCGCGTCGCTTCGCAGCACCACGGCTCGAGCGAGTCCTCGATCGGCACGCCGATGAGCTTGCGCAACTCGGCGAGGCTTTGGTCGGTGATCAACGAAAAACGCTGTTGGAGTTCCGCCATGACAGGGACTCGCTCCTCTCTTCAACCGCCAGATATCGCGCGCGATGGCGCTTGGACCGTCTGACGGTCCATCTTGGCCGATCCTTGTCCCGTGGTTCAAACACTTCCGCGCGCCCTCCGTGCAACTCGCGCCGGCGGCCTCGCCCGCGCGGCCGGCGATAACCTCCGCCCGCTACTGCGCCAAGGAGGCTAAGCCGACGCCGTGACCATCCACGAGTCCGGCAAAGGGCCGCGCCCAATTCCGATCATCATGCGCCACGGATGGCCGTGGTGGACGGTTTACGATTTTCACAAGGTGATCCGCCGCTTAGCAGGTTGCGGAAAAAGGATTTTTGACCCCTAACAACATTAATCCAAGACCCACTTTCATGATCGTAGTAATGCTTACCCTTCGCCGCAATCGTCTTTCGCCGGGTTTTTCCGCAACCTGTTAGCGATCCGGCCGCCTTCGGCGGCGCCCCGGCCGCCGCGTTCGAGATAGATCCGGCCGGCGAACGGATCGCCGTGATTACCAACTTTCGCTCGCCGCGCGAAGTATTCTAGTATGGTGTTCTGATGGTGAAGGCTGACTCTGCCGCGAGCGCATTGGAAGCGCAGGTTGCCCAGGAGCAGCCGCGGCGCGCGCGCCGCTCCAAGCCGCCGATTGCGCTCCGTCCGCTCCATCGCATCTGGCGCCGCACGCTCGACGAAATCGAGCTCACGCGCATCCGGCTCCCGGTACGCGGCCTGCCCGCCGCGCTGGAGGGATTGGTCGCCTGCCAGTTGAGCGATCTGCATGTTGACCGCGACGAGGACCTCGAGCGCCTAGTGCTGGCGGTCAGCGCGGTCAACGCGCAGCAGCCCGACCTGGTGTTCCTGACCGGCGACTACTTCACCGGGCCGCAGACTATGCGCCGCTACCTGGCGGGATTCCGCGCGGCGCTGAGCGCGCTGGCGCCGCGCCTGGGCGTCTTCGCTGTCGCCGGCAACCATGACCATTGGTCTTCGGTGGAGCGGATTTTCGAAGCGCTCGAGCAGGCCGGCGTGCGGGTGCTCGCCAACCAAAGCCATCGTTTGCACGTCCGCGGCGAGTCGCTGGTGGTGGTTGGGATCGACGACCTATGGTCGCGGCGCGCCGAGCCCTCGCGTGCCTTTGCGCAGGTGAGGCCCGGCGAATGCACGCTGGTGCTGGCGCACAACCCGGACACCGCGCTCTACGCGCGCCATCTCCACCCGGGCGTGATGCTCTCGGGGCATACGCACGGCGGCGTGGTGCGGCTGCCGTTCTACGGCTCGCCGCTCAAGCTGCTCCGGATCGGCAAGCAGTTTTACGCGGGCCTGCATCGCTACCGCGACTTCTACATCTATACCAACCGCGGCCTGGGCACGTACTGGTTGAGAATCAGGATCAACTGCCGGCCCGAGGTTTCGCGATTTCATCTGACGCCGCTGGGCGACGCGGCCCATGGCGCGCCGGCCAAACCCTCCGCCGCGGCCGAGGCGCATGCGGCCGCGCCGGCGCGGCCAAAACGCCGCCGGCTGCGCCGCCGGCGGGCGTAGTAGCCGCTCTTTGCGGCGAACGGGACGCGCCTTGCACGGCATGCCGATGGCTCCCGAAACGAATAGCCACGTGAGTATCTAAATGGAACGCCCCACCGTCGCGATCGCGGGCGGCTCAGGCTTTATCGGCCGGGCGATCGTGCGGCGGCTGGGCGACGCGGCCCGCGTGCGCGTGCTGACGCGCAATCTCGACGCGGTGCGTGCGCGGCTGGCCGGAACCGGCGCCGAGTTCGTTCGCGCCGACGTGACCGACGCGGCCTCGCTGGAGGCGGCGATGGCCGGGGCGCAGGTCGCGATCAACGCGGCGCAATTCGACGGTTATCCGATCGAGAACCCCGGTAGCGGCCTGACCTTCGAGCGCGTCGACTATGGCGGCACGGTCGCGATGATCGCGGCGGCGCGCAAGACCGGCGCCAGGCGCATCATTTACATAAGCGGCGCGGCGGCCGACGAGCAGAGTCGCCAGCCGGGGTTTCGCGCCAAGGGGCGGGCCGAGCACGCGCTCCGCGACTCGGGCCTTGAGTTCACCATCTTCCGCCCCGCGCTGGTCTATGGCGCCGACGACCGGGTGACCAACCTGCTCGCGCGCGCGATCAAATACGCGCCGGTTTTTGCGATTCCCGGGACCGGCAGGCAGGTGGTGCAGCCGGTGCTGGTGGACGATCTTGCCGCGTGCGTAGCGATGGCGGTCATGGGCCGCGGGCGCAACGCCACTTTCGCGATCGGCGGGCCGGAGCCGATGAGCTTCGAAGAATTGATCCGGCTGATGATGGAGTTGAGCGAGCATCGCCGCCCTATCGTGCACGTGCCGGAGGTGCTGATGCGCCTGGCCGGAAGGCTGGGTGAGATGCTGCCGACGCCGGTCTTCTCGCGCGACGCGGTCGATTTCCTGGTCGCCGACAATCCCTGCGACACCGGCCCGCTGGTGGCCGAGTTCGGAATTCACCTGACCCCGCCGCGCATCGGGATGGCCTACCTCAAACCGAAGGCGTGAGCGCCTGAGCGCTCGCGGTCTCCTCTCCGACCCCGATTCTCATGATCACTTTATTCAATCGGCTTCGCACAGTGGCCTGTGCAAACTTCCCCTGGGAGGCTGTCACGGTCATCGGGAGAACACGGTAAGCGGATGGACAGTTACGATTTCATCATCGTGGGCGGCGGTATCGCGGGCGCTTCCGCAGGGTATGAACTGGCTGCACATGCCCGGGTTCTTGTGCTCGAACGTGAGAGCCAGCCCGGCTACCATTCCACCGGCCGCTCCGCTGCGCTCTACGTCCAAACCCACGGACCGGCGGTGGTTCGCGCGCTGGCCCGCGGCGCAAAAAATTTCTTTCTCAACCCGCCCGCGGGATTCGCCGAGCATCCGCTGCTGACGCCGCGCGGGATGCTCATCATCGGCCGTGCCGATCAGGCCGCATTGCTCGACCAGAACTTCGCTCAATCATCACGCCACATTGTCGGTCTCAGGCGCCTCGACGCGAACGAGGCCCGCGGGATGGTGCCGCTGCTGAACGAGGATTACGTCGCCGGGGCGGTGCTCGATCCCGAGGTAATGGACATGGACGTGCACGCGATCCACTGGGGATTCATCCGCGGGATGCGCGCGCGCGGCGGCAGGCTCGCAATCGGCGCCGGGCTGCAAGGCCTCGAACGCAACGGGAGCGCGTGGACCGTGCGGACGGCGGCGGGCGACTTCGCCGCGCCGGTCGTGATCGACGCGGCCGGCGCATGGTGCGACGAGGTGGGCGCGCTGGCCGGCGCGGGCGCAATCGGGCTGGTGCCGAAGCGGCGCACCGCGTTCATTTTCGATCCGCCGCCGGGCGCCGGCATCGCCGGATGGCCCTCGGTGATTGACGTCGGCGAGGAATTCTATTTCAAGCCCGACGCGGGCAAGTTTCTCGGCTCGCCGGCCGACCAGACCCCGATGGAGCCGTGCGACGTACAGCCGGACGACTTCGACATCGCGCTCGCCGTCGAGCGGATTCAGCGCGCGGCGCGAATCCCGGTCACCCACATCAATCGCAAATGGGCGGGCCTGCGTTCGTTCGTCGCCGACGGAAGCCCGGTGGTCGGCTACGACGCGCGAGTCGAGGGATTTTTCTGGGTGGCCGGCCAGGGCGGTTATGGAATCGAGACCTCGCCGTCGATGGGGCGGCTGTCCGCGAGCCTCGCTCTTGGGCGCGGCGTCCCGGCCGACCTCGCCGCGCAAGGCGTGACCGAAGCGGCGCTTTCGCCGGCGCGCTTCGCCCGCGCGTAGGGCTAGTCTAGCAGGGTGCGGAAAAAAGCGGATTGGTGGGAGATTTTTCCTTGCGATGTGAGTTTTCAAATATGGCGGCGGAGGTGATTTTGTTGGCCCGGTGCCGCCTGTTATGGGAGTTGCTGGGCATCGGC
>JAKAVN010000137.1 GCA_021827495.1 Deltaproteobacteria bacterium | reverse complement strand
CGATCTGACCGGGTTTATCTGGGTGATCATGTCGGGATACGTCTCGGCGGCAATTATACCGTCGAGCAGGCCGGGAAAGTCCTGCGCGTAGATGAACTGCTGGATGGCGCCGCCCGAGCCGCCAATCGCAAAGGTGAAGCGCGGGCTGCCGTAACGAGCAATAAACTGCTCTTTGGCCATTTGTGCGGTCTGCCCTGTCAGGCGCAGATTGTAGGTCGTACCGGTGATATCGCCTGAGGTGCTGATGAGAGCGTAGCCGAGCTCAAGCAAGGCCTGATTCCCCAGCGAATTGCTATTCGGCTGCACGTAGCCAAGGGATGTGCCCTGATCGTGGCCAATTCCGACCCCACCGCCGAAAAGGAAAATCAGGTCATGATTCCACGCCGAGGTATCGACGCGGTTCGGATCCTTGGAGGGATGGGGCGTCACGACCGAGATCAAATAGATGAAGCGGTTTATCGTCCCCATTTCGTACCGGACAATCATCGGAACGTTGTGGCGCCGACCGATGGTTACGAGCGCGACGTTTGTCGGCGGATTGTTCAGGTCGTAGGGTTCGAGCGGCGCGTCCAGGCTCGATCCGGCCGGCAGATAATAGTACTGGACGATAGTCAGGGCCCCGCAGTCCGCGCTGTAGCCGATCACGTTCCCCGAGACGCCGGTGACTGGATATCCGTTTCCGGCCTGATTGTCCACGACCGGCTGGCCCAAGGGGGTGTTTTGCGTTTCGCACGCGAACGGTTCCTGCCGCGGGTTGTTCGGCGCGATCGGCCCTACCTGGCCAACCGCGATCGGGAATCCCGCGTAACTCTTAAGATCCGCGGAACCGGACGCCGCCGCGGGCGCTCCCGGCGCGCTGAGCGGCGATCCCCCGTACGCGCCGATACGCGGAAATAATGCTGTCAACGTCACGAGTGCGATAGCCGCGATAATTCCACGTGAGCGCATCACCTATTCCCCCACACTAACCAGCAAGCGTTATTGGACCGGCATTTCCGCTTTGAGTCTTCGCCCCGAGGTGCGACGTCTACGCCCGAACGGCCTGCCCTTGCAAGGGCAGGCCGTTCGGGCGCCTGTTTCCGATCACGCTGCGCGCGCTAATCGACCGCGACGCATGTAACCATCGCGAGAACTACGCGCATATAGCGCTTCCGGCCCAGGCGCGGATGCGCACGCTGTTTCCCGACCGGCAAATCTAACGCGAGCGGCTCTCGGGTCTCAGCAAGTCGCTGATCGCCGTGCGCGTCTGAGTGGCCTGGTTCAGGCGGTTTCATCCGAATTAGCGGCGCGGAAGTTTGCCCCTCTGGCGGCGGCGGCAAAGCGCTACTGGCCGAGCCGCGTTGGTCAAAGGTCGGCACGCGAAACCGGCTCTCGAACGCGGCGGCAGGATTGCTGAACATGGCCTGGTCGCCCTGCGCGCCGTGAATCATGACGACGGGTGCGCCGGCGCCTCGAAGTTCGTAGGCCAGCTCGATTCCGTCTACGCGTGCCCGTTCCATATCCGCGCTCCTGCGGCCGCATGTTAGTTTGCGAATCTCTGAAAGGTTAGTGGTGGGCGCGGTGGAAGTAGAGCCCCGTGCCGTCGTTCTCGCGGCCAGTAAATTAGTATAGGTTGCCACTGGGACCGCTGATCGCCGTGTTGTCGAACGGCTCGTGGGTGTATGCCACGACAACCCCGCCTTAGGTCAAGTGGAATGGATTTATTTAAAATGCTTTGCTCTGCCGGGTTGCGGGCATTATGATTGTTTCAGACCCAATGGAACGGGGGTGCGTCACATGCCAATCGACGACGATGACGTATTAGCGGCGGCGCAAGAAGAGTGCCCCGGACCCGCCGATCTCGAATCTGCCCTCCTCACAGAGACCTTGGACCACGTCAAGACCCAGCCGCCGGTGGTGGTTGAGGCGGGCGCGACGCTGGCCGAAACGATCAGCCGAATGCAGCAAGGGTTACGCGGATGCGCCTTGGTAGTGAATGAGGCGGGGCGGCTGGCCGGAATTTTCACCGAGCGCGATGTTCTGATGCGCGTGGCGGGGCGCCGCATCGACCTCGGGCAAACTGCGGTCAGGGATTACATGACGCCCGACCCGGTTACGTTGCCGTCCGATTCCAGCGTCGCCTTCGCGCTGAACCGCATGTTGATCGAAGGGTTTCGCCACATACCGCTGGTCGACGAGCGGGGCTGTCCGACCGGGGTGGTCTCGCAGCGCGAATTGATCGAGTACCTGAGCGACTTCTTCAACCGCGATCTGCTAAACCTCCCGCCCGAGCCGCGCGCGAGTTCGCGCAGCCGCGAGGGCGCCTGAGGCAGGGCCGGGTTCCCAGGCGCGCAGTCGGGCTCAAGCAGGTCCCGAAGCGCGCGGCGAGCGCTGATCAACCTAATTTGCGACAGTACCCATCCTGCCGGGCGGCCGCCGCACTGTGGCGCAAACGGCGCGCGATGCGCTAGCCTAGATTCAGAATCCGTCAGTTGCGCACGGACGTCATTTAGACCACGCGACCCGCTTGGGCGTGGCGCGATACGATCGCCCGGCGCGATATAGCAAGGAGACCCACGATGGCCAAGGCAGAGGGCGTCTATATTCTCGGTGGTGCGCAGAGCGACTTCGCCCGCAACTGGAACAAGGAGGGCAAGCATTTTTCCGCCGTGATGAGCGAGGCGGTGAACAGCGGGCTGGAACAGGCGCGGCTCGAGGCGCGCGAAATCCAGACCGCTCACGTCGGCAACTTCGGCGCCGAACTCTACGCCAAGCAGGGCCAGCTCAACGCCTTCTTCCTCGAAGCCGATCCGGCCTTCTGCGGCCTCCCGACCGGGCGCCATGAGGCCGCCTGCGCCTCGGGCTCGATCGCGATCCTCGCCGCCGCGGCCGAGATCGAAGCCGGCCGCTATGATCTGGCCGCGGTGGTCGGTTTGGAGCAGATGAAGACGGTCGATACCGCCACCGGCGGCGACTTCCTCGGCACCGCCGGATGGTACGAGCGCGAGTGCAAGGGCGTTCCCTATCCGTTCCCTGCGCTGTTCGGGCGCCTCGGCGACGAGTACGACAAGCGCTTCGGGCTGAAGGACGAGCACCTCGCGCACATCTCGGCGATCAATTACTCCAACGCCCGGCGCAACCCGCTCGCGCAGACGCGCGCCTGGCCGCACAGCGAGAGCGACCCGCAGCAGGCGAGCAAGTTCAACCAGCCCATCGCCGGCCGCATCAAAGTGCGCGACTGCTCGCAGGTGACCGACGGCGCCGTGGTGCTGTTTCTGGCCGCGGAGAAATTCGCCACCGAGTACGCGAGGCGGCGCAACCTCAAACTCGAGGATTTGCCGCGCATCCTCGGCTGGGGCCATCACACCGCGCCAATGGAGTTCGACAAAAAGATTGCCGAGAGCCGCGGCAATCCCTACGTCCTGCCGCATACGCGCGAGGCCATCCTCGACGCCTTTCGCCGCGCCGGCCTCTCCGGCGTCGCGCAGGTCTCGGGCATCGAAACCCACGACTGCTTCACCACCTCCGAGTACATGGCGATCGATCACTTCGGCATCACCAAGCCGGGCGAGTCGTGGAAGGCGATCGAGGAAGACGCCATCGCGATGGGCGGCCGGATGCCGATCAACCCGAGCGGCGGCCTCATCGGCGTGGGCCATCCGGTCGGCGCGACCGGCGTGCGCCAGATGCTCGACTGCTACCGCCAGGTGACCGGGGCGGCGGGCGAGTACCAGGTCGAGGGCGCGGCGCGCTTCGCGATGCTCAATATCGGCGGCAGCGGCACGACCAGTTGCGCCTTCGTGGTGGGCAAGCGCTGAGGGGCGCGCGCGGCCGAGGATTCGCAGCCGGGCGGAGCCTGCATCTCCGGCCGCGCCAGGAGAGCGATTCAAATGGCGGATTCCCTGCCGAGCTTTACGCTCACCGACCAGCATCGCCGCGTGCATTCATTTCCTTGCGGGCGGCCCGTGCTGCTTTGCTTCGTCAAGGAGGACTGCCCGACCTGCGGGATGACGATGCCGCTCATCGAGGCGGCGTGGCAGGCGTTTAACGGCGAGGTCGAGGTCGCCGCGATCGGCCAGGACGCCGCGGGCAACGCGCTTCTCGTCGGGCGGCACGCGCTCACGGTGCCGATGCTCGACGATTCGGCGCTCAAAGTCTCTTTCGCCTACAATGTCGAGATCGTTCCGACGATGGTGCTCGCGGACGCCAGCGGCGCCGAGTTGCGCCGCTTCGAGGGCTTCGACAAGTCCGACTGGCAGAGCCTGCTTTCCCAGGCCGCGCATCTGGCAGGTGGACGCGCGCCGCGAATCGATTGGCATGCCTATCCGGCCGCGCGTCCCGGATGCGGCTCGAAATCGGTCGAGCCGGGCGTGGCCGAACGGCTGGCCGCCGAGGCCTCGGGCTTAAGCCTGCGCGCGCGCCAGATCGAGCTCGGCGCCGAAGAAGACCCGTTCGAATTCATGTTCGAGCGCGGACTGACCGACGGCCTGCCGGTGATTCCGCCCACCCCCGAGCGCGTGATGCGGATGCTCACGGGGACGCGGCGCGACCCGCAGGAAGTGATCGCGGCCGTGCCGCCCAATTTGGCGCCGCTCACGATCGAGAAGGTTGCCGCCAACGCCGTGATGGCGGGATGCCGGCCCGAGTATCTGCCGGTGGTAATCGCGGTGCTCGAAGCGGTCTGCACCGACGAATTCAATATCCACGGCGTGATGGCGACCACGGCCGGCGCGACGCCGACCATCGTGGTCAATGGGCCAATCCGCCATCGGCTCGCAATGAACATGCGGGTTGGCGTGCTGGGCTCCGGCAATCGCGCCAACGCCACTATCGGGCGCGCGGTCAAGCTCGCGCTGCGCAACGTCGGCGGCGCGCGTCCCGGCGAGATCGAGCGCACGGCGCTCGGCGGCCCGGGCAAGTACACGGCCTGCTATCCCGAATGGGAGGAGCGCAGCCCGTGGGAGCCGCTTCACGTCGAGCGCGGCTTTCGCCGCGAGGACAGCGTGGTGACGGTCTTCGCCCTGGAGCCGGGGCCGCGGCTGATCGTCGACCAGCTCTCGCGTACCGCCCATGCGCTCGCCGGGAGCCTCGGGATGGCGCTCGAGAGCTGCTGGCATCCCAAGCTCCACGGCTACGGCGAGGTCCTGCTGGTCGTTTCGCCCGAGCATGCCGACACGATTGCGCGCGACGGCTGGACCAAGGCTCAAGTGCGCAACCGAATCCAGGAAGCCAGCGCGCGGCCGATCCGCGAGCTGTTGCCCGATGCCGACGCCGGCGAAGGGATGGCGCTTAAGCACTTCGGCCTCGCCGAGCCGGCGGCCGCCGGGCAGCTCGAGCAGCGTATCCCGAAGTTCCGCAAGCCCGAAAACATCAATATCATCGTGGCTGGCGGCGAGGCCGGCAAATTTTCGAGCGCGTTCGGCGGATGGTTCAGCGGGCCGATGGGCTCGATGAGCGTAAGCCGGAAAATCGAGGAGGTGACAAAACCGCAATGACGCAAATGACTCGAATTGTCGATCCGACCGACGAGCGCGTGCCGCTCAGCCGCGCGCTCGCGCCGCGCCCGCAACGCCTCAGCGGCGTGGTGGCGCTGCTGGACATCGTCAAGCCGCGCGGCGACGTCTTGCTCGACCGAATCGAGCAGCGGCTTGCCGAGCGGCTGCCCGGCGTGACGCTCAAGCGCTACCGCAAGCCGACCTTCGCCAAGCCGGCACCCGACGAGCTGCGCCGCAGGATCGCCGCGGAGAGCGACTTCGTCATCGAAGCGCTCGCCGATTGAGGGTCGTGCACAACGTGCAGTGTGCACGACTCCGTATGGTTTGAAGTAAACGGCAAGCCCTCGGTGGTGGTGGCCTCAGCGGCATTTGTCGATGCGGCCGAGGCGCAGGCCCGCGCGCTCGGATTACCCGAAGTCCGCCGCGTCTTCGTGCCGCATCCGATCCAGGACGCGACCGACGACGAGATGCGCGCGAAGGCCGACGCGATCGTCGGCCGCCTGATCGAGGCGCTGACCAGCTAATCCTTGGCCAGCACCATGATGATTCATTTGCCCATCTATAATCGGCCACCAGGGCGCGGACTGTTCGAGCGCTTGTTTGTTGCCCGCCAATGGTTGGCCCGGCAAAAGGCCAGAGTGGATCGCGCGCGGGGTAGGCCGATGATGAGAGACACTTTCTATGAGGCTGGCTGGCTGGCGGAAATTGGATCCACCTGCGCACCACCAATCCGGTGGCATCGCCGTCCACGGCGGTGGGTAAACGAGATCAGGCGGCGCGGCGCTTCGGGTGGGGTTTCCAGGCGTGCCAGTCTATTCTCCTATGCCTGTAATCGCTGCCGGCTTTGCTGCTATGGCAAAGGAATCCGGGTCAACCCCTATGAAGTTCTGCGGCTGGCCAGAAGGCGCGGGATAAGCACCACCGAGTTCCTGAAGCATTACACGGGCAATGGCGGGATCGAGCTTGCGCGAACCGCGGACGAGGCCTGCGTCTTCCTCGGACCTGAAGCTTGCACTGTCCACCCCGACCGTCCGCTGGTGTGCCGCCTCTATCCGCTGGGGCGGCGCGTGAGCCAGGATGACGAGGTCTTCTTCGAACTGACGCCACACCCTGAAACCAAAGGCGTGTATGGCAAGGGAGCCACGGTCCAAGACTTTCTCGAGGCACAGGGCGCCGAACCGTTTATCGACGCCGCCCGCCGCTACGCTGAGCTGCGCCAACGGCTGGCCGCCACGCTTCCTGCGGCGTTCGCCGCGGCGCCCGAACTCGAAGCCGAGGCCCGGGCAACAGCGGAATCGTACCAGGACGGTGGCGACCCCGGTGTGCCGGAGCTGCTGGACATTGATGCGATGGTGCGTCAGCATTGCTTGCGGCACAAAGTGAAGATGCCCCGCGATGTCAAGCGGTTGATGGGTTTTCACATCATGGCGGTCGAAGAATTTGTCGAATCTCTTTCAGAGAAAGGGAGGGGAGCATGACGCTTAAGTCGCATGGCAAGCAGCGAAAGGGAGCACGCCGGATAGCAAAGAGCCAAGTGCTGAAGATTGCCGCCGCGGCCGCCGCGCTTGGTCTAACAATGGGTATCAAACCCACTACGTTGCTCGCCGGCGATCCCCACGAGATGGCTGTGCAGAAGCAAAAACAGCACGAGTACATTAAGTACGAGGCCCACAAGCGACCGCTGAGGCCCAGGCCGAATGCTATTTACATGAAGTACGGCGTCCACAAGCCGCCGGTGCAGAATCGGAAGGTTAACCCTTCGAATGTCACCGTTAATCCGCCTGATGCCGCTCCTCGGTGATGACGGTCGCACTGATACCCGCCCTTTGATTCAAACGGTTCGGAAGTCACCCGCGCCCGCATCCCCCGACGCGCGGCGGCGGGCGCCCCGCTCCGCGGTTCCCTTAGCGCGATTCATCCGCGCCATCGCGACTGCCCGATGCGCCCGGCGGCGCGCCCGCGCATCCTTTGGTGTCGCCCGCTGCGCTGAAGTTGTACGATGAATGCGGCCCTTTCGGTCCGCCCCCGCGGGTGAGCATCTGGGCCACACAATCCGCTGCCAGGAAAGGGACAAAAACATGGCCAATAAGGATCGTTGGAGCAATTTCATGACGGCGCTCGCGGCTGGAGTTGCGGGCGCGATGGTGGCGGGCACCGGCCTGCCGGGGCGGCTATGGCCGGCGGCCACCGCCGAGGCCGCGACCCATCATCATGCGCGCGCAATTGAGGCCGGTGAGTTCATCCTGGTCGATCGGATGGGGATCAAGCGCGCCGATCTCGAGATGGTGCGGGGCGAGCCACTGCTCGATTTCTACGGGCCGGACGGCAAGACGGTGCGCGCTTCGGTCGGCGTCGATATGAAGGGTACGGCGCGCGCGCGCTTTTTTTCCAGCACCGGAATGCCGCAGGCCGCGATCGGCGTGACCGGCGAAGGGCGCTCGGGGGTGGCGCTGCTCGACCGCCAGCAGCATCTGCGCGCCACCTTTGACGTCGCGATCGGCGGCGCGCCGACGCTGCGGCTCTATGACGAGAAGAGCCCGCGGCTGGGGCTGGACATAACCGAGGCCGGCTCGCCGGGCTTTGCGATGCTCGATCCCGAGGGCAAGACGCGCGCCGCGATGGTGTTGAACAACGACAGCAGCCCGTCGCTGACCCTGTATGGAGCCGACGGCAAGCCGGTAAGTTCGCTGCCATAGCGGCCCGCCGCCCCACGCGCCGCCGCCGGCGCGGCCCGCGCTACGCGCGGCGCGCCGCCGGCTCCAGCAGCGGCTCGTCGGCGGCCGGCTCCGGCAGCCCGAGCCTGCGTAGCACCGCGCTCTGGCTCACGCGCAGCCCGCGGTCGGCCAGCTCCGCCACCATGTCGGCGAACAGCTTGACGTCGTTGTCGGCGCTCAGCCCCAGCGTGATCCGCGGATAGCGGCGCTGCGGCCCCAGGTTGAGATCGACGATCGGCCGCGCCAGGTCGCGCGTCAGTGTGGCCCCCAGGCGCCGCGCGTCGGCCTCCATGATGTCCCGGCGCACCGCGTCATGCACCTGCGCCGCCGCCCGCGAGCCGCCGCCCTCGCGCGGCGTCTCGGTGGTCAGCGTCTGCCCCAGCACCGCCTTGCTCACCTGCCGGTCGAGGTATTCGCAGAACCGTTCATAGACTTCGGCGCCGCCCGCCTGGCGCGCCTCGACGAACTCGATCAGCATCGACTCCGGAATGATCGCGGCCGCGTCGGTGCCGATATTGGCGACCGCGCTCAACAGCGCCTGCTTGTCGGCCTCGGTCGCGCCTGGGCTGTATTTGCCGAGCCTGAGCGGTTGGCCGAAAACCTCGGCGAACGTCACCCAGTCCTTGAGCACGTAATTCTTGAACAGGTAGGACCATCCTGCCGCCCGCGCGATTCCGCCGCGCACCGGCAGCCCGGCCTTGGCCTTGGCCACGTGTACGATGAACTTGAACGGCCACAGCGGCGCGGTCAGCGGCTGAATTCCGATCCGCGCCGCCCCGTCCACCGCGGCGTAGCGCCGCGCGCCGCGGTAATGCGGCGCGCTCCCGGCCGGCGGATTGGCAAACGGCCGCGCGAGCGAATCGGGCGGCCACGCCGGCGCCCCCGCGGTCGGCGCCAGCGGCCCCTCGTCGCGCAGCGTGCGCACCAGCAGTTCCTCACCCGAGATCCAGTCGAACATGAACCAGCGTGGGTCGCGCCACACCAGGCGCTTGGGGATCCATTCGCGCCCCGCCGTGTCCCAGATGATCTCGGTTGCCGAAAAGCCTTTGCCGACCGCGTCCAGGAGGTCGAACAGCACGCCCTCAGATCG
>JAKAVN010000010.1 GCA_021827495.1 Deltaproteobacteria bacterium | reverse complement strand
GTCGACGTGATGATGGCCAGGGAGGATGCGCGCCGCAACCGGGGCGGACTGGGATGGGACGACCGGCTATGGAGCCGCGTGCTCGAGGTCACCATCGGCTACGGCTACCGGCCGATGCGCGCGCTGCGGTGGATCCTCGCCTTCGTCGCGCTGGGCTCGGTGCTGTTCGGCTTGGGCTATCACGAGCGCGCGATCACGCCGACCGAGCCCGAGGCCTACGATTGCTTTGTTAAGAGCGGCGAACCGCCGCGCCACTATCCGCCCTTCAACGCGATCGTCTACTCGCTGGACAATTTTCTTCCGCTGGTCGATCTCCATCAGGGAACCTACTGGCGGCCCAATCCGCGCCACGGCTCGGGCGGTCGGCTGCGGGCGCTGTCGGGCAGGCTGCTCCGATGGTATCTGTGGCTGCATATCCTCGCCGGATGGATAATCACGCCGCTGCTGGCCGCCGGGCTCTCGGGCTTGGTGCGCCCGGCCTGAGCCAGCGGTTCGCAGCGCTTCGCATCGTGTTTTGGTGATCGCGTGTGGATGTATGCTAGGCAAAATAGACGCGCGCGCGCCGCGAATCGGATCCGCGGCTTGCGGAGCGGCACTCACAGTTGCGTGGCCCGCGCGGACGCGGGCGTGGCGGGAGGTAAACCGTGGCATCGATTGAATTCGGCGTGGCGCTGACCTCGGTCAAGGGAGTCGTTGAATTCGCGCGACTCGCCGAGCGGCTCGGCTACGACTTTTTGGCCTCCGGCGAGCACGTGATGTTTCACGGGCCGGTGCCGAACTCGCTCATCGCCTTGTCGGTGGCTGCTGGAGCGACCGAGAAGATCAAGCTGATGAGCTCGATCGTGCTGCTGCC
The DNA here is from genome assembly GCA_021827495.1 of Deltaproteobacteria bacterium. Lineage (GTDB taxonomy): Bacteria > Desulfobacterota > Binatia > Binatales > Binataceae > JAKAVN01. The sequence goes on along the minus strand of JAKAVN010000010.1, from coordinate 46,115 downwards.
GCTGTATAACCCGGTGATGCTGGCCAAGCAGGCCGCGGTGCTCGACGTCGCCTCCGGCGGGCGCTACCACATGGGGGTCGGGATCGGTGGCGAGTTCCCCAAGGAGTTCGAGGCCTGCGGCGTGCCGGTCAAGCAGCGCGGCTCGCGCTCCAACGAGGCGCTCGAGGTGATTGGCAAGCTCTGGACGGAGAAGAACGTCAGCTACCAGGGGCGCTACACGCGCTTTTCCGGCGTCACGCTCGATCCCGCTCCCACCCAGAAGCCCCATCCTCCGATCTGGGTCGCCGGACGCAAGGAGCCCGCGATGCGCCGCGCGGCCCGGTACGGAGACGGCTGGCTGCCGTACATGTACACGCCCGAGATGCTGCGCGAGAGCCTGGCCAAGATCAACGCCTTCGGCCGCGAGGCCGGACGCGACATGAGCGCGTTTCGCTCCGGGCTGTTCATCTTTTCCGCGGTCTACCCCGACCGCAAAGAGGCCGAGGAGGTTGCCGCGCGTTCGCTGGGCAAGAACTACGCGCAGGACTTCTCGAAAATTGCCGGCCGCTACGTGCTTTATGGCACCCCCGAGGATTGCCGCAAGCGGCTGCGCGAGTACATCGATGCCGGCGCGCGCAGCGTGATGTTCACCTGGGCCTGCCGCCACGACGATATCGAGCGCAACATGGAGACCATCGCCAAAGAGGTCATCCCGGCGTTCCGCTAATCCGGCGCGCCGCGCGGCACTTGAGGCACCATCCAATGCCAAAGTCTCCAACCGGATCGTTAAGCGGACCCTTGAGCGGCATCCGCATCGTCGATGTCACGCAAAATCTTTCCGGTCCGATGGCGACGATGATCCTCGGCGACCAGGGCGCCGACGTGATCAAGGTCGAGCCGCCGGCCATCGGCGACTTCACGCGCGCGATGGGCGGGACCAGGCGCGGCGTCGCGCCGGCCTTTGCGGTCATCAACCGCAACAAGCGTTCGGTGGCGCTCGACCTGCGCGATCCGCGCGGCCTGGAACTGATCAAGCGGCTGGTCGCGCGCGCCGACCTGTTCGTGCAGAACCATCGCCCCGGCGTCGCCGAGCGGATGGGGATTGGCGAGGCGGCGCTGCGCGCGGTCAAGCCGGATCTGGTCTACGTTTCGATCAGCGGCTTCGGCGAAAGCGGCCCGTATGCCGGCCAGCGGGTTTACGACCCGGTGATCCAAGCGCTCTCGGGGCTGGCCGCGATCCAAGCCGACGTCGAAACCGGCCGCCCGCACATGATCCGCCTGATCATCCCGGACAAGGTTACAGCGCTGACCGCGGCGCAGGCGATGACGGCAGCGCTGTTCGCGCGCGAGCGCACCGGCGAGGGCCAGCACGTGCGGTTGGCGATGCTCGACGCGGTGATCGCGTTTCTGTGGCCCGAGGGAATGGCCGCGTATACCTTCGCCGGGCCCAACCGCGGCAGCCTCCGCGCGACCAAAGCGCGCGAGCTTATTTTCGAGACCACCGACGGCTATATCACCGCGGCCGCGAATACCGACTCCGAATGGCAGGGGATATGCCGCGCGCTGGAGCGCCCGCAATGGCTCCACGATGAGCGTTTCAAGACCCCGGTCGATCGTATCCGCAACGCCGACGTGCGCCTCGAGATGACCGCCGCGGTTCTGCAGACGAGAAGCTCCGCCGAATGGCTCGAGCGCCTGCGCGCCAACCAAGTGCCGTGCGCGCCCCTGCTCAGCCGCGAGGAGGTGCTGCGCAACGAGCAGGTCGTGGCCAATCAGATCATCGTCGAATCCGAGCATCCACAAGCGGGGCCGATGCGCCAGCCGCGCCCGGCGGCGCGCTTCGAGCGCACGCCGGCGGCGCTTCGCCGCTTCGCGCCGCTGCTCGGCGAGCACACCGACGAAGTGCTGACCGAGGCGGGCGTCGCACCTGGCGAACTCGCCGCGCTCCGCGCGCAGGGCGTAATCGCATAAATCGCGCCGCGCCCCGGTCGATAGCCTTGAGGGCGGATGTTAGCGGCGCTTCATCGCTTCGAAGCCGCCGATAAGGTCAAGTATCTCGGTGGTGACTGACTCCTGGCGCATCCGCCGCGCCATCCGATTGAGTTCCGAACTCTTGTTTTCGATATTTTCGTGCGCGGCTTCCATCGTGCGGAACCGTGCCGCGTTCTCGCTCGCGAACGATTCCATCGCCGCCGCCTCCAGCATCGCGAACATGTACTCCGCCGCAAGTTCGTCGAACAGGCGCCGCGGTTTCAGGTTCACAATCGGGGGTATCGCGGCGCGCTGCTCTTCAACCGCCGGCGCGCCGAGCGGCAGAAGCCTCAGTTTCTCGAGGGTCGGGTGCTGGCCGGCCACTTCACGGATAAAGAGCACTTCAACGCTGGTACACGCCTGCTCAAGGAACCTGCGATACAGCTCGGCGGCTACGCGCCGGGCCACCGCTGTCACTCCACCGCTATGGGTCGCCATGGGCAGCGTCAGTTCAGCGCGCAATCCGTGCTCGGCGGCGCGCTGCGCACCGCGGCTCCCAACGAAGATTAGATGGAGATTTGCTTCGCTCCGCGACGCCTCGCCGGCGGCGCGAATAAGCGGCTCGTTGAAAGCACCGCAGAATCCGTGTTCCGAGCAAAAAACGACGAGCCCGGGGCGCGGCTCGACGGGTGTGTCAGAGCCGTCGCCATCGTGGGATAAAAGACCAGCCGCGTCGGCCAGCGCGCGGCGGATTATCTCGATATAGCCGCGGACCGCGCCCAGCGAGCGCTGGCTCTGTTGCAGTTGCACGGCGGCCATCGCTCGAATCGCCGCCACGATCTCGAGCAGCTCCTTGAGCGAGCCGATGCGCGCCGAGATCTCCTGCGCCCGTGCCATCGCGGCGCCCTAGTTCGCCGCAGGGCCCGCGGACGCCGCCGCGGAGCCGTCCAAGTGCGCGATGCAGTCCGCCAGCAGGCGCAGCAGCGCCGTGCGCGCGGCGTCGTCCAGCTTGCCGGTCGACTTGATTCGCTCGACTGGCGCCCCACCCTTCTCGCCGAGCCACTGCGCGAGCGAGTGGCGGAATTCGCTCACCTTCTCCAGCGGCAGGGAATCGAGCATCCCCTCGTCGAGCGCGAGCAGCAACGCGACCTGATAGGGCATCGCCAGGCCGGAATATTGCGGTTGCGTGAGCACCGCGCGGATACGACGGCCGTGTTCGATTACGCGGCGCGTACGGTCGTCGACCATTCCGCCGAAACGGGTGAAGATTTCGAGTTCGAGAAACTGCGCGTACTCCAGGCGCAGGTTCTCCGCCAGTTTGCGCATCGCCGGCGCCTGCGTTTTTCCCCCGACGCGCGAAACGCTCTTGCCGACATTGATGGCCGGTTTCTGCCCCTCCTGAAAAAGCCGCGGCTCAAGAACAATCTGTCCATCGGTAATCGAGATTAGATTGGTGGGAATGTAGGCTGAAAGATTGCCCTCCTCGGTTGCGGCAATCGGAAGCGCCGTGAGGGAACCGCCGCCGCGCTCATGGTTCAGCTTGGCCGCGCGTTCGAGCAGGCGCGAATGAATATAGAAGATGTCGCCAGGATAGGCTTCGCGTCCCGGCGGATTCCTGAGCAGCAGTGAAAGCTGGCGATAAATGACGGCGTGGCTGGTGAGGTCGTCGATCACCAGCAGCGCGTCGCCGCCGCGTTCGCTGAAATACTCCGCCATCGTGCAGGCCGCATACGGCGCGAGCCATTGCAGTCCCGGCGGATCATCCGAGGCGGCGACGACAAAGATACATCGCTCGGGCGCGCCGTAACGCCTGACCGCTTCTATCACCTGGGTGACCGACGACATTTTCTGTCCGACCGCGCAATAGACACAGATGACGCCCGAGTCGCGCTGGTTGATGATGGTGTCGATGGCGATCGCGGTCTTGCCCGTTTCGCGATCGCCGATAATCAGCTCGCGCTGGCCTCTCCCCAAAGCCAGCATCGCGTCGATCACGGTAAGGCCGGTCTGGAGCGCCTGGCTCACATAGTCGCGGTCGACGATGTTGGGCGCCGGTTTTTCGACCGGCTCGAAGCCCTTGACCGCCAGTCCGGGGCCACCGTCGAGAGGAATGCCGAGCGCGTTGACCACGCGCCCCAGCAGCATTCGGCCCACGGGCACGCTGGCGACGGAACCGGTTCCACGCACTCTGGCTCCCGCTCCAATTCCTTGCGCCGCGCCCAGCAAAGCGCAGCCGATCAGGCCGGGATCGAGCGCGAGCACCATTGCGGTCACCGCTTGGCCGCCGTTCGCGCGCTCGAATAGCAGCAATTCGTTGAGCCGCGCTTGGGGAAGGCCGGAGACCATGGCGACGTCGTCGCCGATGCTCTCGACGCGCCCGAGCATATCGAGCACCGGCCCGGACGCAAGATTTTCGACGCGCCGGGCCGCCTCGTCCAGCCGCCGCTCGACGCTCCGCGCCAGCGTGCTCATGCCGGATTCAACTCCCGTTGCGCGTCGCCGAGACTGTCGCGCCAGCTAAAGCGGAGGATCGCGTGGGGAAACTTCAGTTCGGTGCCGGCAATAAGACCCCGGTCGATAGCAAACGCAATCTGCGGCCGCCCGCCCAGACGCTCGCCCAGTGCCGCGCGCCATTTCGACTCACCCTCGGAGGCCAGCGGATAAGCGGTGGTGACGATCAATTGTCCGCCGTCCTGTCCAAACTGGCCCAGCAGCGCCGCGCGCTCGGCCGCGGCCAGATGGTCGAGATGGTCCAGCACGCGGTCCAGAAGCAGGTCCTCCGCGCGCGGCCCCGCGAACTGCTGCAACAGGCGTTGCGCGAGCCGTATGGCGATCTGCACCGATCGGTCAAACACTTCGCGCGCGGCGCTGTCGCGTTCTTCATCGAGGTGTTTGAGCGCCGCCGCCTTCAGTTGCTCGATTTCCGCGCGCGCCGCCTCGATCATCTTCGCGTGATCATCGGCCAGCTGCGCGCGCGCCTGATCGATGATGGCTTGCCGCTGCGCCTCGATTTCGGATTCGCGCGACTCGAAGTCCTTGCGCGCCTGTTCGGCGCTCTGGCGGGCGGCCGCCGCCGCGGCCAGGGCGCGGGCGATCTCCTCCTTGCGCCGGGCGACGATTGCTCCGACAGGCTTGAAGAGAAAGCGCTTGAGTAGCCACACGAGGACCAGGAAATTGACCGCCTGCAGTGCAAATGTCGTCCAACTGAACGACATCAGCGTGCCGCGTAGGGATTGGCGAACAGCAGCAGCAAAGCCACGACCAGGCAATAAATCGCCATCGTTTCGATCATCGCCAGGCCGACAAAAAGCGTGCGCGACATCGCCCCCGCCGACTCCGGCTGCCTGGCGATTCCCTCCATCGCGGCGGCGATCGCGCGCCCTTCGGCCAGTGCCGGGCTGATCGAGCCGACCGCCACCGCCAGCACGGCGCCAATGATGCTAACCATCTGCACAGTCATACCTTGCCCTCCATCGCTGCTTCACTTCCCGATCGAGCCGACGGCGCCGCCGATATATACGGCAGCCAGCACCGTAAATATGTAAGCCTGGACGAGGCCGACCAGTATTTCGAACACCATGAATGGGATCGGCACCAGCAGCCCGGCTAACGCGACGACTATCGCGATCACGAGCGCGTCGCTCATTATATTGCCGAATAGCCGCATCATCAGAGAGAACGAACGGGTGAATTCCGAGAGTATATTGAGGGGCAGCAGCAGCGGATTCGGCTTGAGATAGCCTTTGAGATAGCCGCCCAGGCCGTGCCGCCTGATGCCGAAGACGTGCACGGAAAAAAAGACGATAACCGCCAGGGCGGCGGGGGTTTCGATCGAGGCGGTGGGGGCGTGCATTCCCGGCAGGAGTTCCGACAGATTAGCTACTACAAGGAAGATGAACAACGTTCCGAGGAGCGGCAGAAATTCCAACGGGTCGCGATTCACTATCCCCCGAATTTCTTCCTCGATGCCGCTGACGAGCGTTTCTATCATTGCCTGCACGCCGCTGGGAATTACGCTCAGACGGCGCGTCGCGAGCAGCGCGGCGATCGCCAGCGCCGCCATCAGCACCCAGGTCGTGACGACGGTGCCGGTAATCGGAACGGGACCGAGATGAAATACGACCGCGCTTTCGAGCGGAGAATGGCTCACGACAGCGCTTCCGAAGACCGCCGGTTTGCGCCAACCGCACAAATCCTCACGCACTGGAATCCGAGCGAAGCGGCGAGCAGCGGCGCGGCCCCGGCCTGGGCGATCGCCACGAAGACCGCGGCGGTGCCGAGCAACCGCAGGGCATGAATCAGCAGCGCGAGCGGCGTGCTGGAGCCACGGCAATACAGCCGAACGTTCCATTCGAGCGCGGCCAGGTAGGCTGCGCCAAAGAGCGCTCCAAGCGCCAGAAAAATCATCAGTTTAACGCCTTCCGCGCGCATCATTCCGCGTGCATCCTTTGCCAGACCAGGTAAAAGCCCGCTACCACACCGAGAAAAACCAGCGTCGCGCTCCAGAACACACCCGAGTGGAAGCTGCGGTCCAGCCAGCGGCCGATGAAGGCGCCGAGCAGCGCTGGACCGACGATGGTCCATCCGAACCTGCCCATCATCCCGAGCGCGCGGCCCAGCGGCAATTCGCCGGTTCGTTGCCAGTACTCACGCCTGGTCCTCATTTGATCGACCGCCCTCTCGAGCTTGCGTTTATCGACGTCGGATGGGCCGGCGTCTTTCGGATTGCGCTTTACCACGGCATCACGCGATCGATCCTCATTTGCGCACGCGCGCGGCCGCGGGCTGATCGGTCGGGCGCAGATAACGATAAATCTGCTGAATCGCGGCCTGCTGAAGCCCGAGCGCTCCCAGCCGTGCGGCCTGTTCCGTCTCCGCGTTCTTGGCCATCTGCGTGAGCACGACCTCGCGAAGATTCCTGAGATCATCTCCGACCACGGCCTCGCGCGTGGCGACCTCCACGGACTGGCCGCCGCGCACACGAAGCGCACCGCCACGAACCGCCGCGTAGTGTTCCACGCCCATCGCGTCGCGCCACAGCAGCACGCTGATCGCGAGTGCGGTCAGAAAATCCGCGTGTCCCTGCTGTATCCCGAAGCCTCCGGTCGAGTCCTCCGCACGAACGTGGCGCAGGTTGTCGGCATTCACTACGACCGCGGTCGGCGTGGTGATCACGAGTTTCATCGATAAATGCTCAGCCCGGGGCCGCGCCCGGCCTGGCTTCCTTGGCGCGCGCGTCCTCGAACGTGCCGATCATGTAGAATGAGCCTTCGGCCCACTGGTCGCCCTCGCCGCCGAGAATTGCGCGGCAGCCCTTGAGCGTCTCCTCGATCGGAACCGATTTGCCGGTGATGCCGGTGAATTGCTCGGTCACCAGAAAAGGTTGCGTGAGAAACCGCTCCAGGCGCCGCGCCCGCCCGACGATGAGCCGATCCTCGGCGCTCAACTCCTCGACGCCGAGCAGCGAGATAATTTCCTGGAGCTCACGATAGCGCGCAATGGTCTTGCGCACCTCCTCCGCCACGGCGTAATGCTCGCCACCGACGATGCGCGGATCGAGCAGGATCGAGGTGGAATTGAGCGGGTCGATGGCGGGGTATAGCCCTTCGGCAGCCATGTCGCGTGACAGCACGATCGACGAATCGAGATGGCGAAAAGTCTCGACCACGGCGGGATCGGTAAAATCGTCGGCGGGAACGTATACCGCCTGGATGGCGGTCACGGCGGCGCCCGCCACCGACGTGATACGGTCCTGCAAAGCCGAGATTTCGGTCGCCAGCGTCGGCTGATAACCGACCCGCGAAGGCAGACGCCCGAGCATCCCTGAAACTTCGGCCCCTGCCTGCACGAAACGGAACACGTTGTCCATCAGGAGCAGGACATTGCGGCCCATCGCGTCGCGGAAGTACTCCGCGATAGTGAGCGCGGCCATCCCGACGCGCCAGCGTGGCCCGGGCGGTTCATTCATCTGGGCAAAAACCAGCGCGGTGCGCAAAAGTACGCCCGAATCGCGCAGCTCGCCCAGCAGTTCATGCCCCTCGCGCGAGCGCTCGCCAATTCCGGCGAAAACCGAGATGCCGGAGTACTGCTCGACGGTCGTCCGGATCAATTCCGTAATCAGGACGGTCTTGCCCACGCCGGCGCCGCCGAACATTCCGGCCTTGCCGCCCTTGGCCAGCGGGGCGAGCAGGTCGATGACCTTGATTCCGGTTTGGAAGACTTCGCGCGTCGGGTCCTGACGGCTAAAGGAGGGCGCGGCGCGATGGATTGGCCATCGTGGAACGCCGGACGCGAAGGCTCCGCGCGCGTCAATCGGCTCGCCAACGGCATTGATCAGACGTCCGAGCACCCCCTCGCCCACCGGAACGCTAATCGGGCCCCCGGTCTTCCGCACCGCGCATCCGCGGCGCAACCCGGCCGTGTTCTGCATCGCAACCGCCCGTACCGTGCGCCGATCGAGATGCTCCTCGACCTCGACCAGCAGTGGATAGGCGCCATCCCATTGGACGGCCAAAGCCTCGGTGAGGGCCGGCAGCGCACCATCGGAAAACTCGACGTCCACCACCGATCCGCGAACGCGAACCACGAGCCCCGATCCGGCAGCCGGCGCGTCCGGCTTCGGCTCTTTCTGATCGGCGGCGGCCGCGGCACCAGGCGAGTTTTTTACTGTGTGGCAGTCCACTATCTTACACACGCCTCCACTCCCGGAGGCGACGGAAGTTGAGCAGCCAGGCATCAGCTCCGCGACGATCCAGAGCCGCATACGGCGACAGGCCTTACGGCTATCATCATAAAATCGCGTCTTCGGATTGTCGAGGTCAGCCGCGCCGCCAGGAGCGGCATCATCCTGGCTCCAGGTTTTGGGGCCCGCCGCCACTTGTGTTATGCGGAGCGAAGGAGCTGACGCCGCACGGGAGAATGACGATGGGCAAAGCGGACGAAATCCTCAGCCTCGACGTGGTCGGACTGGCCGCCAAGCTACGCGCGCGCGAGCTTTCGCCGGTCGAAGCCACCGACGCCTACCTGGATCGGATCGCGGCGACCGAGAAGCGGCTGTGCGCCTATATCACCGTGACGGCGGAACTGGCGCGCGAGCGCGCGCTGCGGGCCGAGCGCGAGATCGCGGCCGGCAACTGGCGCGGCGTCTTTCACGGCGTACCGGTCGCGCTCAAGGATCTCTGCTGCACCAACGGAATCCTGACCACCGGCGGATCCAAGGTGCTCGCCGATCATGTTCCCGACTACGACGCGACCGTGTGGACCCGGCTCGCCGCGGCGGGCGCGATACTGCTCGGCAAGCTCAACATGCACGAGTTCGCATGCGGCGGCACCGCCAGGACGGCATGGGGCGCCACGCTCAATCCGTACGATCCCGAACGCATCCCGGGCGGTTCCAGTTCGGGCTCGGCCGCCGCGATCGCCGCGCGCAGCGCCGCGGCGACGCTCGGCAGCGACACCGCTGGCTCGATTCGCATCCCGGCGGCGTTCTGCCGATGCGTGGGGCTGAAGCAGACCTGGAGCCGTGTCAGCCGCTACGGCATCCTGCCGTTGTCTGACTCGCTCGACCACGTCGGCCCGATTACCCGCAGCGTGCGCGATGCCGCGGCAATGCTCCAGGTGATCGCGGGCCACGACCCGAACGATCCAACCTCGAGCGGTGAGCCGGTGCCCGACTACTCCGCGGCGCTGGGGCGCGAGCTCAGGGGCGTGCGTGTTGGAATCATCCGCGAGCTGCGCAAAGACCTCAGCGCCGAGGTCGCACAGTCGTTCGACGGCGCGATGCGAACGCTTGGCGGCCTCGGCGCCATCGTCGACGAGGTTTCGATCCCGTCGATCGACGCGGCGCCCGCGGCCGCGATGAATATCATGTACGCCGAAGCGCTCGAGTATCACGAGCGATGGTTCACGGAGCGTCCGCGGAATTACGGGGGCGGCGTGCGCCGGATGCTCGAAGCCGCGCTTGCGCTGCCGGCGGCGGCGTATATCCGCGCCCAGCGCGCCCGCGCGCAAATGATCGCCGAGGCGATGCGCGCGCTTGAAGGCCGCGACGTGCTCGCCACGCCGGCCTGCATGATGGCGCCGATGAAGATCGCCGCGGCGCGTGAATCCAAACTTGGCCTGGCCCAACTGATCCGGCACACCGCGCCCTTCAATCTCACCGGGCAGCCGGCGCTCGCGATTCCAACCGGGATTGGCGCGGATTCCGCGCCGCTGGCGATGCAGATCGTCGGACGGCCGTTCGACGAGCCGGCCGTGCTGCGCGTCGCCGACGCCTACGAGCGCGCGCGCGGCGCGCCGCCGCCACCCAAATTCGGCTGAGCCGCCCGACCGCGCATGGCGCTCAGCGAAACGGCGGCATCACAAGTTCGGCGAAGCCGCAGTAGACCTTAGGCTGAAAATCGGCCGACGGCTCGCGCACCGTCTCCGGAAAAGGACTTCAGAATCGCATGGCGCAACGCCGTCGAGGGTTGGACTCGTCTGTCGCATTCCGCATGACTTCCGCTAAATTGAAAGCCCTTGGTAATTCCATTAGTTTTTGACTCACGCGAGAGTGGCGGAATGGCAGACGCGCCGGACTTAGGATCCGGTGCCGCAAGGCGTGGGGGTTCAAGTCCCCCCTCTCGCATTCTTCGATTTTCCTTTTATTTATCAGCTATTTAGGGCGACAGGTGTGCGGCGGACGATCTCTGCCCGGGGCTGTTTGGCCTTTCTCGTGTCCACTTTGTGCCCACTTTTCTGGGAATCGCTGGAAAGCATCTCTCGCACGACGCTGTCCATTGCGGTCGTCCGCGTGGCGCGGAACCAGTGCGAATAGACGTTCAGCGTGATGGCGGGCGAGCTATGCCCGAGGATGGATTGGACCTCCGTGACCGGACTGCCCTTGGCGATGAGCGCCGATGCAAACGAGTGACGAAGGCTGTGGATATTGACCGTGCGCAATCCGGCTCTCCGAAGCGCTGGCCATAGGCCGCGCCGCAGCGCGACCGAGCGGCGCAATGGTTTACCGTCCAGGTTGGGAAATACGAGATCGTGTTCGGACCTCGGGCAAGCGATCTTCCAGCGCTTGACGATGGCGGCCAGCTCGGTCGGAATGTTGACCATGCGGAGACCCGCCTTCGTCTTTGGCGGATAGAAGCGCGGCCGGATTTCCTCGCCCTGAACGCGCGCCCATGACAGGCTGCGGCGCACATAGATTTTGGGATCACGGCCGTCAAGCTCACAATCGCCCCAGCGCAGAGCGAGTGCCTCACCGGATCGCAGTCCGATGGAGGCAAGGAAGGTCAGGAGGGTTCGATACAGGCCTGGTTCGGCGTGCGTGAGCATGAGGCTGATTTCGCTGGGCGCGAGAACCGCCTCCGGCGTGGCTAGGTCGGCGTCGGCGCCGCTGTCGGGACTCAATTCCCGTTCACCCGCGTAAGCGCGCTCGACCCTGTCCACTGGATTGATGGTGCACAGTCCTCGGCGCACAGCCATCTTGAAGACGCCGCCGATCATTCGGATGACCCCGTTGATTGTGACGGGCGAACGACCGAGTTTGCGCATGTCGTCGCGGAGCTTCTCAATACCGGAAACGGAGACTTGATCGAGGTGGAGGGGACCAAAGCGCGGCAGCAAATATTTTTCGAGGCGGCTGTGCGGAGTCTCGGTGTAACTAGGCCTGCGGTCCGTCTTGGACTGGACCCATTCGCGGGCCATCGTGGCGAATGTTGGGATCTGCGTGCGGTCGAGATATTCGCCGCGCGTGACCTTTACGGATGTCTGGGCAAGATGCTTCTCAGCCGCCTTTTTAGTCCGAAAATAAAGCCTCTTGCGTGGCCCCCTGGTTCCGAGGGGGCGGTAGTCAAGGCGCCACGCGCACTCGCAGTCCTCGCCGTTACATCCGCCCTGATGGAACCGCTGAATCGAAGCCATTGTGCCCTCACCTCTTCCCAGTTTGTGGCCGTTGCTCGGCGGCAATTTTCTGGAGGAGTCTGGCGGCCGGTTCGGAGATCGCCATTTCGTCGCGCTCCCAGCGAGCCACGGTGTTCGAGGTCGCTCCTACGGCCTCGGCCAAGGCCATCTGAGTCCAGCCCAGTTTTTCTCTGAGCGCACGAATTTCCACACCAGTCATGCTATACGCAGCGTATAGCATGACTGGTGGGAAGTCAAGCGGCTTGGTTGGCGCGTTCCGCGAGATAGCGTTCGACTTCTTCGAGCCTGAATCGAACGTAGTGGCCGAGTTTGATGGAAGGCAGATTGCCGAGGCGAGCTTGTTCTCTGACCCACGATTCCGGGACGCCGAAAAGCTTGGCGAGTTCGGGCGCAGCCAACAGTGCACTCGCGTTGCTGAAGCTTCGAGCCGCGATACGCTGGCTCAGCATCAGGGAGAGCAGCGCGCCTTCGAGCGTCTTGAGCGCGGCGACGCGCGACGCGACCCGCTCGGTCGTCCATACACGAATCCCCGCCGCCCGGCGGAGCGGTTGCGGGTTCGTAGGCATCGATGATCGGTGAATTACTTAACGGCGCTTGATTCGGGTCGCACGTTGCCGACGGCGATAGGAGGCGGCCTTCATCCAGTCGCCGCACGTCTCTATGCTGCACCAACGCCGCCGATGGTTCCTGGTCGTCTCGTAAAAGAAAAGCTCGCATGTGCGACCGGAGCGCATTTGCGCCTCGCGAGCGGAGCCAACCAAAAAGGGGCGGCACAGCTATGCCCAGCATCGAAGGCTAAGAATGGTCATTGCTAACTATCGCGGGTCGGTCTTTCGCTTCCATTCGCTTCAGATTTCTTCAATTTTATAAATTAGGATTCAATGAGCCGCCATAACTGACAGTCGAGCTGTTGACAGGTTATCCACAGCCCTACTAACTGTCAGCTTGCTCCCCCCTGAGGCGTAGAGATTCGCGTGCGAACCATGATTGGCCGGTCGCCAGCGATACATCGGATTATCAGTCTGATCGAACAGGTCGCCGCCACCAGCGCCTCCGTCATCCTCATAGGTGAGAGCGGCACCGGGACGGAACTTGCCGCTCGAATGATTCACGCGGGCTCGTCGCGCCGCGACGGACCGTTCGTCGCCATCAACTGCGCTGCCGTCCCCGAAAGCCTGATTGAAAGCGAGCTGTTCGGCCATGAGCGTGGCGCCTTCACGGGCGCCAGCGACCGGCGCGCGGGATGCTTTGAGCGGGCGAACGGCGGGACTCTTCTGCTCGATGAAATCACCGAGATGAAGCTGGACATGCAGGCCAAGCTGCTACGCGTGCTGGAGGACAGGAAGGTCCTGCGGCTTGGCGGCTCTCGGGAGATTACGGTTGACGTGCGGATTCTGGCGGCCTCTAATCGTGAGCTTCAGCGCGCCATCCGCGAGGGTTGGCTGCGCGCTGACCTGTATTACCGGCTGAACGTTCTGTCGATCGAGTTTCCTCCATTGCGCGACCGGATCGAGGATGTGCTGATACTGGCCGAACGGTTTATCCGCGCATTTAATCGGGAGCATCGCAAGGCAGTCGAGGGAATCGCTCGGGATTGCCTCGACGCGCTCAAGGCCCATTCCTGGCCGGGCAACGTGCGCGAGTTGCGCAACGCGATCGAGCGCGCCGTGATCATGTCCAAGTCGCCGATGCTGTCGGTTGGCGATCTGCCGAAAGAGCTTTCCTCTCAACGAGGGCCGGAAGTCGGCTTTATGGTTCGACTTGGCTCCACTTTGGAGGAGGTCGAAAACGAGTTGATTGCCCGTACGATATCGTTTGCCGGTGGGAACAAGTCCCGCGCCGCACAAATCCTTGGTGTCGGGCGGCGAACCATCTACAAGCAACTTGAGCGCTACAAAGCGTACGAAACGAATGGCCACTCCAACGGTCGCGTGCCCCGCAACGGCCGGAACAGCCTAACGTGAAGACGCGGCCTTCTCGCACGTAGTGCGGCGACCGCTGACAGACGCGCGGTGCTTAACGGCTCCTCGACGCGCCCTGCGTTGGCCGCGAACGTCGGCTCCCGATAAATCCCGCAGCAACGAGCTTGCGTCGTGTCTCGTCGGGCGTAAAGTAAATCTTACTGAATCTTACTGCTCGAAAGGCCATCTATGGAAACGACCCGGCTTTCCTCGAAAGGGCAGGTGATCCTGCCGAAGTCCGTCCGCGACGCTCATCAGTGGCGACCGGGTACGGAGTTCATCGTCGAGAACACTGCGGACGGGGTCCTGCTGCGGCCGGCCAAGCCCTTCCCGCCAACGCGGCTCGAAGATGTCGTCGGCTGCCTCCGCTATGCCGGCAAGCCCAAGACCCTCAGCCAGATGGAAGCGGCAATCAGGGCCGAGGTAAAGGCCCGGCGTGGTCGCGGTCGATACTAACGTCGTGATTCGGCTGCTAACTGGCGACGAGCCGGCGCAGACCGCCCGCGCCCGTGCAATGTTCGAGCGCGAAGCGGTCCTGCTTGCGAAGACGGTCATTCTTGAATCCGAGTGGGTTCTGCGCCGGCTCTACCGTTTCGGCTCGGACCGCATCGCTGATGCCTTTGCCGCTCTGATCGCACTACCCGATCTCGTGTGCGAGGATGCTCGTGCGGTAGCGGACGCGATTCAATGGATGCGTGACGGTATGGACTTTGCCGATGCCTTGCATCTCGCGTCGGCGCGGCCCGCAGGGCGCTTTGCAACTTTTGACGACAAGCTGGCGAAACGCGCCGCAAAGATCGCGGATATCGCGGTCGTCCGTGCCTGAGCGCCCGCGCAGCTTTCGATCCACGCGAGCTTGCGATTTAAGCGTCCGTTCCTTCATCAAGCCGAAATGCCTCGAATGACGGAGAGTAGCTCGCCGCGTGAATAGACGGGCGGCGGATCGCGCGGTTTCGAGACGCGGACTGTCGTTTCCTGGCGAAGCACGCTGGCCGGCGATCATCCGCCTCAGGGTATTTTCCCGCGCGCGCTCGCGGAGCCTGAGGGGAATGATGACGGTCGTGTCCTACACACGAAGCGTATTTGATAGGGTCCGCCGGAGTGTTTTGGGTGTTTGCGGCAATTCTGTCCGTCAGACTCTGGTGGTCCGGAATAACGCGGCGCCCGCGCATCGCGCGGGCGCCGAGCGCGCCTAGTCGGCGCAGGTACGGTTGAGAATGAAATCGGCGGCGTGCTGTGCTTGGGCGGCGGCATGAACTACGAGCTTCCGATCATCACGAAGCTTCTTCAGCCAGCCGGCAACATATGCCGACTGATTCTCGATCACCGCCGGCGAGATTCCGGCTTCGGCGCACAGATAGGCGGCTGACATCTCCGCGATCATCTCCTCGAAACTGTACGTGGGCGAGCCGAACGGCGCGGCTTCCGCGATCGATTTGCGGTTGAGCCGCTTCGGGTGGCCGGTTGCGTGGCCGATTTCGTGGTAGGTCGTGGCGGCCTGTTCCTCGGCGCTGATGAGGAGCTCGCGCGGGGGTAGAGTGATGCGATCGGTGACGCTGCTGTAGAACGCCTTCGACCCGGCGTATTGAATCTCAGGCGGGTTCGGCATCGCGGCGATGATACGCTCGGCCGCTTCGATCGGATCGTGCTCGTGCGTCTCGATCCTCGGGAGCTTGTCGAGCACGGCTTGCGGAAGCTCGCATTGTTCGAGGTTGAAAACGCGGTAAAAGCGCAAGAGAAATCGCCGGCGATTCCTGGCTTTCGCGTCGACGGTCTCGTCCTGATCGAGGTCCTCCGATTCGTCTCGGCTAAGTAGGTTCTCAATCTTCCAATTGACGATCAGCGTACTTTCCTCACCTTTGCGGACGTGTCCGTCCAGTTCGTTAGCCTGGCGCATCGTCAGCCAAAACGGCGAAACGTATTTGGAAGCCGAGAGTAGGAAAACGTTCACGCCGCGATATGGTTTCTTGCTCACAAGATTGTGCGGCAGTCCGGTTGAGGTCCACGGCCTGCGCCACGGCACGATGCCGGTTTCAAGCAGATTGATGATCTTCTCGGTCACGATTGCGTAGGTGTCCATTTCCGTAATCTCCGATTGTCGTTGGGATGGTTGCGGGAGAACCGCTTTCGCGGCTCTCCCGTGGTGTGCCGGAGCTAAAAGGGGATGTCGTCGGAAGCTTCCGCCTTGGTTGAGTCGGCGCGATTGCCGAGCAGGCGGAGTTGCCGCGCTACGATTTCAGTCCGGTAGCGCTTGCCGCTTCCGTCCTTGGCTTCGTACTGGCGGGTTGTGAGCCGTCCCTCGATGTAAACCTGACGGCCTTTGCTCAGGAACCGCTCGCAGGTATCGGCCAGCCGTCCGAATGTGACGATCCGATGCCAATCGGTGCGCTGTTGCCTGGTTCCGCTGCGGTCGGTAAACCGCTCCGTGGTCGCCATCGAGAAATTCGCGACGTTCTGCCCGGACGGCAGCGCACGAATCTCGGGGTTGGCTCCCAGATTGCCGATCACGATCACCTTGTTAACTGACATGACTACGAACCTCCTTGTTCGTTTGCGCCCGCTTCCCGTCATCGGGCAGGGCGTGCTGCGCTTTGCTTTCATCACCGCGCAACTTTTTTCCGCGCGGGCCTCTCAAAACGAACTGGAGGCCCGTGCGCAGATTCCTCAGATGCGCGAGCGGAGCGGGCGGCAGGACGTGCCACAGCGCAACGGCCCGAATGGGCTGGCGCGGCTTGCTAGCGCAGCGAACGCCACCACTTAGAGCGGCGGCGAAGCGGAGACGCAGGATGGGTCAGGCGGGGTTACGGGATGGGCGCGAGCGGCGCAGCTTGCGAAGCCCGAGCGAGCGTCACACAGCGAAGATGCCGCGCTGCTGGCGGTTCCAGCGGTAGGGAGGTGCGTGTGGAGGGCTGGTGAGGAGGCTTTTTAGTTGTTTACGGTTCGTATATGGATGGAACGGAAGGTGGAGGGCCGTTGAACGTCTCAGAGGAGGCAGGGCGGATTTCTCGCCCCCCTATCGACAAAGTAGCCCCGCCGAGCTGGACTGGCGAGGTGAAGAAACTGAAGGGATGGCGCTTAAGCGTAAAAGTGCGGCCCGAAGCTGATCGGCAGGAACGTAGCGGGAGGCGGGCCGGAAGATGGCTCGAAACGTGCCGGCGTCGATCTCGCGGTGTACGTAGGGATCGTCAACGTTTGGCGCGTGCCGTCAGTCAGCACGCGGCGGAGCTTCGCGTGGCTTCCACGTTGCGCGACGAGCGCGAAAACAAGGCGCTCGAAAATCGCGGCGACCTGAGCGCCGGAAAGGCGCTTAGTACTTACTCGTCTAAATATGGCAACGTATAAAGGTTGCCGGTTCGGAGCTTCTCGGCTAGTCTTCCCGACGGGGAGGATGTGGTTGGATGCCGAGGAAAAGCCCCTTCGAGATCAAACTCTCGCGCCAGGAAAGAGAGATTCTGGAGAGTCGCGCACGCAAGTACACGTTGCCATATTTTGAGGTCCTGCGGGCCAGGATGATTCTCCTCGCCGCCGAGGGCCGCTCCAATGATGAGATCGGAGCGGCGCTCTCGGTCGGCCGCGACGTGGTCAGCCTGTGGCGCAAGCGCTTCTTCCAGCAACGCGTCGGCGGTCTGGAGGAACGACCGCGCGCGGGCCGGCCCCCGATTTTTCCCCCCACAACTCGTGGTGCAGATAAAGGCCA
This sequence comes from Deltaproteobacteria bacterium, assembly GCA_021827495.1. Classification (GTDB taxonomy): domain Bacteria; phylum Desulfobacterota; class Binatia; order Binatales; family Binataceae; genus JAKAVN01. The sequence goes on along the minus strand of JAKAVN010000010.1, from coordinate 28,595 downwards.
TCGCTTGTGAGCTGCCCGCCACCCTGGGCTTGCCGCTTTCACGGCTGAGCACGGCCGACATCGTGCGCGAGGCGCAGCGCTGCGGCATCGTGGCCACCATCAGCGACAAGACGGTGTGGCGCCGGCTGAACCAAGACGCAATTCGTCCCTGGCAGCACCGGACCTGGATCTTCCCGCGCGATCCGGACTTCGGCCTCAAGGCCGGTCGCATCCTCGACCTCTACGCCCGTCAATGGCAGGGCCAGCCGCTGCAATCCGACGAGTTCGTAATTAGCGCCGACGAGAAGACCAGCATCCCGACCCGCATCCGCAAACATCCCTCCCTGCCTCCGCACCGCGCTCAGGCTGCACGCATCGAGCACGAGTACACTCGCGCTGGCGCCTGGGCCTATCTGGCTGCGCTCGATGTACACCGAGCCAAGGTCTTCGGCCGTTGCGAGCAAACCACCGGCATCAAACCCTTCGACCGCCTCGTCGCACAGGTCATGGCCACCACGCCCTACCGCGATGCGCGCCATGTCTTTTGGATCTTGGACAACGGCTCCTCTCACCGCGGTCCAGCTTCGGTCCGACGCCTTCAGAACGCTTTCCCCAATCTGGTGCTGGTCCACGGCCCGGTCCACGCCAGTTGGCTCAACCAAATCGAAATCTACTTCTCCATCGTCCAGCGCAAAGCGCTGACCCCAAACGACTTCCCCTCCCTCGCTGCGGTGGAGCACCGTCTGCTTCGCTTCCAGCAGTACTACCAGACCATCGCCAAGCCGTTCCAATGGAAATTCAGCCGCGCCGACCTCGGCCAACTCCTCAAAAAGATCAACCCGGCTCCCACCATGCTTCGTCCTGCCGCCTAGCCTCATACGTTGCCAAACTTATGAACCGGAGTACTTAGGCTTTGGCATCGGCGATGCTATCGAGCTCGAAGCTGGCAATAACCGCCGGATCGGGCGCGAGGTCGAAGTCCGTCAGAGCCTCGCCTTCCAGGTGAAGAGCGATTGCCTCCTTGAGGCTGACGGTCAGCTCATCGAGCGTCGCGGCTTGAGTGACAACCGGGAGATCGAGACACTCGGCGACGTATAGCGTCTCGCCCTTGAATATCCGTGCCTGGATTACTCGCTTCATTTATCTCGGTCTCCGTACATCCCTGGCTTGGCGCCCGGCCACTCTCTTTTGCTTTTCAAGGCGGGCGCGATCCTCGATCGAGACCACCACGTCGGGGCGCTCCTTGCCGAACCGCTTGCGGTAGAGTTTCTCGATGAACGCGGGCAACGGCAGCTTCCACGATTCCTGCTCGTGGTTGTCGAGCTTGCCGAGCTTTTTCGGGTTCATGCCCAGTTCGCGCGCCATCTGGACCTGCGCGTGGGAGAGCCGATGGCGCGTGCGGGCGTCGATCCAGAGCTGGAGCCCGCCGGGTGTTCGGGCGCGAGACATGGCCATTCAAAGATTAGCCGATTCTACGCCTTAATTCCTTAATCGTCCCATAGGCCCTCGAACCGGCGCGGGCTGAGCTGCACGTAGCGCGTGGTGTGCCTCACCTGGCGATGGCCCAGATACGCCTGGATGAGCCGCAGATCGGCGCCGCGCTGGGCGAGGTAGTAGCCGCAGGCGTGGCGGAGGCTGTGGGGATGGACGTTGAGCTTCTCGAGGCCGACGCGGCGGGCGACGCGGTCGAGCATGAGCTGGACCGCGCGGCTCATAAGCGGACCGCCGCGCTCCGAGACGAAGATGAAATCGCCGGCGCGCGGCCCCTCGCGCCTGAGCCGCCGTAACCCCCGGATTTCGACACCGCGTAGCCGGTGGTCGCCACTAGCGCCGCTCCTGACCCGATTGACGTGAAAGATGCTGCGGTCGAGGTCGAAGTGATTCCAGTGCACCCGCAGCGCTTCGGACAAGGCCGTGCGAGAACATAACCAGAAGCAGGGTGGAGTCGCGCTGGCCGCAGCGCCCCTTGCGGGCCGCGGGATCAGCCGTTCGACCTCGGCCGGGGTGAGGTACTCGCGGTCGCGCGGGCGAAGGTCGGGTTTGCGTCGGCGCGCGGCGACTGTTCGCCTTTGGGCAATCGGAGAGTCTTCGGCAAGGCGGAAAGTCCTTGATCTGCCGAGCTTGGCACGGGCCGACTCATCGCTCAGGGTCATTTAGCGATGAGTGATCCTCATTACGGCTGGAAAGGATTCTCGACCGTGAGGGTTTCGATGACTTGGCCGTGCTGGAGGTCTTCGGTGTAGAGCATCGTGGCTCCGCCATGCAGGGCCGCCTGAACGATGAGACTATCCCAAAAAGAAAGCTGGTAGCGGCGCATCGTTTCGATTGCTTCCAGGATCATCTCGGCGTCCACCTGCATCGTTGGAAGCTTGGCCAAATCCCGCACCGCGCGCTCCGCCTGCTCATGCGGCAGAGGCACGGATAGCTTGCGGGTGACCGCAACGAAGAACTCCTGCAGAACCTGGGGGCTCAGAAGCGCCAAGCCCTGGCCCACAGCCCGTTTCAGTAGCTCCTCGGCGCGCGCTTTCTTACGCGGCGCCGAAGCATCGAACAGATAGACGAGGACGTTGGTGTCGAAGAAGCGGCGCACTATTCGCGCTCGTGGAGTTCCTCGCGCGACCATCGCTTGGCGCCGGAATGCCGCGATCTGGCCCGGCGCGCGAGCTCCATAAGATCGTCCAGCGCCGCGGCTTGCTCGGCGCCTACACCCGCATACGATTCGAGGAACTTCCGCAGTATCTGATTGACCGATATTCCTTCGGTCAAGGCCCTGAGGCGCGCCTTTTTCAGCGTCGCGTCGTCAACGGTTATCGTAAGGTTGGACATGGGTAGCACGAAAATGATGTTTCGCCATCCCCAGCTGCCCGACCTCGTAACCAACGCCTACTACCTGCTCGGGTTCGACTGGCGCGAAGCAGCGAAGAGTTGGCAGAAGGCGGGGATGAAGACGCCTCCGGTCATGATTACCGTGGCGAACCGAACCGAGACGGCGGCGCGCATCGAGTACGCGTTCACTCACAACAAGATTCACATCGACGAGCTTTGCGATCCGGCTCGTACGCCGCACATAGACTCAAAGGTGCTGGAAGAGGCCGAGGCGCAGACCGATGAAGAGATCGCTGTCGAAAACGGCGTCGTGTCGGACGAAGAAGAATCGAACGGCGATCGCTCAAACCGCAAGCTGACGAAGAAGGAACGTGCCGAACTATTACGTCGGCAGGTCGATACGGTTGGCCAGGAAGGAAAGCCGGGCGCTCAGATTCAGAGCGTGATCGCCGTCGGGATGCTCTCGGAAGGCTGGGACGCAAAAACAGTCACTCACATCATGGGGCTCCGCGCGTTCACCAGCCAACTCCTGTGCGAGCAGGTCGTCGGTCGGGGTCTTAGGCGAACCTCTTACGAGCTCAAGAAGACTATCGACCCGACCAGCGGCAGAGAACTCGAATTGTTCGAGCCAGAATACGTGAACATTTTTGGGGTACCGTTCACTTTTTTACCTCATGAGTCGGAAGAGGGCATCATCCCGGAGCCGCCGAAACCCAAGACGAAAATCGAACCAGTCCCGGAAAAACGCGAATTTGAAATCACCTGGCCAAATGTCGTGAGGATCGATCACGTCTATCGCCCTCAGCTGGCTCTCGACTGGCCAAAGGTTGAGGTCCTGCAACTTGACGTTGCGCGGACTGCACGGCTGGCGGAGATGGCGCCGGTCGTGGAGGGCACACCAGACGTAACCAAGGTCTCCAGGATCGATTTGGAGAATCTCGCGCGGCAGCAGCGGATGCAAAGGATCATCTTCGAGACGGCGCGCGATGTGTACGACCAGATGCAGAAGAATTGGCCCGCGAGCAAGGAAAGCCTTCTCGCCCAACTCGTGCGCCTCGTCGAAGACTTCATTCAGTCCGACAAGCTCAAGATTATTCCGAATTCATTTGAGCAGGACGAACTTAAGCGAAGGCTGGTCATCACTCTGAACATGACCGAGGTTGTTCAGCACATCTGGGAAGCGATCAGGTTCGAGAACACCGAGTCTTTGGCGCTTCAATTCGACTCGGAGCACCCTGTGCGCTCCACTGCGGATATGGCTACCTGGTATACCGGTAAGCCGTGCGAGTACACGAAACGGTCGCACATCAACTTCTGCGTTTATGACAGCACTTGGGAAGCGTCAGAATCTTTCGAGCTGGACCACAATCCCGCCGTTGCGGCGTGGGTTAAGAACGATCATCTGGGTTTCGAGGTCCTGTACGTGTTCAAGGGAGTCGTTCGCAAATACCGGCCCGACTTCTTGATCCGTCTTTCCTCAGGAGAAAATCTCATCCTCGAAACGAAGGGTCAGGAAACTGATCAGGACCGCACCAAGCGGCGCTTTCTGGCCGAATGGGTCCGAGCCGTTAACCTCGATGGTCGCTTTGGGCGCTGGAGCTCGGCTGTCTCGCGAAACCCGGCGGATGTTGCGAACATATTTAAGGCTGGACATTCACTCTCACCGTCAACATCGATCAGGCAAGTGGTGCGCCGCTGAACTCACCGCTGTCCATATGAGGCGAAAGGAGGAGGTCGCGGTGAACTGGGCGCAGCTCCGACTGCGGCAGAGCCCTGCGGAATGGGTTGGGCAGAAAGAATAGCCAATGTTCAGCAATTCGGACCACCCCGGCCAATCAATGTATTCAGCCCATCAACAATTGCGATTAGCTTCAAAATCGCATCGTCCAACTGACGCTGCTCTTCTTTCGGCACTTCGCCATAGGCTCGCATATAGGGCGACGTAGCCTCAGTAAGATCGATCGAGAGAAGAGTCAGTTTGGTCGAGATTCGGCGGCGATTCGAGATGATCTGCTCATCGAGAACGTAACGCTCTTTCATCGCGCAGATCTCATCGCGCAGCCGCCCGATTCGTTCGCGAACCGCGGCTCGCACCGAGTGAGGAACATCGTCCTCATAAATCGTCATCGCGAGGGCGATAGGCTCGTCCAGCGCAGACTCAATGTCGAGGAGCGCATCCTCCAACTGTCGCATTGTGACGGCGAGACGGCGCAGATGAGACTCGGTCATTACTCTCTTCAATCGATCAATGGACGACGTTACTCCACCTTGCCACGCGCGCTCTCTCTGACCATTGCACTGGGATCGTGCTCCGCAATTTCGAGAGCTCTTTCCCTCCAAATACCTCCGGCGCAGACGAGCGCCTCGATTGCGCGCGCTCGAACCAGAAACGACCTGTGGCGCGCTGCGCGAACCAATGCGGCAAGGCTCTGATCGCCTCGGATCGTCCCCAATGCGGTGGCGGCCTCCTCGACAAGAAAGGGATCGCTCTCGTGATCCAGGATTTCGATCAGATCGCCGACCGCGTCCGTTATCCGCTTCTCGCCGAGCAGAAAGATGACGCGCCGCCGAGTCTCCGCTATCGGATGACCGAGGGCGCGGCGAAGTTTTGCCGCGTAATCGCGACGATCGAGATTCTGTGCCGCGCCGCATCGAGGGCACTGGCCGCCGTCATCGTGAAGCTCGGCAAAACAATTGATGCAGTAGAAAGTCATACCGCAAGAAACAATAGAACCGATCCGATCGCGCTCATGACAGCTCCGTACCCAAACGCGGCTTCCGCGGAAATTCTGCTCCACAGCAATCCTACGACGATGCTCGACACCAAGTCGCCAACTCCGTTCGTCCCCGCGAGAAGCCCGAACCCCGTACCTCGTACATCCGCGGGCAACAGATCGGTTGCCACTGCTGATTCCAGCGTTTCCTCCGCCGCCATCACCGTGCCCTCCATAACGAACAGCAGTACCAGCGGAGCGAGCGTTCGGGGGCCGATTGCGAACCCGATCGTCGCAAGCGTGTCGATCACATAGGCTGCCGCAAGCAAACGGCGCCGCTGGTAGCGGTCGCCAAGCATGCCGATTGGATAGGACACCAAAGCGTGCGCGATGTTGTGCACGACGTACAGCGCCACGGCGACGCTCATCGCCTTGGCCGACGATCCCATCAAATCCGCCGCGCGCAACACCAGCATGCTGTGAGCGAAATCCCCGATACCAAATACTCCAACTGCGACGAGGAATCGGCGGAATGCAGGCGGTGCCGCTACGCTCCATCCGGGGAAGGGCGGTCGGCCATCGTCGCCGCCGTCGCCCGGCTCGCGCACCAGGAAAAAGAATGCGGCCGCGGACAGCACTCCGGGAAACAGACTGAGCAGGAAGATACGGCGGAATCCGAGCCGATGCAGCAGGAGCATCGCGAGCAACGGACCCAGTATCGCGCCCAATGTGTCGGCGGACCGATGAAATCCGAACGCGGTTCCCACCTTTGCCCTGGGAACCGATTCCACCAGCAGGTTGTCACGGCATGGCCCACGCATTCCGCGCGCCATCCATCCGATCGTGCGCGAGATGAACAACTCGAACCATGTCTGGGCCAACGCGAAAGAACCCGTGGCGAGGCCTGTGATCAGATAGCCGAGGCTTGCGACTCTGCGTCGGATGCCAACGTGATCCGCGATCCTGCCACCCGCCACTTTCGCGAAAGTCGAGGCGCCGTCAGGGGCTCCCTCGATAAATCCCAGCGCGGCCGGTGACGCACCGATCGCCGCGATGAATAGCGGCAAAATGGCGGTCGCCATTTCGTGTCCGACATCGGAGAAAAGGCTCGCCAGACACATCCCCGCGATGTTGCGATTAAGCCACGGTGTGGAACCCCCGGATGCTTCAGGTCTTTCGATCACAGGCTCAGGTCGTCGATCCATTCGCAATCAACCTCACTTATGCGTGCCGGATGAGGCGGTTTGTCGCCGCTCAACATCGAGGGTCCTCGCGTGGCGGCAATACGAGAAGCATGTCGCCAGCCAATTTCTTGAGGCCGATCTGATGCGCATCGCGCTCGTCCGATGTCATCAGGCCTCGCCGGATAGCATCATGCTTGAGCGCATGGCGCCGCATGTTATCGGCTGCGCGAGACAGCGCTCGTGCGCATCCACTCACAAGCAGACGGCCGCTCTCCAAATCAGTTGCATGCTGCAATGCGATCTCGACGTGCGGTAAACACAGCGGCGGCATCTCGCCCCTGCCGCCAACGTCGAGGCTCTTGAAGATATTCTCGATACTCTGGTCAACCGCGCGGCGTGCAACCGAGCAGGCCGGGCAGACCGACGGCGATGGCGCCAGGTCATGGACTTCGCGCGCCAGCATTCCCACCGAAGCGATGCGACGTGCGGCGCGTTGCAGTCTTGCCGCGTGCGAATCGAGAAGGGCCGGATAGGCCCGCGCGATCGCAACGGGCGAAGTCAGGCTTGCGTAAATCCACGTATGTGTGGAGCAGAAACCGCCGTTCTCGGCGTGAGTAAGTTGCGCGGCGGTCTCAATGCTCAATTCATACTGCAGCTTGCTCAGATGATCGAAAACAGCCTGCACCACCGCACGGCAAACCGGACATGCGCGCATCATGTCGATCGCCGGAGAACTACTCCCGATATCGTTTGCAGGATGCAGGGAATCGTCGGCTTGCACATGCGTCAGACCGGCGCACTCATCGTCAAGTCGTCGTCGCAGATCTTTGGCTCGAAACAGAAGTTCTTCGAATATCTTGCGATTCCGTTTGGCTCCGTCCGACCGAATCGATTGCGTCATGCGTGATGCGGTCGAGTCGATTCGCCGTTCAGTTTCTCTTCCTACCGTGCTTGTGAATTCGCTGAGCGCCTTTTGAACAGTAACTTCGAGATTCGAGCGGTACTCCTCAAGCAACCGATCGAGCTCGACACCAAAATGCTCTTGCATAGCGGTACGAAACCAGCGGAGTGGAACAAAATAGACCCGCCACGGAAAAGGCGGGCGCCAATCGATCGGCGCTGCATTTCCCAATTGAAGGTTGAATTGGGGAGCTTGGCCCTCTTCGGCGACCAGCTTCGGTACCGCGCCTGCGCTGCCGTCGAGTTCTATGGCGATCGTGAGAACTTCGTCAGGCAGCTCCCGGATTTGCGCGAGCAGCGGACCTGCGATGCGCTGCAGATGCTCCTGCAAGGCAGCCTCGTACAGCCGGAGCTCGCGGTTGAAAACACGCGCACAGAATGCCGATACCTCGCGCGCGAAAACCTCGAAGGTTCGGGGCTTCGAAAGGACCCTTCCATGTAGTAGCTTCGGCAGAAATTTTTTGCGCGCGTGCTGCTTAAGAATTGAGATTGCCGCGTCGATGCGGGGTTCGAGGGCACGCGCAGCCTCAGCCTCTGACGTCCGAAGCTGGGCTACGAGTTCCGCGTGGCGCGCCTTGATCGCAGCGAGTCCTTTCTGGAACGTATCGATTCGTTTTGCGGACTGCCCGGGCGATTGACCTGTGTTGCAGGCAAGCCTCTCCTTAAAAACCTCACGCTGCAGGAGCCCTATCAGGCGATCCGCGCTGCGCATTGCCAACTGGCGGGTTTTGTCGCCTGTCATGAATGCCGCCAACGCTCCTTCCAGTTCAACCAATCCGGACTGAGTTAGCGCGGTCGCATCGTTATGTAGTCTCGCCTCAAGCCCGCGTTTGGCGGATACCGCAAATAGGGCATAGCGCCCGACGCCGATCTCACGGTCGGGCGTTCGCGCACGAATCTTACGACTTCCTTGCTTTCAGACTCCGAAACAAGGTCGAGCTTGTTGAGTACGAAAAATACCGCCCCAACGGTCGCGCGGACGTGGCGCAGAAACTCGATATCGGCCTCGCTGACAGCAAAGTCAAAACTGGACACGAATATCGCCGCATCGATTTCCGGCAGGAAACTCTGCGTCGTTTCCGTGTTGGCAACGATCGCCGATCCGACGCCCGGTGTATCGATGAAATGGAGGCCGCGGCGAAGAATCTCGGCGGGCAGCTTAATCTCCGCCATCGACACACGCCGCTGATTGCCCGGGTTTCCGCGTTCGGTGACATACTCGGCGAGCTGCTCCAGTCGAATTTCTTGGGGAAGCGACCATCCCTCGCATCGCACCAGAACGCGCTCCTGAGTTCCGTAGCTCACCGTCGTGATTACCGAGGTGTGCGGCAGGAGGCCGGTCGGTAGGCCCTCGAAACCGAGAACCGCGTTCATCAGGCTGCTCTTGCCGCGGCTGAACGGACCCACGACGGCGAGGTTGAACCGATCCTCGGCTATCCGCGCGAGTAAATGCTGGAAGGCGCGCTCGGTATCCTCGTCCTTGCTTCTCGCGCAGTGCAGCATCGCGGTCTGCGCGATCGCGCCAACCTCGAGCTTGAGGTCGTCGTAGCGGCGAATTGCTTCGCCTGCGACATTGATCGGTTCTGAAGCTGAGTCCGGCATATCGTTCAGCGCCAAGCGCCGTTTCTCGCAGTCGCTTTCGAGATGACCTTTCGCAGCGACCGTATGAAGCGCGCGCGTTCAATTTCGAGGGACTTGATTTCCGATACCTCGCGCAGAGCTCGAACCACGAGCTCATTGGCGAAGTCATAGTTGTCAATCAGGCAGTCCTCGATTTCCTGTCGAACAGGCCACGCAACCCGGCGCAGCAGCTCCATGAGCCGACCCCCGCACTCACGCACTTGCGCCTGGTCGGCGGCCGAAACGCCGATTCTGCACGCGAGAGCCGCGATTTCATCGTCCTGGTCCTTTATCGACTCGCGCACTCTATCCCAGACTTCACGCGTAGCGCCGAGCTCAAACAACAGGGAAAAGGCGCGGCGGCGACGACGAATACTCGATGGCGTCTCTCGACCGCTCGCACCCGTGACTACATTCAACGCTGCATCGACGAGCGCGGGGACCGCCTCCTGCCCCATGGATCTGAACCCCTGTTCCGCTGCCGCGCCCGCGCAATCGTCCGTTAGTGCCGCTATCAGAGCTGGAATTGACTCCGGGCGCTTGCAACGGCCCAGAGCCTCAATTACTCCCGGCGCTGGATGCTCCCGGGCAACGCCGAAGAGAATCACGAATGCTTCCTCGTCGCCGGTTGTGGCGAGCGCTCGCGCCGCGGCGCTCAAGACCGCTTCGTCGCCAAGCCGCTCGACCGGATCGGACGCGGGCTGCCACTTCATGACGAATTCCTTGAGCACGCCAAATGCGTTCAGGGCGGCAAGTGCTTGGACCGCTTTTGTCCGTGGCTCGAAAATTCCGGCAGCGTCTCTTTCAAACAGAAGCTCGCGCAACACTGGAATTGCCGCAGCGCCAGCCGCTATCGAGTCGAGTACGGCAACGTCACCTTCATTCAGCGAGCGCAAACGCATAGCGAGATCGGTGAATTTTGCCTCGCTCGGCTCCGACGCATTGGGATTAACATTCATGACGTCGTACCCGTGCGCAGAACGTGGATCAGATCGCGCTTTATTGCCTCTGGCAGCGGCATCGACATGATTTTCCCGACCGTTACCTCAACCGGATATTCGTAGCTCTCGAGCTCAAAGTGGCCATCCTGCCAAACGGCGTACCGGGCGCGCGGATCCCCGGACTTCGTTTGCCCGAGACTTCCTGGATTGACCACGGTTCGCTCTCCGAACGCCCGGCAGAACGGAAGGTGCGTGTGACCCGCGAGGATCACATCCGCGCCGGAGCTGGATTCTTCCTCAAGAGCCCACAGCGGCGAGTCCGGGGGGCGGTACTCGTAGAGCAGATCCGACGGGGTAGCGTGGCACAGGAAGAAAATCTGGCTGTCGATCTGGCGGCAGGCGCAGGTGGGAAGCTCGCGCAGAAACTGTTTTTCCTTTTCCGACAGGACTGAAACGGTGTAATCCTTCGTCGCGTCAGCCATTGCGCGGAATCGAGGAGAGCATCGACAGTCCGCGCCGAATCCCACCGCATTGTCATGGTTGCCGCGAACGACGGCGGATGCGTGAGATCGTACAAATTCGATCGTCGCGGCTGGATCGGGGCCGTAGTTCACCAGGTCGCCCAGCACCCAGAGTTCGTCATAGTCGCGCGGCAAGCCCGAGAGAGCTTCGAAGTTTGCGTGGAGGTCGGAGATGATGCAGATTCGCATGTGGACGATGCTCTCCTTTTTAACGGCGCCTCGAGGATTTGAGGGGATTCGCGTCGATTTCCTTGGCGACCGCGAGGAGTTGCGCCCGATCGCGCTCGAGATCATGGCGGATCGCTTCCCCCGCTGTGTGGGCTAGCGTGAGTCTGCGGTTTTCTTCCGAGAGAACGGCATTGCGATAACGCAGGCTGGCCGCTTCACTCTCGAGGTCCGCCAGGCGCTTGAAGTGGCGGGTTTCATCCCATCGTTCGAATTCCTGCGTCAGGTCAGATCTATCGTCCTGTGGTGTTTCGACTTCCAAGGACGGATACTGCTCCTCTGAGCGACCCAAATAGGCAAGCGCGGTAGAGATGAGGGATTCCAGTTCCTCGGCGTTACGCAGCTCGGCCTGAGCAAGAGCGTCGCGCAAGTGAAGAACCTTTGCTCTCTGAACTTGCGCAAAATCTTGCGCAAGTTGGCCATCTGTAATCACGCTTGCATGCTGGCGGCAGAAGAGCGGTGCGGCTTCGACTGCCTTCCTGAAGCGCATGCCGGAGTCGAGCCGCCGGATCGCACGTGTGAGCCGCAGTTCGACTCGCCTGATCCGTGCGCACACTTCGCATCCGGCCTCGCGGGCGAGGATAGATTCAATTGCGGCTCGCGCCCGGCGTGCTCTCGCCGCTGGAGCATCAACCCCGCTCAAGGTCATTTCGAGATGCGGACCGCAAAGTGCGAAGGCCGATCCGCTGCGCGCGCGTACGCGTTCGATTACTTCCCGCTCTTGCCGTTTCAGAACGCCGCACATCGGGCACGAGCGACCCTCGAACTGTTTGAGTAGTTCTCGAAAATTCTGTGTCAGGCGCTCGAGCACGTGTCCTCTCCGAATCACAATCGTCGGAGCGGTCTCGAGACCCGGGATCTTTTGAGGGAATGACTATCCCGCCTCGGGTCTCTACCCGCTGCAGGAGTCATTGGCCTGATGGCAGTTATCGGCGGACTCCACCGCCTATATCTCCAAGCTAGGTCTCGCTCTGGCGCGGGTCAAGCTCCGTCATGAAAACCTCGCGATAAGAAGCGCGACGAGCAGCGCGCCAAGACCATAGAGAACGTACGCGTTGAGAAACCCGTGATGCATCCGGGCGAAGCCATTGGACACCCATAGCGCGCCGTCGGCAATCGGATTGAGCACCAGGCGGTCGAGGACATGGTTTTCGCCGCGTGTCCGGCGAATCGCCGCTCGGAAGTGCTTACCCACGGTCTCACGGCTGTCTTCCACGGTGGTGGGTCTGAAGACCGCCTCAAAGATCACCCGCACCGGATTTGAGAAGCCTGTTCCCGTGTATGTCATTTCCGGCAGCAGACTGCGTATGCCGCCATCCCAGACCGTGCGCCGAAGCACCACGCGGCGCCGGGCGACGATCAGCCTGAAGACTACATAGGCCGCAAGCAGCATCAGCGCGAGGACCACGGCCATGTACGCGGTGGACATCGCGAATACAACCGGATTGGCCGTGCCTCCGCGATGCAACACGACCAGACCGCGCCCCGGAATGACGGTCTGCCCAACTTCCGCGCCAAGAGCGTGAAAGTCCGCGACGAAGGCGGGTGGCAACTCACGGTGATAGACGTTGCCGGAAAAGAACGGCGGTACCAGCGCGTCGGCCGCGCGTGCCTGCTCCGCAATCGGCGCGATTGCGCCGTCAAGAACTGGAATGACGTAGGTCGGAGTAACTCCGAGCAAGAAACAGAGCACGGCCATGAACGCCATCGGTGCGGTCGCTGACTTCTGTGCTGACCGCGCCTGTGTCGCTTCATCAGAGCGCGCCATCCCGAGGAAGCTCATCGCAAACGCCTTGACGAAGCATGTCACCGCGAGCGCGGCTGTCAGGGCGAGAATCGCTCCGCACAGCGCGAACACGATCTTCACCCCAGACGAAGCAAGCGCTGCACTTTGCAACATTGTCTGCAACGTGAGCCATTCACTGACGAATCCGTTGAATGGTGGCAGCGCCGCGATCGACAGTGCGCCCACCAGAAAGAACAACGCGGTGAAAGGCATCACTTTGATCAAGGCACCCAACTGGTCGATGTTTCGCGTTCCCACGTTCGAATCGACCGCACCGGTGGCGAAAAACAGGAGCGCCTTGTAAATCGAGTGGTTCGCCATGTGATAGAAGGCTGCCGCAAACGCGATCGCCGCGATCGGAGGATGGCCGGACGCTATAAAGACAAAGCCCGCGCCCAAGGCGGCGGTGATAATGCCTGCATTCTCGATCGAACTGTGCGCCAGCAGGGTTTTGAGATCGCTCTGTGTTGTCGCGTACAGAATGCCGAGCAGGGCGGTAACGCTACCGATGATAAGTGCGACAAGACCGGAGCCGACCAGCGAAACTGGCAACAGGTCGCCATTCAGCCGAACGATCCCGTACAGGCCGAGATTCAGCGTCGCACCTGCGAAGATTGGAACGAAAGCCGCGGGCGCGGACGTATAGGCTTGCGGGAGCCAGAAATTGACCGGGATCAGGCCCGCCTTCACGCCGAAGCCAAAAAACGCGAGCAGGAACACGGCCCATCGCGCATCTTCGCCAAGCGTAGCTCCTGAGGCTTTCATCGCAATGAATTCGAGCGAGCCGTTGTTCGCGAGCACGATAAAGCCGAGCGCTATCAGGAGCGTGCCCGCCTCGCCGACCGCCAGCATCAGGTATCCCGATCGCGTGTGCTCGTCCGCTTCGTCCTCGTAGTTAACCAGCAGATAGATCAGGATCGACATCAATTCCCACAGCATGAGGAAAGACACTGCGTCGGCCGAGAGCGGGATCAACACAATCGTCGCAAAAAGCGCGAAATACGGAACGCTGAAAGTACTGAGGCCATAGCGGCCGATGTACCTGCGCAGATTCCCGCCAGCGAAAATCGAACCGGGCAGCAGCACAAGCCCGGAAATGAAGAGAAAGAGCGCAGAGAGTCGGTCGAGCGACAGCGTAAGAGTTGCGAGCGAGGGGATGCTCCATAGTGTCGCGTGAAACGGCGCTCCCGCGAACAGCGCCGCTGCGCTGAACCAAAGCAGGACAATCGAAGCGATCGATCCGAGCCAGGCCACGATCTCCGGAATTCGCCGTTCTTCGATGGTCAGCGGGAGGATTACGCCTACGCCGCACAGCGCCAAGACCGCAATCAATAGCGCGCCCATAGCCGTCATCCCGATCCATTCTCAGCAGGGCCGCCGGGCCCGTGATGGGAACCAGCTGTGGGTTTCCGTCCGACCGCGACCAGCAGCCCGTGCAGTATTGCGAGCGGCGGCGGCGGATTACCGGGTACTTCAACATCGACCGGAAGGAATTCGCCGACGCCACCCGCGCACATGAAGCTTTGTCCAAAGATTCCGCCCGATAGTGCGCAAGCCCCCGCCGCAACAACCCGCTTCGGCGTTGGCATTGCGTCGTAGGCCTTGCGCAGTGGCAATCGCATATGGTCGGTCAGCGCTCCGACCACCAGCAATACGTCAGCATGACGTGGTGTCGGAGTAAGAAAGAAGCCGAGCCGATGCATGTTGTAATAGGGATTGTTGAGTTGTTTGACTTCGTTCAGACATGCGCCGCAGTCGCCGGCGTCAACCACGAGGATATGAACCGATCGGCTAAAGGCGGGACCGAAGCGCGTACCCTTTTCGTTGCGATCCGAAGCCGCAGTGGCCCATTCGTAACCACCCTTCCAATCCATCGGATTGTTTGTGGCGCGGACGCAGCGAAAGCAGTGGATACATTGGCGCAGACTCACATCCACGCCGGTTATCGACGGATGAAGGGCATCGACCGGACAATGCGCGACCAGGGACTGAGCCAGATCCGATGAGAGCGCGGTCGATACCGGCAAACCCGGCGAAGTTCCCGCGGCGGTCTCTTCGACGCGCGGGTAACGCGTGCTTTTGACCCCCGTTCTAAGACCCCTGATTACCCACTGGCTCATGACTTTGCCTACCGGCTAGCGATCATTCTCATGAACCGAGAGCGCGAACGTCGCCAGAATTATTGGAAAATCCTGGAATGCGAAGCTCTCGGCGGCGAGCCTGAATCCATGCCAGTTTGCGAACGACGGCGTAATGATGCGGTAGCGCTCGACCCGGCCCTCCTCGCCGAGCCTAATCCAGTGAAGCGCCGCTCCGCCCGGCGCCTCAACCCAACCAAGCGCGGCACCCTGCCGCAGGTCGGTTTCAGGAATCCGGAATCGCCCGGCGGGAAGATCTCGGGTTATCGCAGAGACGATCCGTGCGGACTGTTCCGCCTCGCGAAATAACAATCGCAAGCGCGCGTAACCATCGCCTTCGGATTCCTGAGGAACCTCAAACTTGATCGCATCGTAACCGCAATACGGCTGCGCCTTGCGCAAGTCGCGCGAGAGTCCCGAGGCGCGCGCTATCGGTCCGACAAGGCCGAAATCGCGCGCGTTCGCGAACGAAACGATTCCAACTTCTTCCAGCCGGTCCAGAAAGCTGCTCGACGCGCTCAACATGCCTTGGAGCACTGTGAGCTTTTCGGCCACCTGCGCAACTGCCGCCGCGCCGCGCCCGCACGCCGCATCATCGAAGTCCGTGCTCAGACCGCCGAAGGCATTCAGACCGAAGAGATAACGATGGCCGGTCAGAGAGCCTGAAATGCGCAACAGGTCCTCTTCGAGTATCGCCGCATGTGCGGCAGCCACCGCCAGTCCCGTCGATTCGCAGACGCCCGCGATAGCCGCCACGTGATGCCTGAGGCGCTCCAACTCCGCGAGGAACACTCTCAGCGAGGCGGCTCGCTGTGGCACTTCGACGTGACACAAGCGCTCGACGCCTTGGCACAGTGCGAGCGAATGCGCAAATGCCGAAGTTCCACTGATGCGCTCGGCGATCAGCAACACGTCGTCGGCTCGCCGGCCCTCAGCAATCTTTTCAAGGCCGCGATATGCGTAGAACAGACGGGGTTGGGCGCGGATGACATCCTCACCTACTGTCTCGAGCTGAAAGTAGACAGGTGCGGTTGCGGTGGAATGCACTGGGCCAACCGGCATTGCGAAAGCACCCGTCTCCTCGACGATCCGACGAGGTTTCCAGTTCAAATCAGGCGCGCGATGTGTCACAGGCTTGCGCCCATCGAAGGTCTTGCGCATCGGCGTGACACCATCCTGCCACACATCATTGTGGAGCACGAAATCGCCCAGACGCGGATGCCCTTCGAAGACCAGTCCGAAGAGATCCTCAGCCTCCCGTTCGTGCCAATCCGCTGCATGGACCAATCCGCTGATGCTGGGAAATCGATCCCCGGCGTCGGAAAGATAAGTGACTACATGCACCCAGCTCGCTTCGGATCCGTAAAACGCATATCGGAGTTCCCAGCGGGTTCGCTGCTCGACGACCAGGCCACCGAAAGAGTAATGCCGGTCTGAGAACAGCCAGTTACAGATTTCGGGAAGTTCCGAAGGTTCGCATTCCATCTGGCAGGCGGTGCCGTCCGCGCCATCGAGGCTCAGCCCAACCCTGCTGGTCCAGCGAGCCTGAGCTTCTTGTACGAGCTCTCGCAATTCGGCGGGCATCGGCTACCTCGATAGACTCTGCGCTGCCATCTGGAGAAGTCGGTGAAGCGGCGGCGGCATATAGACCCCGAGCACAATGATCGGCGCCGCGGCCAGAAACAGCGTCGTTACACAGCTGAGAGGTAGTTTGATGGCAACGGTATGCGTGCCTGCCAGCGCCGCGTTGCCGAACACCATCCGGTTCAAATGGTTGAGAATCCCGAAGAACGCGATCACAACGAATGCCGCCATCAATCCAGTTGCGACGTACTGTTGCGCCGCGATTCCGGAGCGCAGGATTGAAAACTCGCTCAAAAAAACCGCCAATGGGGGCGCTCCGGCAATCGCGATTCCACCGAACAGCAGAGCAGCGCCGGCGGCGGGCGAAGTTCGTATCAAGCCTCGAACGTCGGCGATTTCGCGTGTATCGACGGCCAGCAGTGCTGACCCGGCTGCGAAAAAGCAAAAAGACTTCGTCAGCGAGTGATTTAGAATCTGATATACCGCGCCGTAGTGAGCGCCTGCGCCGCCCAGGCCGGCGGCGGTCAGGATAATTCCCATGTGCTCGACCGTGGAAAAGGCGAACAGCCGCTTGTAGTCAGTGACCTGCAAGATTAGGAACGCCGCGGTTCCAACCGATACGAGGCCGACGATGATCGCCCAGCGATCGACATCGATCCGCCCCGAAGCATTCAGAATCGGTAGCATCCGCAGGATCACGTAGAGCACTACGGTAGTTTTAACGCCCGAAAGAAGCGCGCAAATCGGCGAAGGAGCCTGGCTATGGGCGTCGGGCAACCACGTATGGAGCGGCACCAGCCCGGCTTTCGCGCCGAATCCGACGAGGATGAGCAGAAAAGCCGATTCCAGCACGTCCGGCGAGACCTTCGGTCCGAGCACCACAAGGCCAGTCCACGTGAAAGGCGCATCGCCGAAGCGGGTCGCGCGATACAGGACGATAAATCCCAGCAACGCCATCGCACCGCCCATGATGGTCAGAATCGAATATTTCCATGCGGCCTCGACGGCCTCGGGCGTGTCGTCGAATGCGACCAGATAAACACCTGTGATCGTCGTCAGCTCGACCGCCGTCCATACCAAAGCCGGTTCGACCACCAAGGGTACTGTCAACAGCGAGCAGACAAACAGGTTGTAATTCGCATAGTAACGACGCAGATGGCGAGCATCCTGCTCGCGAGCAATGTATCCCCACGAGAAGAGCGCGGCCGTAGCCGCGACGAGAGCCACGAGCACCAGCACGAGCGCGCTGAGACCATCCAGCTCGACCCAATTTGGCGCCGCGACAACCGGTCTTCCCGCCGTAACCCGCAGAGCGCTCGTTACCGCTAGGATTAGAGTGATCGAACTGATGCCAAGGGTCGTGGCCGGCGCCAGACGACGGCCCAGCGGCAGCCACGAGATGACCGCGGCCACTAGCGGTAATGCCAGAATCGCGAAGAGGCTCATTTCGCCGCCTCCTCGCGCAGGCTCCGCAGTGCGCCGACCTCGGTCGTGCCCACTCGCTCATGTGTGATACGGGTCAGGATTCCAATGACCAATGCAACGATCAACATATCGAACGGAAAGGCCATCTCGGCGACCAGCGGCAACCGTGGTGCGATTGCAATCCCGGCAAACAGGGAGCCGTTTTCGATTCCAAAAATCCCGATCAGCTGTGGCACCGCCTCTCGCCTGACGGCGAGTGTGAACGCTCCAAGCAGCAGGCCGGCAAGACCGATCGGCACGTTGATATTGCCCATCGCGTCGCTGGCGGGCGGCAACAACCCGGCCAGGAAATAAGCGATCAGAGTGAGAACGAGCGCAACCAACAGCGAACCAGGGATGTTCAGCACTTGATCGATTTCTCGGCGCCGGAAGATTTCTTCGCGCACATAACGCCGCAGAAGCCACGGAATCAGCAGTGGTTTGATCGCAAAATCGAGCAGCGCTACTGCCAGCAAGTCCGGAACGTGCATCCCGATTGCTATCAGGACAATTGACGCGATGACGGTGAGTGATTGCAGCTTGTAGAATCGAAGGCATCCCTGCATCTGCCGCGTCGCAAGCAATCCGAATGCGCTCATCAGGAACGCCCCGGCCGCGAGGCCATTGAGTGAGGCGAGTACCGGCGCGAAGTTGGCCATGTGGATGCTCCTAAAACCTCAGCAGACCGGTGATCATCGCGACCACTGACGTTACGAATGCCGCGCCCAGAAATTCGCTCACGCGAAACAGCCGCAGTTTTGCCAGCGACGATTCAATTACGACCAGCACCAGAATGAAAAGGCTAATCTTGAACAGAACCAAGGGCGCCGCCAGGATCACGCCCATGACATCTTTCCCGGCCGCAAGTCCCCATGGAGTGACCAACACGTTGAGCAAAATGCACATCAACACGAGCAGCTTCATCTGGCCGCCCCATTTCATCAGCGCCATGCCCGTACCCGAGTACTCGAGACTTTTGGATTCGTCGATCATGGCGAGTTCGAAGTGTCCGGTTGGGTTGTCAACCGGGATGCGACCGGCTTCGGCAAGAATCAGCATCACGAAGGCGATCACCAGCAACACGTGAGACGGCGCAAAAAATTCCGAAAGGGTCACCCAATGCTGCTGGACGATGTACGGGATCGTCGAGCCGGCTATGAACGAGACCGTGAAGAACACGATCATGAAGACCGGCTCGGCCAGGAAGCCGACCATGCGCGTACGGCTCGCTCCCATCGGGCCGTAAGGATTGGCGGTATCCACTGCCGCAAGGGTGGCGAAGAATCCGCCGAGCGCCAGGACGAAACCGCCGCCGAGCATGTCGCCCATGAATGCGAAAAAGAGCGGATAGCTGGTGAGGACGGGAATCAGTGTGGTTACAAAGATCGGTGCGACGAAGACCAAATACGGCGTGAACCGGAAAATCCACGAAGCTTGCTCCGAGACTACCTCGTCTTTGCTAAACAGCTTTCGAAGGTCGCGATAGGGCTGGAAGATGCTGGGGCCGCGCCTGGACTGAACGATCTCTTTCAGGCGCGACAACACTCCCGACACGAGCGGAGCGAGCGCCACAACGAACAGCACCTGCAACAGGTTGAATCCGATAGAACGCGCCATCGTTCGCTACACCTGTTCCAAGAGACGCGATTCCTCTTCCGTGGCCGCGTCCCACGGGAATCCGTAAGAGAAATCCATCACCAGGTAGGGAAATCGAGCAAAACAACCCCCTACCGGCTTGCGCCTCGGTAGGGGTTATCAGCCCTGCTCAGGAAAGGGCGGTTGATGCGGTGAACCCCATCACCAACTTTCGCAGAAAGTCTAACAGGTCCGGGTTTCCAGTCAATCGGGACGACAACCGCAGCATCAAAGCCAGCTTCCCAGCGCGATACCGGCGATTGCAGCAATGCCACCGGTCACCACGCTTCCGATCAGATAGGTCGTGCCGAGCAAAAGCTCTCCATCCTGTAGTAGGCGAATGGACTCATACTCGAAAGTCGAGAAGGTCGTATAAGCGCCGACAAACCCAACCGCGAACAGCAGCCGCACCGGCGGCGCGACCCATAACCGATCCTGCGAGAAGGCCAGAAAAAAGCCCAGGATAAAACTCCCCGTCACATTGATCACGTAAGTTCCGTAAGGAAACCCGACTCCCAGACGGCTCGCCACCCAGCCGCCCAGCAAGTAACGCGCGTTGGCTCCCAGGAAACCTCCTAATCCGACCCACAGCACCGCCGCCACGCTTCGATCCCTCCAGGTTCCATTCAGGCGAGCAGCGCCCGCATCATCTCAGTGCGTCCCACGATTCCGACCAACTCACCCTCGGCGTTCACCACGGGCATTCGCTTGACGCGCCTTTCCGCAGAGAGCGCCAGTGCACTCGCGACCGGCATTTTGTCACGCACGGTGATCACGTCACGCGTCATGAAATCCTTCGCTGAGCGAGCGCGCAGCCTCTGAATGTGTTTGCGCGCCTCACCGCTGACCCTCGCGATTGGCACCTTGGAAATGAGAATTTCCGTGATCCCAGGCCAACTCTCGCGGCTGACTCTTGAAATCAGATCGGAGTCGGCGACGATACCGACAACATGTTGTTTGTCGTCCACGACCACCACCCGCTTGTGCGACGAGGATACGAGCAGTTCGAAGATTTCCTCGACCGTGGCTGATTCATGGACCCTTGGAACCTCACGCGTCATGACGTCGGCGACGGTAGCCTGTTTGCCAATCGGGTGAACTTCGGGATGCCACTCGGGCAAGTGGACCGCTGCGATAGTGTTCAAGATATCGAGACGCCCCAGGATTCCGACCAGTTCTCCTTCGGAATCGACGACCGGCAGCCGCTTGAGATGCTTCTCGACCATCAGCTTTGCCGCCCGCCCCAGAATCGCGTCAGGCGCAATCGTTACCACCTCACGCGTCATCACCTCCGAAACCTTGCGGTTCGGATCTTCGAGCGAATTGTGAAGCTCGCGCACGAAATCAAGATCGGTCGCGCGTTTCAGACTGATCGTGAGGTTCATACCGCCGCGGGTCAGCAGGTCGCTGTCACTCACCATTCCGACTACTTTGCCTTGTTCGTCAACCACCGGCACCGCCGTAAAGTCCTTGTCCAAGAGCAGTTCAACAACCTCGGTAATAGGACTGTCGGGGTGTACGGTGGCAACTTCGCGCTTCATCACCTCCGAAACCTTCACGTCGGGTAAGCCTTCCTTGAAGGGCGCGCCCGATTGAACGACCTCCACCTCTTGAACCGTGATCAGAGCGCTGGGAGCCATTTCCCGCAAAGGTGCAAGAATGCGATCGATTCGCTCCGGGCGGTCCACGACCGCTATCACGAGTGGCTGATCGAACGACAATCGGAGAATCGCTGCCGTGTGAATCAGCGAAGAAGCCCCGAAGCCCGCAACGCCGCGAGTGGCGGTCGCGCCGCTGCAGCCTTCTCGCCGCAGCATCTCAATGATCGCCATGTACAGCGCCTGATGGCGATATTGATCGGTTTCGCCGATGAAGATGGTGAGCTGTTTGCCCCTTCCGGTGAACATCATCAACGACCTCCCGGTTCAGACTGCACGCAGGACGAAACCTGCGGATTGTTCTTCCGAAAGCCTACCAGAAGCTGGGTGCTGGCAATCAAAAAGGACCCTGTCCCTTCCGGCAGAGTCCTTTCACAAGAAAAGCCCCTACCCGTGTTCGACACCAGTAGGAGTCATCAGCTCACGCGGAGGAGCGGTTTCGGTGGAACCCCATCACCGTTGCGCGTACCATCAAATAATCGAATGAACCCGGTAGTCAAGACGCGACTGATATCAGGCGCTTTGGCTCGACTGGGACGCGCGAGGTTCCTGAGCCATGAGTTCTACCGCAATTGCTGATGTCAGGGCGCGAGAAATCCTCGATTCGCGGGGAAATCCGACCATCGAGGTGAAAGTCCGGCTTGCGGACGGCTCGCTCGGCCGCACCGCGATCCCATCGGGAGCGTCCACGGGTTCACGCGAAGCCCACGAACTCCGTGATGGCGATCCCCTCCGTTACGCCGGCAAGGGGGTGCTCAAAGCGGCATCGTACGTCAACCAAATCATAGGGCCGCGCGTGCACGGGCTCGATGCGTGCGCACAAGCAGAACTGGACCGCATGTTGATTGACCTCGATGGAACCGAAAACAAGTCACGGCTCGGCGCTAACGCGATTCTCGGCGTCTCGCTCGCCGCCGCGCATGCGGCGGCAGCATCGCGAGGGCTTCCGCTCTATCGATACCTGGCGCCAGAATCGAACCTCTTGCCCGTGCCGATGATGAACGTCCTCAACGGTGGCAGGCATGCGGAGTCCGGCGTCGATTTCCAGGAGTACATGGTTGTACCCGCCGGAGCGACGAACTTCGCCGAGGCTCTGCGGATGGGGGCAGAGGTGTTTCACGCGCTCGCCGCCGTGCTCAAATCGCGCGGTTATTCCACTACCGTCGGCGATGAGGGCGGCTTCGCCCCGAGGCTGCGCAGCAATGAGGAGCCGATTGAGTTAATTCTGGAAGCCATCGTGCAAGCGGGCTATCGGCCGGGCGAGCAAGCCTGGATAGCGCTTGATCCCGCGGCCCGCGAGTTTTGCGAAAACGGAAAATATGTTTTCGCGCGCTCCGACGGAAAGTCGCGCGACGCCGAAGAGATGACCCGGCTCTATTCCGGCTGGATTAGCCGCTACCCGATCATCTCGCTCGAAGACGGGTTGGCTGAGAACGATTGGGCCGGCTGGGAGCTTCACACTCGCGAACTCGGACGTCGCGTCCAAATCGTCGGCGACGACATCTTTGTAACCAACCCGGACATCATCCGGCGAGGAATTGAGCAAGGTATCGCGAATTCCGTCCTGATCAAGCTCAATCAGATTGGCACCCTGACGGAAACGCTTGAGGCGGTTCGGATTGCCCGCGCGGCCCAATATACCTGCGTGATCTCTCATCGCTCGGGCGAAACCGAGGACACCACGATCGCCGACTTTGCAGTAGCGACCGGCGTCGGCCAGATCAAGACCGGTTCAGCCTGCCGCGGCGAGCGCATCGCAAAGTACAACCGCCTTCTCGCCATCGAGGAGGAACTGGCAGACAAGGCGCGATTCGCCGGAACGGGCGCGTTTGCTCTGCGATGAATCACGGGGTCGTTTCCGGTATCGGTTTTCTGCGTTAGATTGTGCAAATCAGGCGGTGGAGTCCGCCGTAATCGCTGCCCACGCAGGTAGGCCAATGACTCCTGAATCGCGCTCGATGGCGGAGTCATGGAACACCAGGCGATCATCACCACGGCGCTGAGTTTCATCAACGCCATAAGGCGCGAAATCGGTGAGGAGCCTCTGGCCGCGTTCCCGCGCGGATCTCTTAAAGGCCCAGCCGCTCAATGCCCCGTAGAGC
The DNA here is from genome assembly GCA_021827495.1 of Deltaproteobacteria bacterium. Taxonomy (GTDB): domain Bacteria; phylum Desulfobacterota; class Binatia; order Binatales; family Binataceae; genus JAKAVN01. Next base: position 5,258 of record JAKAVN010000010.1, on the reverse strand, counting down.
GGGCGCTCACGGCCATGGTTATGCTTCAAGAGCGTCGAATCGTGTTCTGTTACCCATGGCACGCTGCCGCCGCTGCTAAAATCTGGGGCGTGCCCTTCGCCGATCCTCTCTTGATGTCGGTGGCCATGCCCGACGCCATCCATGACTTTGCAGACGCCTTCCGTCGGGGTCTACTCCCCGATCTTTTGGAATGAGTGGCTTTGCCGCTGCCTTACGCTCGCGCCCTGCAATCTCTTGCGCCACGTGCAATAGCGGCTAAAATGCTGCTAGGCGGTGGAGTTCGCCCGAATCGCCGTTTTCCGATAAACGGCCAATGACTCCTACGGCACCCAGAGCCGTGGGAGTTTTTATTTCCACGGGTTCTCTTCGCGAGGTGAGGGAGAGTACGTGGAAACGCTCCGACAACAGACTTTCGACACGTCCCCGAATGCCCCGGCAGCGGAGCGTCACGCGCCTCTTTTGTTGCTCATTAAAGCAGCTCGCGCATTGGCAAACGAACGCATCGAGCGCGAAGCACGGGCGCTCGCTGATCGCGTTGCCGATAGACGCTTTTTCGTCGCCTGCCTGGGCCAATTCAAACGAGGCAAGTCCAGCTTGTTGAACGCACTAATCGGCGCCACGATCTTGCCCACTGGCGTTGTGCCGGTCACGGCCATCGTGACGATTCTTCGGCACGGCCCGATCCTTCATGCCCAGGTTCACTTCGAGAATGGATCGCGCCAGCACGTGGCGATCGAATCAATCTCCGACTACGTTTCGGAGGAACGCAATCCCGCGAACTTCAAAGGCGTGGCGGTGGTCGAAGTGTTCGTGCCGAGCGCCCTGCTTGAAACTGGAATGTGCCTCGTGGACACGCCGGGAATCGGTTCGGTTTATGTCGGCAACACGGCGGCAACCAAGGCGTTCGTTCCGCACATCGACGCCGCCCTCATCGTTTTCGGTGCCGACCCGCCAATATCGGGCGAGGAGATGGCACTGCTCGAAGAGATCGCTCCCCAAGTGAGCGAAATGGTGTTCGCGCTTAACAAGGCCGACCGGCTCAGCGCCGTGGAATGCAACGAAGCAATTGAATTCGCACGGCGGACGTTGGCGCAAAAAATTGGGCGCGAGCCATCCACCGTATTTCAGGTCAGCGCAGCGGAATGGCTCAACGGGTCAGGTCCGTCACGCGACGCTACGGCCCTCTTGGCGGAGCTCCAACGGCTCGCGCGCGAAAGCGCTCCGAAGCTCGTCGAGCAAGCCGAGCGGCGTGGTATTGACCGGCTGTCGGCCGCGCTCATCCGCGAAATCGACAACCAGCGCAATGCGCTGATCGCGCCCGTCGAGGAGTCACAACGTCTCGCGGCGCGCTTGCGAGAAGTGATCGCCGATGCCGAAAGGTCGTTGAGCGACCTAAACCACCTGTTTAAGGCCGAACAGGAACGCGTTAGTCGCCGATGCAATGAGCGGCGCGATAATTTTCTGGCGGAGGCTATCCCCGCCGCGCGCAAGGAATTTCACGATGCGATTCTTCGGGCGACCGAGCGGCGCGGAGCGGCTCTCCATGGGCATGCGACCGAAATCGCTCAATCGATTTCGCGCCGGCTCCTGAATCAATGGCTCCAAGAAGAACGACCCGCCGCTGAAGCACTGTACCGCGAGTCAGCTCGCCGCTTCGTTACTCTAGCCAACGACTATTTGAGAAGAATCGCCGAGGCGGGCGACACCATCCTCGCTGATTTGCCCGAGCGCGTCAGCGAGGAATCGGGATTCCGCGTAAAAGGGCGGCTCTACTTCGGCGAGCACTTCGGCTTCCCGCGTCAGACCATCAGCGAGCAGATCATCAACATTTTTGCTTCCCGCAGCCGGCAGCTCGAAACAATTGAAAGAAAGGTTCTGCGCTACCTCGACACCCTGATGTCCTTGAACAGCACTCGCGTTCTGAACGACTTCGATGAAATCGTTCGCGAGAGCGGACGCCGCATGGAAGCGGAAATCAGGGGCATGCTCAATGACTTGCGGACGACAGCCCAAACCACGCTCGCCCGCGCCGAAGCCACGCGCGCCGCAGGCGCTGACGCGGTCAAGTCGAGCCTCGAGCGTCTCGAACCACTCCGCGCGAACGTCATGATGGCGTCGCAACGCCTCACCACGTCATCCACCGACGGCACCGCTCGGTGAATCCATCATCTACAGTCAGCCGGACCCTAAAGGCGCACGGCGGTTTAGCAGTCCGCTGCTCGACGCTGCTGCGTGGCATGTTCGCGCGGCTGCGGTCCAGATCAAGCCGACGTGATCGCCAGGCTGTCCTGTCCAACATCGATTGGGTAATCCAGATGCTGCACCAGGTGCGCGAAGACAAACCGGAAGCAACGACACGATGGTGGGACAGCTTGAAACGGACGGTCCTGGAAGATCGTGATGCGATGCCTCCAAAATCACAACGAAAAAAGGGCAGCTAAACGAGGGATCGGCGGCTCATATGTCGTTCGAAGCGTCGGCTCTGCTCGGTGTTGTCTTCGGATTGGTCGCTGGTTTGATGGGGTTTCTTATCATTTACGAGGAATATCAGAAGCATAAACTTGGTACCCAGCGCCTGTGGAAGGAATCGCTGAGTGGAGGACTCGCCGCATTTCTCTTCTTTCTCATTCTCTCTATCGTCGCTGGCTATTGGCTCTCATCCATCATTCTTCATTCGTCTGGAACAACTGGCTAATGCGGATGAACTGGTTCCTCAGAGTTCCGACCCGCGATGTCAAACAGCCGCGCACTGAGCCCCCCCCCACGACAGTGTTTGCGTGGGGGTACCCAGAATCGCCCGGCAGGAGTTTTCGCGCGACGTTCAGACCTTGAGGTTCACCACCTGAGGATACTGCCCGACGCGGTTAGTCAGTCACCGCGCCGCGGCTGCTCGATGACACCTGAGCGGCATACTTCGCGAGGACACCGCGCGTGTAGCGTGGCGTGGGCGGTTTCCATGCGGCCCGCCTCCGCGCGATCTCCGCGTCATCGATGTTCAGCTGGAGTATGCGTTTGTCCGCGTCTATCGTGATTGAATCGCCCGCGTGGACCAGCGCGATCAGCCCGCCGACCTGAGCCTCCGGCGCGACATGCCCGACCACGAGGCCGTACGTCCCACCGGAAAAACGCCCGTCCGTAATTAAGCCAACCGAACCGCCGAGCCCCGCGCCTATCAGTGCGGACGTGGGCGAGAGCATCTCGCGCATCCCGGGTCCGCCTCTTGGGCCTTCGTAACGAATTACGATTACGTCACCCGCCTTGATGTTTCCGGCGAGAATCGCCGTCAAGCAATCCTCTTCGCACTCGAATACTCGCGCGGGTCCCGTGATCTGATGGCTCTTGATTCCCGTGATTTTTGCAACGGCGCCCTCGGCCGCGAGGTTGCCCTTCATGATCGCGAGATGACCTTGCGGATATACAGGCGCATCCCACTGCCGGATGACGGCCTGGTCCTTGCGCGGCGCATCGGGTACTTCAGCGAGATTCTCGGCGACCGTCTTGCCCGTGATTGTGATCGCATCGCCGTGCACGAGGCCGTGATTCAAGAGCATCTTCACCACCTGTGGAATACCGCCCGCCCGGTGCAAGTCCGTCGTCGCGTAAGGGCCCGACGGTTTCATATCGCACAGCACCGGCACCCGCTCCCGAATCGTCTCGAAGTCGTCAATCGCGAGAGGTACTTCCGCCGCATGAGCCATCGCCAACAGATGGAGCACGGCGTTTGTCGATCCTCCAACCGCCATCACCACCGCGATCGCGTTCTCGAACGCCTTCCGCGTCATGATCTGGCGCGGCAGAAGCTGGCGACGAATTGCCTCGACCAGCACTTCTCCCGACCGCGCCGCGCTCTCGGCCTTCTCAGGATCAACCGCCGCCATCGTGGAAGAGTACGGCAGGCTCATGCCCATCGCCTCGATCGCCGACGACATCGTGTTGGCGGTGTACATTCCGCCGCAAGATCCTGCGCCGGGGCAGGCGCGGCGCTCGACTTCCAGCAGTTCCTTCTCGCCAATCTTGTGGGCGCTGAACTCTCCCACCGCCTCGAAGGCGCTCACGATCGTGAGGTCGCGGCCGTTGTAATGACCAGGCTTGATCGTGCCCCCATAGACGAAGATCGCCGGGATATTCATCCGCGCGATGGCCATCATCGCGCCCGGCATGTTTTTGTCGCATCCCCCGATCGCCACGACGCCATCCATCGCCTGAGCGCTGCACGCGGTCTCAATCGAATCCGCGATCACCTCGCGCGACACCAGGGAGTATTTCATCCCCTCGGTACCCATCGCGATACCGTCGCTGACTGTTATCGTGCCGAACACCTGCGGCATCGCGCCGGCGTCCCTGAGCGACACTTCCGCCCGCTGCGCGAGCTCGTTCAAACTCATGTTGCACGGGGTGATGGTGCTGAAGGCGTTCGCCACCCCGACGATCGGCTTTTCGAAATCGCGGTCGGTAAATCCGACGGCGCGCAACATCGACCGGTTAGGCGAACGCTGAACGCCCTGAGTAATGATCTTGCTTCCAAGATTTTCCTGCATCGTGTTTCATCCTCAGTTGAGGGAACGCTTGCGCTCTCCCGAAAAATATAGACCCCTACGGCTTTGCCCGTAGGGGTCATCAGCCCTCTGAAATAGAGAGCGGTTAACCGGTGAACCCCATCACCATTTGCGGGCCTATCGTTCCAGCATAGCCCGCTGCCGTCAAGGAAATTCGCTTCGAGATACGAAGCGTCCCCAACCAGCAGGCCGCTCATCCTTGAATGTGCCAGTGCAGGGTGAGCTTCCAGGCTGCATTCGTTTTCGAATTGATCTCGCGCGGCGCTCCGGTGTGAGCCGACCCGCGAGCGCTCCGTAAACTACGCGTCGCGGCCCAACCCATCTCCCATTTCCATCCCGCGGCTCTGCTTCGCGCCGCTCTAAGTGGTGGCGTTCACTGCGCTAGCAAGCCGCGCCAGCCCTCCGAGCCGCTTTGCTCTGGCACGTCCTGCCGCCCGCTCCGCTCGCGCATCTAGAAATCTGCGCACGGGCCTCCAGTTCGTTTTGAGAGGCCCGCGCGGAAAAAAGTTGCGCGGGGATGAAAGCAAAGCGCAGCACGCCCTGCCGCAAGAGCGGAAGCGGGCAAAAGAAGGAGATGTCGGAGTAGGAATCATGGTTGCCCATAACCCCCTCCACGGATCCGGACGAGCGGTATTGCCGCATCCGGCTCTTGCCTCAGGTGATAACGCCGAGGCGGCGCAGGGGATAGGGATGACAGATGCG
>JAKAVN010000009.1 GCA_021827495.1 Deltaproteobacteria bacterium | reverse complement strand
GCTTGCGCCTGCCGCTGGGCCAGCCGCGCGGACCGATCCGCCCGCTGTGGGACGGCGGCCCGATTCATTGCGGGCCCGCCGTCACCCGAGTCCTGGCCCCCCATCCGCGACTTATGGTCGAGCGCTTTCCGGCTTACGCGCCGGAACTCAACCCCGATGAGCAGGTCTGGAACCACTTCAAGACTCAGCGCGCTAACGGCTGCCCGCTCAGCATCGATCAGTCGCTCGACGACCCGGCTCGCCCGCCGCGCCCGGCGCTCCTCCCAGCTCCCGCGCAGCTTCGTCCAGGAATCCGACCTGCCGCCCTTTTTTTCACCCTGACCTTCTATTACTTATGCAACGGTCAATAATTGCGACCTTCGCGCATGACGTAAGATGGCTGCGTTTGTAGAATCGTAGGCATCTGAATCTTAAGGACGAAGCCGGGCCGCCGGGGGTTCATCGAGCCGGGCCGCCGGCCCCGTGGCTAGTTGGCGTTGCGCGCGCGAACCTCTCGCGGGCGCATCCCGTCGCCCGGCGTCACCAGCCCCTCGCGTTCCATCTGCTCGACCATCCGCGCCGCCCGATTGTAGCCGATCCGCAGGCGCCGCTGGATCATCGAGACCGACGCCTGGTTGGTCTCGATCACGATCCGCACCGCCTCGTCGTAGAGGCTGTCAGGCTCGCCCCAGCCGCCGTCGGCGCCCTCCTCCGGCGGCGGCTTGGTCTCCAGAATTTCCATCCGGTATTCCGGGGCTCCCTGCGCGCGCAGAAAGTCGCCGACCCGCCGGATCTCAGTCTCGGAAACAAACGGGCCGTGCAGGCGGCGCAGCTTGGCGCTGCCCGGCGGCATGAACAGCATGTCGCCCGCGCCGAGCAGCCGCTCCGCACCGATTGAATCGAGGATGGTGCGCGAATCGACGCGCGAGGTCACCTGTAACGAGATGCGGGCGGGCAGATTGGCCTTGATAAGCCCGGTCAGCACGTCCACCGACGGGCGCTGGGTGGCGAGGATCAGATGGATTCCGGCGGCGCGGGCCTTTTGCGCCAGCCGGGTGATGTCGCGCTCAACGGTCTTGCCCTCGCTCAGCAGCAGGTCGGCCAGTTCGTCGATGATGATCACGACCTTCGGCAGCTTGCGATGCTTGATCGGCTCGCCGTCTTCGGCGCTGGCGGGGCCGGCGCCTGCCTCGACCAAGTTGACCGGCTTGAGCTCGACCACCTTGCCGGCAGCGCCCAGCGCGCGGTTGTAGCCGTCGATATTACGCACGCCCAGCTCGCGCATCATCCGGTAGCGCGTCTCCATCTCCTGCGTCGCCCACAACAGCGCCGCCGCGGCTTTTTCCGGGTCCACCACCACGGGGACCAGCAGGTGGGGGATGTTCTCGTAGACCGACAGCTCGAGCATCTTGGGGTCGATCAGGATGAAGCGCACGTCGTCGGCGGTCGCGTTGAACAGGATCGACGCGATCATCGTATGAATCGACACCGACTTCCCGGTCCCGGTCGCGCCCGCAATCAGCAGATGCGGCATCATCGCAAGGTCGGCCGCCATCGGGCGTCCCGCGATATCCTTGCCCAGCGCGATCGTGAGCTGGCTGCGCGAGGCCGCGAACTCCTCGGCCTCCATGATCTCGCGCAGGTAAACCTTTTCACGCTTGCGGTTGGGAACCTCGATTCCGACCACCGCCTCGCCGGGCACCGGGGCCTGGACGCGCACGGTCGCCGCGCGCAACGCCATCGAGAGGTCGTCGGCCAGGTTGACGATCTGGCTGACCTTGATTCCCGAGCCGGGCTCGTACTTGTACATCGTGACCACCGGCCCCGGCTGGACCTCGACCACGCGCCCCTCGACCCCGAAGTCGGCGAGCTTCTGCTCGAGCACGCGGGCGCTGCGCTCGAGCGCGGCCTCGTCGACCTGCGCATGCTCCGCCGGCGGCATGTCGAGCAGCGACAACGGCGGCAGCTCGTAGCCGTCCTTCGCACGCCCCGGGCGCAACGCCTTGTTCTCGCGCGCGCGCAGCGCCCCGGCTTCGAGCCGGCGGACCTTGAGCGGACGGGTGTCGGCGGCGAATGCCCCGGCCGCGGCGGACCCATCCGCGGCGGCGCCCGCCGACCAGCCGCCGCCGTCATCCATCCATGCGTCGCGCGCATCGCGCCGGCGCGAGCGCACGCTGTAGGCGAGATCCGCCATCAGCTCGGTCGGCGCCCGCCGCAGCATCAGCACCAACGCCGCGATCACCGCGAGCATCATGGCCAGGTAGCCGCCGCCCACATTGAGGTAGTGGTCCAGCGTAAACGCGAGCGCGGCGCCGAGCGCTCCGCCAGCCGCTTGCGCGCCGTCCGCGAAGAGCCCCGCGCCGGCGCATAGCGCTGCCAGCAAGACCGCGCCGCCGAGACTCTCACGCACCAGCGCGCGCCCCGGCGCGCCGCTCCATACCCGAAGCGCGAGAACCAGCACCAGCATCGCCAACACGTAGGCCTGAAGACCCAGCAGGCCGCCGGCCACGGCGGCGGCCGCGCCGCCCACGATGCCGCACAGGTTGGGATTCTGGCCGGCCGCGGCCGAGACCAGGCTCAGCACGCCGAAGGCGGCCAGCGCGATCAACACGACCGCCGCCAACTCGCGCGCGACCCGGTTCTCGGCCCGCGCGGGCGGGATTTCCGCCGCGGCCGCCGCCGCCGTTTCGAGTTCGATTGGCGCTTTGGGCTGGCGCGCGATGGCGGCTCAGACCTCCATGATGTGCGGCACGATCAGCGGCCGTTTGCCGAGCGCGTGGCTGAAGTAGTTGCGCAGCGTATGCACGATCTCCCCGCGCAGCATCGTGCCCTCGGCGCTGAACGGCCCCCCGACGCGGCCCAGCCGCTCGGCCAGTTGCGCACGCGCGCGCCGAATGTGGGCCGAGGTGCCGTCGCCGATCAGCAAGCCGCGCGAGACCAGTTCCGGGCCGGCCACGATCGCGCCGGTCTTCGACGACACCGCTATCACCGCGAAGACCGTGCCGTCGCGCCCCAGCGTGCGCCGCTCGCTCAGCAAGCCGGGGTCGCCGAATTCGCCGTCCTCGAGCAGGATGCGCCCGGTCTCGACCGCGCGCGCCCGATGGACCGCCGGGCCGGCGCTCAGCGTCAGCGGCTCGCCGTCCTCGAGCAGAAAGCAATTGCCCTCGGGCACGCCGCAGGCGGCGGCGAGCGCGGCATGGCGGCGCAGATGGCGGTACTCGCCGTGGATCGGCACGAAGTACTTCGGCTTAACCAGGGCGATCAGCTCGGCCAGTTCATCGCGGCTGGCGTGGCCGGAAACGTGCACCGGCGCGACCGCTTCGTAGAACACCTCGGCGCCGCGCTTGCAGAGCTGGTTGACCAGCGTGTTGATGGTGCGCTCGTTGCCCGGAATGAAACGCGAGGACAGCACGACCGTGTCGCCCGGCTCGACACGCGCGCGGGGATGAGCGTCCGCGGCGATTCGCGCCAGTGCCGAGAGCGGTTCGCCCTGGCTGCCGCTGGCGAGAAAGGTCAGCTTGCACGACTCCAGGAACTCCGCCTCGGCCGGGCCGACAAAGGTGCCGGGCGCGAACGGGAGCTGGCCGAGTTCCAAGCCCAGCCGCACGCTCTCGGCCATCCGCCGCCCCAGCGGCACTACGCGGCGCCCCATCTCGCGCGAGACCTCGGTCAACTGGCGGATGCGATGCAGATGGGAGGAAAAGACCGAAAGGAAAAACTTGCCGCGGCTGCGCGCGACGATCTCGCGCAGCACGGGCTTGATCGAACTCTCCGCGCCCGAGCGGCCGGCGCGCTCGACGTTGGTCGAATCCGACATCAGCAGCGCCACGCCCGCGGCGCCCAGCTCGGCGAAGCGCTCGCGGTCGAAGAGTTCGCCATCGATGGGCGTGGGATCGATCTTGAAGTCGCCGCTGTGCACGATGAGCCCGGCGGGCGTCGTGACCGCGAGCGCGACCGAATCCGGCATGGAATGGGTTACCCGAATCGGCTCGATCCCGAACGGGCCAAGCTCGAAGCGGCGGCGCGGCTCGATCGTGGCCATGCGCGCGCCGACCGGGCCGTCCTCGTCGAGGCGGCGACGCGCGAAGGCCAGCGTCACTTCGGTCCCATACACCGGCACATTGAAGCGGCGCAGCAGATACGGCAGCGCGCCGACATGGTCTTCATGGGCGTGGGTCAGAATGACGCCGAGGATTTCGAGATGGCTCTGCTCGAGGTAGGCGAGGTCGGGCGCCAGCACTCCGCTGCCGAGCGCACGCTCTTCGGGGAACATTACCCCGGCGTCGATCACCATCGCGCGCCCGGCGCATTCGACGACCGTCAGGTTGAGCCCGATTTCGCCAAGCCCGCCCAGGGGCACGATCCTGACCGGCGAGGATGTCAAACCATGGGATGCCATCGCCTGAACCCCACCCAACCACCGCGGGGAATTATATAAAGCCCCCGATTGCGGCGAAAGCGCCAGCGGCGCGGCGGTGGCGTCCGCCAACCGCCTTTCAAGGCCGTATCAACAGGCGGTGGATTCACCTCCGCGCCGGCGGTTGCGCCGGGGGCGCGCCAGCGTTAGGTTTCGAGGCATAAGAAGAAGTTCCGCCAAAGGTACGCGCGGGACAAGAAGCTTGTCGCCTGGAAGCATATCGCTTAGGAGCTTGTCGCTTAGACCACGATGTCAGTAAACAAAGTCATTCTGCTCGGCAACCTCGGACGCGATCCCGAAGTGCGCTATCTGCCCTCGGGGCAGCCGGTGGCCAATTTTTCGGTGGCGACCAGCGAGAAATTCAAGGGCCGCGATGGCAGCAACAAGGAATCGACCGAGTGGCATAACATCGTGGTTTACGGCAAGCAGGCTGAGCTGTGCAGCCAGTACCTCAAGAAGGGGCGTCAGGTCTATATCGAGGGACGCCTGACCACGCGCCAGTGGGAAGCCAAGGATGGCAGCGGCAAGCGCTCGCGCACCGAGGTCGTGGCGCAGCGGGTGCAGTTCCTGGGCGGCCGCGATGCTGGGGGCGGCGCGGGAGCACGCAGCGGTGGCGGGATGGATGAGCCCGAAGAATTCAGTACCGAGACGCCGCCGGCCGGCCCCGACGACGACGACATCCCCTTTTAGTTTTTCACCAACCCTCCCGCCGCCGGTCCGGGACTAGCTGGCGCCTGCAATTGCTGGCTACAGATCGGTATCGCCCTTGAGCAAGCGCTGCACCACTGTGCGGTTCAGGATCTCGTTGGTGCCATCCGCCACATTGACGATTCTAAGCGAGTGCCAGGCGTGGTACAGCCCAAGCTCGTTGGTAAAACCCATCGCGCCGTGAGTTTGCATGGCGCGATCAACCGCGCGAAACCCGACTTGTACGGAATAGGCCTTTGCCATCGAAAGTTCTTTCACGGCCGGCTGACCCTTATCCAGCAGCGCAGCGGCATTAAGGCCCATCAGGTGAGCAGCATGCAGTTCCGCGGCGGATTCCGCCAGGGGAAACGTGACGCCCTGATAGTCCGCGATCGGATGACCGAATGCTTGCCGTACCCGCGAGTATTCGAGCGCCCGCTCCAGCGCCCATCGTCCGTAGCCTACAGCCCTGGCCGAGTTGTAGATGCGCCCCAGCGACACCCCATACAACGCCGCTTCGAAACCACGATTGAGCTCGCCGACGAGCTGCCATCGCTCCACATAGATATCGTCAAGACGAAGCTCAGCTTCATCCCCTCCAATCTGGCCGAAGAGGCGAATTATCCTCTGCACCTCGAAACCGGGCGAGGTCCTCGGCACCAGAAAAGCGGAAATGCCGCCCTTGCGTGCAGCGGCGAGCGCGGAGTCGGTCACGGCGAAGACGATACAGTAATCCGCCACCGGCGCGTTCGTCGTCCAGATTTTGCGGCCTGAGATACGCCAGCCATCGCCGTCGGGTACCGCCCGCGTGGCGATCGCGGCAGCATCGGAACCTGCTCCGGGTTCCGATAATCCGAAGCACATCGACGCATCTCCCGCCATCAGCGGCCCGAGAATGCGTTCACGGGTTTCATCGCTGATGCGTTCCAGCAGGCGGCTCGGGCCAAATGCCCAATGGCTGATTACATAGAGCATTAGCCAGTTCTGCGGCCCACACAGGCGAAACAACTCCTCCCATCCCACGTAATAGGCCAAATGACCAAGCCCACCACCCCCCAGCGCTTGCGGGACACACATGGTGTAAAAGCCGGCTTTGGCTGCGGCACGGCGTACCTCGCGGATAAGCGCGACCGCTTCATCTGCAAGGCGCCCGTCTTCGCGATAGAGCTTGCGTGGATCCTCGAGTAGTGCGCGATGTCGTTCGTGGCGGGGCATCACTTCCGCGCGGGCAAACGCCACCACGCCGTCGCGCGCCTCGCGTATCTCCTGTGGCAGTTCAAACGCGATGGCCGACATACTCAATCCAATCCTCATCACCGCTACGAACGTCCCGCCGCCTGATTCGTACCGATGTCCTCGGTCGTAAAATTTATAGGATAAAGCCTTTCAAATCAGCAAGCGGAATTCACCGGCGGCGGATTTTCGGGCGTGGCGGAAGCGGATCGCCGGCGCGTGCGGAGGCGATGAACTCATCCACCGCATCGCGCATCGCGCCCAGCGCGATTCCCATTCGCTCGGCGGGAAAAAGATCAAGCTTCGCGCGCGCCTTGGCCCAGGTTGATCGCGCGCCGCGCGGATTGGCGCGCTCGGCGTGCAGGATCGCCACCGCAGCCTGGATCATTCCCTGGTAAAAGAGTTTCTCCGCATCCGCCGCGCGCTTCCAGACTTCCTCCCACACCTCGTGGCACTCGAAAAACCGGCCCGCGTTGAAAAGCTCGATCCCCTCGGCCCACAACTCGCGCGCACCCTCGCCGCGCGTCAGCAACTGGATTTTATCCCCACTGTGATGGATTCTACCGCTTAAACTGTTAGGACTTCGGGGGGCAGCCCACCTTCAACCAACGCGAGTGATCGTTCGTAGTTCGGCGGTTGCCCGATTCGCTAGCCCGAGCAGTAATCGCAGCAGTGCTATAGCGTCCTTGACCTCTGGCGTATCGACAATCTTCCCGGCTTTTTTGAGCGCCGCGAATATTAGCTTCAGCTCGGCCTGAATCTTCTCGACGTGCAGCTTAGCCCATGTTAGCTCCGCCAGCACTTCCCTGACGGGTCGTTTTGTTTTCACGCTTCTTCCTAGCCAGCAGATTCCACCAGCAGATTCGATCAGTTCACTGAACGACCACCGCCGACCCTTCACTCCTGCGGCCACCGCTGGCGACGGAACGCAGCGCGAGAGAATCGGCAACCGGTCTCAGCCACCCAACTCAGCTTGGGGTAAGAATCGTTACTCCAATATTGAATATAGGGACGAATCGCGGAATTGCCTGGCGTCAAATGCCCCCGCGCAGGCATCCGCGGGTGGATTTGCAGCAGAGAAGCCTGGCGACATCAAGCATCGCTTGCAATGTGATGCGGTGCTTCGAGCAAAGAAAAGCGGCCGCCGGCTTGCACAATCAGTTCTTGTGCGCGTCGGGCTCCAGCTCGACGCCCAGCGGCACGATAATCCGCACCACCGCGTTGTAAAACGCGACGTTCATCGCCAGTTCCATGATGCGGCGATGGTCCAGGAACCCGCGCAGCGCGTCGAAGGTCTGGTCGCTGACCTTGATGCTGGTGGTGGCCTCGGCCGCGTAGCGCATCACGGCGCGCTCGGGTTGGTTGAAGGCGGGCGAGCGCTCGAACTCGGCCAGCTGCTCGAGCTGCTCGCGCCGCACGCCGGCGCGCAGCGCGATATTCCAGTGGTGCACGAACTCGTACTCGGCGCCGGCGATGCGCCCGACCGTCATCAAGGCCAGCTCGCGCAGCCGGGGGTCGAGCCTGGTGTGGTTGCGCAGCTCCAGCGCGAGCGCCGAGAAGCGCCGCAGCAGATTGGGCGCGTTGGCGATCATACGATGGATATGGCCGGGCGGCGTGCCGCGTTCGCGTTCGTGTTCGTCGAAAACTTCGCGTTCCTCAGCGCTCAGATCTTCGCGGCTGACGTATGGCAATCGCGCCATCGGAAACTCCCCGCTCAGCGATGCGGCGTAAGCCTGAACTTGGTCCAAGCTCTAGGCGAACAGCATCTCCGACATCGCGCCGCCCGGCGGAATCATCGGCATCACCGCCTCTTCCTTGGGGATCACGACGTCGATCAGGACCGGCCCCGGCGTGGCGAAGGCCTCCTTCATCGTGCGCGCGAGTTCGCTCTGCTTCTCGATGCGGAAGCCGCGTGCGCCGTAGGCCTCGGCCAGCATGACGAAGTCGGGCACCGACATCGCCGAGTACGAGTAGCGTTCCTGGTAGAACTTCTCCTGCCACTGCCGCACCATCCCGAGAAAGTAGTTGTTCAGGATGATGACCTTGATATCGACGCCGTACTGCACGGCGGTGCCGAGTTCCTGGATGTTCATCTGGATCGAGCCGTCGCCCGAGACCACCACGACCTTGCGGTCGGGCGCGGCGAACTTGGCGCCGATGCCGGCCGGCAAGCCGTAGCCCATCGTGCCCAGTCCGCCCGAGGTCAGGAACGAGCGCGGCTTCTCGAACGGAAAGAGCTGCGCGACCCACATCTGATGCTGGCCGACGTCGGTGGCGATAATGCAGTCGCCCTTGGTCAGCGTGTGCAGCTCCTCGAGCACGTGGAGGGGCGCGACCGCGCCGCCCGGACGCGGCCCGTTGCCGTTTTCGTACAGCGGCTTCTCGCGCTTCCACTGGAGAATCTGCTGATGCCATTTCGCCCATGCCGCGCGGCGCTTGGCGATCGACTCACGCCCCTTGACCACCTGCAGCATGTCGGCGAGCACCGACTGGATGTCGCCAACGATCGGGACGTCGACCTTGACGTTCTTGGAAATCGACGACGGGTCGATGTCGATATGGATGATGGTCTTGGCGTGGGGCGCGAAGTCGGCGATGCGCCCGGTGACGCGGTCGTCGAAGCGCGCGCCAATCGCGACCAAGCAATCGGTGTTGCACACCGCCGTGTTGGTGCCATACGAGCCGTGCATCCCGAGCATCCCCAGGCATAGCGCGTCGGAGGCCGGCACCGATCCCAGACCCATCAGGGTCTCGGTCACCGGGATGCCGAGGCCGCGCGCGAGTTGGGTAAGCTCGGACGCCGCACCCGACCATTGCACGCCGCCGCCGACGTAGAAGAGCGGCTTGTCGCTCTTTTCGATCGCGTCGATGGCACGCTCGATCTGGCGCGGATTGCCCTTGCGGGTCGGCTTGAAGCCGCGCAATTCCACCCGCTCGGGATACTTGAAGGTGTGCTCGCTCTGCTGCACGTCCTTGGGCACGTCGACCACCACCGGACCGGGGCGCCCGGTGCTCGCGATGTAGAAGGCCTCTTTGATGATGCGTGCGACGTCGCGCACGTCCTTGATCAGGTAGTTGTGCTTGGTACAGGGGCGCGTGATGCCAACGAAATCGGCCTCCTGGAAGGCGTCATTGCCAATCATCGTGGTCGCCACCTGGCCCGAGATAACGACCATCGGGGTCGAGTCCATGTTGGCGTCGGCGATACCGGTGACCGTGTTGGTCGCGCCCGGCCCCGAGGTAACCATCACTACGCCCGGCCGTCCGCTGACACGCGCGTAACCCTCGGCCATGTGCGCGGCGCCCTGCTCATGGCGGACCAGGACGTGCTTGATCTTCGAGTCGAGCAGCGCGTCGTAGGTGGGCAAAATCGCGCCGCCCGGATAACCGAAGATTACGTCGACGCCTTCGGCCATCAGGCTCTCGATGATGATTTGGGCTCCGCTGAGTTTCTTCATCGGCCACAACGCTGCACAGACAGACCTCCTGGGAACTAGCTGGGTACTAGGCCTGCAAAGTTACACTAAAAGAAGGCAATGGCTCAACGCAGGCCCGGCGCCAATGCGCAGCCATCACCTATGGCGGCCCGCTACGCAAACCGGCGGGTGCGGGGCGAGCCGCTGCGGCGGTTCAGTAGTGCAGCACGAAGCGCACGTCTCCCAGGCGCACCTGGTTGCCGCTGTTGACGCGCACTGAACCGTGCACCGGCTGCTCGTTGACGTAGCTGCCGTTGGTCGAGTTGAGGTCGGTCAGCTCGAAGACCCCGTTGCGGCGCATCAGGCGGGCGTGCGCGCGTGAGACGCTGGCGTGCGGAATCACCACGTCGTTTTCCTCACCGCGCCCGAGCGAAACCTCATCCTTGAGCAGGCTGTACTCGGCGGGAACAGGGTCGATCGGCTCGAGCAGGCTGAGCCGCGCCTCATGCGCCGCCATCGGCGCCGCCGAGGGCGGCGGTGCGGCCGACACGGGACGCGCCGTGGGTGTGGGCTGGGCGGTTATCGGCGCGCGCGCGGCCATGCGCGGCGGCGGTGGCGGCGCGGGATGGCTCTGGGCCTCGACGATCGCCTTGAGTTCCTCGGCCGGAAGCCCAAACCGCATCCGCGAGAGGCCAAACAGCCCCAGCAGCGCAATCAACGGCACCGCCAGGTTCCACCAGTTGAAGGACAACTGCTGAAGTCCCGTGCCGCCCAGGTTGGCGCCCTCGCCGCCGCCTTCCCCTTCGGGCACATTGATCCGTGCGCCGCCCACGCCGTGCACCTGGTAGGAAGTGGTGGCGGAGCCGGTCTGGCCGTCGTAGTTAATCTTGAGCTCGACGCTGCGATCGGTGCCATCCTCGATCGGCCGCGGGGTGCGGTAGGTCAGCGAGTACTCGGTCGCGATCGAATGTCCGATCTCGCGCACCAGCGAGGGAAAGCGGCCCTCCTCGGTGACGATATTGTATGCGCGGCCGTGCGTGGCCTTCACAATGTCGGCGTACGCAGGCTCGATGAACGGCGGCGGCGCGACGGCGTAGAGCGTCAACCCCTGGCGCTTGAGCATCTGCGCGACATCCGAGCCGGTCAGTTCAGTCACGTCGGCATTGGGGTTCTTATGTTGGCGATAGGCCTCATCGCCGGTGCGGTCGGGGCCGTCGCCCTTTTTGTGGCAGGGAGCGTCGGTGATCAGGATTAGGATGGCCTGCGCCTTGGGCCGGAACGGAAGCGTGGAGGCGTAGGCAAGCGCGTCGAGCTGGTCTTCGGGAATATCGCCGCCGCCCGTGGCGTGCAAGGTGCCGACCCAGTTGATGAACTGGTTCACGTCCGGAGTCAGCGTCTTGCGATAGGGACAATTACAGTCCGGGTACTTCGAGACCGTGTAGTCTTCGAACGTCACCAGGCCCAGGCGGTAGTCGCGGTTGTTGGCGGCGAGGTCGTGGGCGAAGTTGACCATGTTCTGCTTGATCGCGTCGATATACGGCTGCATCGACTCAGTCACGTCAATCACGAACACGATATCGACCGGGCGGCCCTGCCCCACTCCGCGAAAGTCGATGATCTTGGCCGGCTGCCCGTCTTCGAAGACCTGCACGTTGTCGGGGCGCAAGTTGCCCACCGGCTGGCCGTTCTGGTCGGTCAGTCCGAAATCGAGCTCGACTCCGCCGTCCGAGTCGAAGTGCTCCAGTCCGGGATTGCCGACCGACACCTGCATCGCGGCCGCCGCGCGCGGCGCGGCATACATCTGCAAAACGAACAGCGCCGCGAAGGCCAGCGCCGCGCCTGCCACGGCTGAGGGGATACGCTTCATATCAGGCAAAATTCTCCGGGTCTCCAAGCCATTCAGTCAAGCCCTGCATGTCCCAGTTGCGCCGCACGATGAACCTCGTTGCTTGCCTTCGCTCCTAGGTTAGGTTATCCCAAGCAGGAACCGAAATCTCTGTTGCAGGCTTAGCGAGTGAAACAACTATCGTCCTGGCGGGCAATAATCGTGCTGCTCGCCCCAGTCTTGGTGCTGGTCGGATTGTCCTTCCTGCCGATTGGAACGGGCCAGAGCCAGGTCTCGGGCCCCGCGGGCGTTATCGTGATCGGTCTGACCGGCACGTTCATCCCCGGCTTCCAGAGCATTTCATTCAACGTCCTCGAGGTGAAGCTCAATCCGAGCACCGACCCTAACGTCTCCCAAAGCGATCCTAACTGGACCGCCATCCCGATAGCGCCGGGCGTTGGCCTCAACGACACCAGCGTCGCGAATCCGTTCACCCAGCTCTCTAACTTGTTCAATTCCAACAGTGGCTTTGGCAGCGGCTTCAGCGGCTTCAGCGGCTTCGGCAATACCAACCCCGGTAGCGGCGGCACCGGCCCCAGCGAACTGCAGGTCGACATCAACCAAATCCAGTCGGTACCGCAGATTTTCAACAGCTACCTGGTGCCGGCCAACACCTACCATCAAATCGAACTCGTGCTCGACGGCAGCAATGCGGGCACGGTGGTTCCAACCTGCCTGGCCAGCCCGCTCGAGGGATGCATCGCGTCGCAAATCTCGATGGTCAACCCCTCCCAGTTCCTGCAAACCTCGGGCAGTGTGAGCGTACCGCTCAACGGGCTCACGACCCTGGTCATCAACATCAATCCGATAACTGCCGGCGTCCAAAGCATTCCCGCACCCCCCGCCTTCAGCGGCAGCCTGTACAAATTCTCCCCCAGCATCACGCTGCCGCCCAGCGCGCATAACTTCCTCGGGATGATCAATGGCTACGCGTTCGGGGCGGCCAAGGTTGCAGCCGAACTGGCCGGAACCGGCCAGGTGGTCGAAACCACAACCACCGGCGGGGGGCAATATCAGTTACCGTTGCCGGCCAGTAAGGACGGCACGCTGTACGACTTGGTCGCCTCGGGCCCCGGGTTCGCCTACGCGTTCGCACATAACGTGCTGGTTAAGCGCAGCCTGGTGAAAAAGGTGCAACTCAACGCGGTGGGGGCCGGCCAGATCGCACTGACCGGCAAGGTGACCGACGCCTGCTCGGGAACGCCGCTGCAGGGCGCCACGATCGAGATTCTCGCGCCCGCACCGGGCGCCAAGGCCGATTGCACCACGCTTCCGACACCCTCGCCATGCGTCGTGCTGGCGGCGGCGAACACCGACGACACCGGAACCTATCCGATGCCGGCCAGCAACTTCGTCCTGCAAGCCTTCAATAGCATCCCCAACGGCAGCTACACGATGAAAGTCAGCGACGCCGGTTACGACACGGTGGCCTCGCACCTGTCGGTGAGCGGCGGAGCGGAATGCTCGGCGGGCACCGGCGGGATCTGCAATTTCGCCCTTGGGCGATCGCAGATCGAGGGCCTGGTCACGATTAGCCCGCCGGTCCCCGGCCCCAAGTCGCTCAATGTGCTGGTGACCGCCGAGGACCACGGCACGCATCATATCGAGAATGTCGCGATGGCCACGGTGCCGCCCGGCTCGACCGCGGCGCCGTTCACGATGTACGCGCCCGAGAGCGGCAGCGTGTTTTCAGTGGACATGTACGCCGCGGTCAGCGACTACTTCGGCGGGGTGCCGGAAAAATCGAGCGGTCATACGATCGGAGTGCTCAGCGCGATACCCCTGGCCTCGCGTTGCGGCACCGCCGCGATCCATCCGATTCTCTCGATGGAATGCGTGGGGCATGGAGCGGTTATCGGCTCGACCACGACCTTCGACGACGGCACCTCGATCGTGCTCTCCAAGGACGGGGTGCAATTGATGTCGACCACGCCGGGAGCGGCGGGCAGCGCCCTTGCGGGGCAGTTCTCGCTCTGTGCGCCGGCCGATCCCGCGCCCTACGAATTGCAGCGCTTTGAGGCCTTCCCGCCGGCCGCGGAACCCTCGCCCGCCGCGGCGCCGACGGCGGTGCTGATGACGACGCCGTTGCAAATCGCTCCGCCGTGCGCAAGTAGCATCTGCAACGCCCCCAGCGGGCGATGCCTGGTGTGCGTCAATAAGCAAGGCGTGGTCGTACCGTAGGATTAGCGATGGCAGCCAACCTCAAATCGAAACTGTCGGCCGCCGCACTGCGCGGCGCGCTCGCGATCCTGGCATTGGCCTGCACGGCATGCGGAGGAGCTTTCGGCACCGTCGATCCCACCCTGCCCGGCAATACCTCCAAAGTCCCGTCAGAGAACAGCTTGTGGGTGCTCGGCACGCCCGGCACGCCGTTTCAGGCGGTGGTCACCGATACCGTCCAATCATGGACCTTCAGGGGTGTAGTGCCCGAATCCGTGGTGATCGTCAACAACTCGCCGGGCGTGCAGATGATCGTCACCAAGCTCAGCAACAGCGCCGCTTTGCTGACCACCGAGCTGGTTTCCGGCATCACGCTGCTGGCTGAGGCGTCGACCAACGATCCGTTTGGCACCACCGTCGTGCAGAGCTCAGGCGGCGTCAATAGCATAGCGCCGCGCGCGAACCCCAACATACAGATTTTCGTCAAAGGGCCATCGAGTGGTCTGCTTACCGGACTGGTCGAGGATCTGACGCTGAGCTTCGTGGTCGAAGCGCGCTCGCCGGCCCTGTTTCTCTTCGAGCGTCCGGACGGGCGGGTGGACGCCGAAATTACTTCGCTCGACGAGGCGGGCCACGTCGTGGCCGATATCCTCTCCGATGGCGCGGTCGTCGTGCAAGCGTCCGGAGGCCCCACCCTGCTCATAAAGTTTCCCTAGCATGCACTTGAGAGCGGCCCGCAAGCCACACACGCCCGCAGGCCACGCACAGTGGACGGCGCGGAGCGGACAGGCTAGATTTGCCAAGCCGCTCTTTGCCTTATGTTCCGAGTGTCTATTATGAGGATGGGATTGGCTGCCGCGTGGACCAGGCCCGTTAGTTCAGCAACGGACCCGAGGCAAGCCGCGACGGGAAAATGAAATCGATTTGGCTTCGCCGGGTTCTGCTGGTGGTGGTTGCGGTTGTAGTGCTGGCAGCCATTTTTCCAGCCATCAGGTACTACCGCTACTTCAGCTCTCACGTCTCCACGGACGACGCCTACGTCGATGGCTCGGTGGGGCTCATCTCCTCGCGGGTCACCGGCACCGTGGTCAAGGTCTTCGTCGAGGACAACTGGCGGGTCAAGTCCGGCGACAAACTGATCGAGCTTGATCCGACCGACTACCGGGTCCGGGTCAACGAGGCCCAAGCCCAGCTCGAGCGCGCTCGTCAGACCGTCGACCAGCTTTACGCGCAAGTCGCGGCCGCACAGTCGGGCCTCAAGCTTGCCGAGTCGCAGCTCAACCAGGCCCGTATCGACTACAACCGGGCCAAGGCACTCAAAACGCAGGGCGTGGTCTCCAGTGAATACTACGACCAGGCGACCACCGGCTTGCGCGTGGCGCTCGCCACCCAGGCGCTGGCCAAGCACCAGATGATGCAGGCCGAGGCCGCCTTGGGCGCCCGCGAGGACCATGCGCGCTACGACCGGCCGATCGTTAACCAGGCCCGAGCCGCGCTGGAAGCCGCCACGCTCAGCCTGAGCTACACCGTTATCAAGGCGCCCTTCGAAGGGATCGTGACGCGCAAAAATGTCCACGTCGGGCATCGCGTCGAGGTCGGGCAGCCGCTGATGGCCCTGGTCCCGGTCCGCGGTCTCTACATCACCGCGAACTACAAGGAAACCCAACTCACCGACGTGCGCGTCGGCCAACCGGCCGAAGTCGAAGCCGACATCTATCCCGGCTACACTTATCAGGCCCACGTCGATTCCATCAGCATCGGCACCGGCTCGGCCTTCGCATTGCTGCCGCCCGAGAACGCCACCGGCAACTGGGTCAAAGTCGTGCAGCGCGTGCCGGTCAAAATCGTGCTCGACCAACCCGAGCCGCTTGATAAGCCGCTGCGGATGGGCCTCTCGGTCGAGGTCGCGATCGACATCTCCGACACCCGCGGGCCGCTCCTCACTTCCACTCTCCAGCACGAGTACGTCGAACACGGGATCGTCCCCGAGACGATGCGATCGCTGCGACCGCTTGACAACGGCCGGCAGAAAGACCACGTCTTTCGCCCCTTGGGGCAGGCGCCGGCGCCCGCGCAGCCGAATCCTCCCCTGCTCAGTTCGCAGCAGCCGGGCGCATCGTCGAAGTAGCTTAACTGCGCAGATGCCGAGCGCACACAGCCGCGCCATACGGCCGCCGGCGTTGGCCAATTGCGCCGCGGGCCATGCGCGTATTACGCTCGCCTCGCCGTGCCGGATGCCTCGCATCAGATTCCCACCGAGCCCGAAACTCTGACCGCCGCCCTCTCCGTTTACCTGGGCGCCGCCGTCGAGCATCTGCGCGTCCTTACGAGCGGATGGGAAACGACGCTGTACGAGTTCCGGCTGCGCACGCGCACCGAGCTTCTGCCTGGCGTCGAGGCGGGCGCGCCGCTGGTGTTGCGCTTCTATCCGAGCGTCGAGTCGGCCGACAAAGGCGCGCTCGAGTACCGCACGATCAGCCATCTTGCCAGCGCCGGTTATCCGGCGCCGCGGCCCTACCTGTTCGAGCCTGGGGGCGCGGCGGCCGGCGCGCCATTCTTGGTGATGGAGCGGCTAAGCGGCGGACCGCTATTTGCGATTCGCTCCTTCCCGCAAGCCTTCAAGACCTTCTCGATGGGTTTCCTGGGATTCGTGCGCATGCAAGCCCGGCTGCATCGGATGGCGCTTGGGCCGGCAGCGGTCGAGGCGCTGCGAACGCCGGCCGCCGCGAATCACCCAGGAATCGCGATGCGGGCGGAGGATGGTTTGGAAGATGGCGCGGCGGCGCGCCTGCTCGAGCGTACTTTGGAAACCCTCGCGGCCCGCGTCGAGCAGGGTCCGCTGCCGGGGCTGGCCGAAGCGCTGGACCGTTTGCGCGGCCGCGCGACGGAGTTCCGAACCGCCCCATCCTCCTTCCTCCACATGGACTACCATCCGCAAAACGTCATGGTTAAAGGATTCCGTGTGACGGGAGTTATCGACTGGTCCAACGCGGCCATCGGCGACCGCCATTTCGACGCCGCCACCACGGCGGCAATCCTGTCGACCAGCGCGATGGAGCATCCGCATTGGATGCGCGAGAACGCGGCCGGGAACAATCTGCGCCGCACGTTCAACGCCCTCTACCTAGCGCTGTACCACACGATTGCCCCGATGGAACTGCGGCGCTTGCGCTACTACCAGGCTCTCGCGGGGGCGCTGCGGCTCTCGATGCTCGGGATGATGCGGGTGCGCGGGCCACAGAGCGTCGGCTTTCGTCCCGGCGCGATAAGCGAGGTCACGCCGTCGGTGCTGCGGCT
The DNA here is from genome assembly GCA_021827495.1 of Deltaproteobacteria bacterium. Taxonomy (GTDB): domain Bacteria; phylum Desulfobacterota; class Binatia; order Binatales; family Binataceae; genus JAKAVN01. Next base: position 29,916 of record JAKAVN010000009.1, on the reverse strand, counting down.
GCTGAGCGGCTACGTCGCGCGCAAGAGCGGCGCCGCGGTGACGATCCCGTAGCGGGCAGGATGTACCGCCATCCCGCGCCTTCATCCCACCTATCACAAGTACAATGCCGGCCAGACAGGCACGCTCTGGTTTGGCCTGCTGAGCAGGAACAGGCCAGCGGCCAGGAAAATTTTTTGATCCTCGCAAACGATGGCGCCTGAAACGCGGCCCGGCGTGGCGTGCTGTAACCGCGATCGCGACGATTCGTCTATAGAGAGGCAGCCCAACAACGGGCACCAACAGCGAGGAACATAGAAGGATATGAGTGGAAAGCGAAAGGTATCACGGGTGGCAGCGGTAATCGGCGTTGTGCTGGCGGGCACATACGGTCTGGCAGTGGCGCATGGATGGGGCCGGCATCGCGGCGGACCGGGTGGCGGACATATGTTTTTGCTCGCGCGCGCGGCCGGCGTCGATCACGCCAAGATTCACGCGGCGTTTATGGGCGATGCGAATCTGAAGACCGACTTCGGCGCCCTCAGGCGCGCGCACCAGAGCCTGATGAAATGCCTGGCCTCGGGTGGCGCGTGCGACCCGCAAATTTCAGCGTACGCCAGCGCGCAGCATGACCTCACCGTGGAGAAAATGACCGTATGGGAGTCGCTGTTCAAGAGCGCTCCCAATACCAAGCAGTCCACCGCGGTGCTGACCCAGATGCAACAGATGGCGCAGCAGCGGCACGCCCTCTACGGTAAGATTTTCGGCTCCAAGGCCAGCAGTGGCGCCCCTGATGCGCCACCAGTGGAGTAGCGCGCCAGGTATCGGTGAATGAGCTGGCCGCGCGCCGCGTCGATGCACTGCCGCCGCAAGCGGCTATCGACGCGGCGCGCGGCTGTGCCGGAAAAACCACAGCGGGCCGGATCGCCGCGGAGCGCCGGCGGCGGCGCGTGCAACGCAAGTCCCGCGGGCGACGGCGCGCGCGCTTAGGCGTGGAGCAGTTCGCGCAACACGTAGGGCAGGATGCCGCCGTGGCGCATGTACTCGACCTCCTCGGGCGTGTCGATTCGCGCCAGCACCTCGAACTCGCGCGTCCGGCCACCGTCGGCGACGCCAACCTTGAGCTTCTGGCGCCGCTCGACGCCGGCCGCCAGCCCTTCGATCGAGTAGCTCTCGCGCCCCGTCAGCCCGAGGCTCTTGCGGGTCTGGCCGCCGGTGAACTCGAGCGGCAGAACGCCCATCCCGACCAGGTTGCTGCGATGGATCCGCTCGAAGCTCTCGGCAATTACCGCTCGCACGCCGAGCAGCTGCGTGCCCTTGGCGGCCCAGTCGCGCGAGCTGCCCGAGCCGTACTCCTTGCCGGCGATCACGATCAGCGCCGCGTCCTCGGCGCGGTAGCGCTCGGCGGCCTCGAAAATCGTGGTGCGCTCGCCGTCGGGCAGATGCAGCGTGAAGCCGCCTTCGACGCCCGCCACCAGCTCGTTGCGCAGCCGGATGTTGGCGAAGGTCCCGCGCACCATCACCTCATGGTTGCCGCGGCGCGCGCCGTAGGAATTGAAGTCGCGCGGCTGGACGCCGTGGGCGATCAGATAGCGGCCGGCCGGAGTGTCGGCCCCAATCGATCCCGCGGGCGAGATGTGATCGGTGGTCACGCTGTCGGCGAGCATCGCCAACACGCGCGCGTCCTTGATGTCGCGCACCGGCGCCGGCGCCGCGCTGACGCCGTCGAAGAACGGCGGCGCCTTGACGTATAGCGAATCGCTCTGCCAGCGGAACAGGTCGCCCTCGGGCACCTTGAGCCCGCGCCAGCGCTCGTCGCCCTCGAACACCTCGCCGTACTCCTTGCGGAACATCGCGGAGTCGATCGAGCCGGCCACCGCCTCGGCCAGCTCGCGCGGCGACGGCCAGATGTCACGCAGGTAGACCGGGTTGCCCCGCGGGTCCTTGCCCAGCGGGTCGCGTTCGGGATCGAAGTCCATCGTGCCCGCGATCGCGTAGGCCACCACCAGCGGCGGCGAGGCGAGATAGTTGAAGCGCACGACCGGGTTGATACGGCCCTCGAAGTTGCGGTTGCCGCTCAGCACGGCGCACGCCACCAGGTCGCCCTGCTTGACCGCAGCCGCGATCGCTTCCGGAATCGGGCCGCTGTTGCCGATACAGGTCGTGCAGCCGTAACCGACCAGGTTGAAGCGCAGCCGCTCGAGGTACTCGGTGAGGCCCGCGCGCTTGAGATAGTCGGTGACCACCTTCGATCCCGGCGCGAGACTGGTCTTGACCCACGGCTTGACGCTGAGCCCGCGCTCGACCGCGTTTTTCGCCAGCAGTCCCGCGCCCAGCATCACCGACGGATTCGAGGTGTTGGTGCAGCTCGTGATCGCCGCGATAATCACCGCGCCCTGCGCGAGTTCGAAGCGCTCGCCGCCCTCGCCCGTCACTTCGACCCGGCGCGCGAGCGGCCCCATTTCGCCGGCCTCGATCGCCTGATGCGGCGCCGCGGCGGCGGTGCCGCCCTCGCCGATCCAGCGCGCGACGAGCGCCGGATCGACGCCGTTGTGATCAACAACTTCCTTGGCCAGCTCGCGGCGGAACTCGGCCTTGGACGCGCGCAGGCGCACGCGGTCCTGCGGGCGGCGCGGCCCGGCCATGCTCGGCTCGACCGTGCGCAGATCCAGTTCGAGCGTATCGGTGAAGATCGGATCGGGCGACTCGATGGTGCGGAAGAGCCCCTGCGCCTTGCAGTAGGCCTCGATCAGCCGCACCTGCGGCTCGGGCCGTCCGGTCAGGCGCAGGTATTCCAGGGTCTGATCGTCAACCGGAAAGAATCCGATCGTCGCGCCGTACTCGGGCGACATGTTGCCCAGGGTGGCGCGGTCGGCGACGCTCAGGCTGCCCAACCCGCTGCCGAAGTATTCGACGAACTTGTTGACCACGCCGCGCTTGCGCAGCATCTGCGTGACCGTCAGCACCAGGTCGGTGGCGGTCGTGCCCGGGCGCATCGCGCCGTTGAACCTGAAACCGATCACCTCGGGAATCAGCATCGGGATCGAGCGCCCGAGCATCGCCGCCTCGGCCTCGATTCCGCCCACGCCCCATCCCACCACGCCCAGCCCGTTGACCATCGTGGTATGCGAGTCGGTGCCGAGCAGCGTGTCGGGATAAGCCTGGCCATCCTTGGAGGTGAAGACCACCGGGGCGAGATACTCGAGGTTGACCTGGTGTACGATTCCGGTGTCGGGCGGCACCACGCGGAAGTTGTTGAACGCGCCCTGGCCCCAGCGCAAAAACAGATAGCGCTCGCGGTTGCGCTCGAACTCCATCTCGGCGTTGATTGCGAACGCACCGGCGGTGCCGAAGCTGTCGACCTGTACGGAATGGTCGATTACGAGATCGGCGGGCTGGATCGGATTGATCCGGGAGGGGTCGCCGCCCAGGCGCTTGATCGCGTCGCGCATCGCGGCCAGGTCAGCGACCACCGGCACGCCGGTGAAGTCCTGGAGCAACACGCGCGCCGGCATGAAGGAGAACTCGCGCTCGCCCGGCTGCGGCTGCCAGCGCGCGACCGCTTCGACCTGGTCGGCGGTGACCACCACGCCGTCCTCGCGGCGCAGCACGTTCTCGAGCATCACCTTTATCGAATACGGCAGGCGCGCCAGCTTGAAGCCGCGCCGCTCCAGCGCCGGGAGGCTGAAGATCGTGTATTTGCGGCCGCCGGCATTGAGCGCGGTGCGCGCACCGAAACTGTCTTTACCCATGGTTTGAGGCAAATCCTTTCCTCTAAGACAGATACTTTTGAGGCAGATACTTTCCGGAGAATCGCCATCCTCGGCGCCACATCGGCGCCATGTGTTCAAGATAGCGCGGCGTGCCGAATTCCGCCAAGGCGCGGCGCGCCCTACGGCAGTTCGCGCATCAGCTTGCCGTCCGCCTCGTAGAAATTGAGTCCGGGCTCCCCGTCGCCGTCGACGCCGAGCAACTCGCGTGGCTGACCGTGATTGTCCAGCAGGCGCACGGTCGGAATTCCGTCGCTGTCGACTTCGAGCGCGAGCCTGAGCTTGTTGGCGAGGTCGTAAAGTTTTACGCTCGGCGCGCCCAGCGAATCGACGACGATCTGGGCGCGAGGATGGCTGTCGCGGTCGTACAGCGCGAAGCTGGCCTGACCGTCCTTGGACACGTCGATCCTGGCGCGCGGCTTGCCGGCCGCGTCGAGGACGACGAATTCCGACGCTGTCACGATCCGCTGCGCCGCCGCGGGCGCGCTCGCCGGTGCAGCCGCTGCGGCCGCCGCGCTGGGCGGACGCCAGATTTCCCCCGACACGGCTCCGCCAACCAGGCCGCCCGCAAAAACCAGCACGCCATAGAGCCACAAGGTTTTATTCATAGGCACAATCTCAGCCGCAGCCGCCGTGGAAATGCAAGCTCCCGCGCGGCGTGTTGTCGTAGATCAGGCGCCGAAGCCGCGCGCCTACTGGAGAATCCGCATCGCGCCGCTGTGATGCGTGCGCCTATCTCATACAAGTTTAATCGGTCCGCCGCCTTGACGGCTCGCTTCCCGCGCGCCCGGCGTCAGGGCCAGCGCGACGCGCGCCTCGGCCAGGTTTTCCGCCGCCACAGAAATGCGGTAGCGTTGGGATGGTCCGAGTACGAGCGACCTTTGGTTGAGCTTGAATCCCCGAGCATCGGAAAGGGACGCCCGAAGATCAGGAAAGCGGATGGCTCGCGCTGGGCAACCTGCTCTGGCATTTCTGGTTTCAGTGGTAGCGGCGTCATTGGTGGCCTGCACAGCGGCTTCGAACTCGGCACCGCCTTTAGCGCTCGCGCCGCCGGCAACTTTGCAGGCCGGTGCGCCGACCGCCAGTTCAACGGACCAGTTGCCCCCGTTGCCCTCCGATCCGGCTGGGCAGAGACGTGTGCTTACCGATTATTTCAAGTCGCACGATCTTCCGTTGGTTGGCGCAACCGTGACGGACGAAAAGAATGGCCCTCAGGTCATGCTCTACGGCTTCGTCGGCACGCCTCATGGCAAGGAAGACGCGGAGAAAAAGGCCCGTCAGGCCTTGCACGATCCCAGTCTCCAGATCGTGAATCGAATCATCGTGCGGCCCGAGATCCTCACGATGAATACGCCGGCGGATGGCGCTCAAGATTCAACAGCTGATGCCACCGGGACAGGTAGTGCTGGCAACGGCGCTATGCTGAGCCAGATCGCGGGCCGGCAGAGCTATACCGCTCCCGACCAGACCCAGCAGACCCAGCAGCAGCCGTCCGCATGGGTGAGCATCCTGATGGCGGTACTGATGATAGCGCCGATGTTCATTCCGTAGCGCTCCGCTCACGCCGCGCGATTTCCTGTCGCTTGCCCCAAAGGCCCGCTATGTGATCGCGAGCACCCCGGCACTACTCCGCTGGCCCTCGGAATCGCGCTTATTCTGTTGGTTCACTTAGCCGGCCTGCCATACCAATGCTCTGGGGTAAGCGACTAGGGCCTTGTCAAACTGTCCTGTTTCTTCATGCAAGCTTAAGCTGTCCGCCGCCTTGACGGCTCGATTCCCGCGCGCCCAGCGTCAGGGCCAGCGCGGCGCGCGCCTCGGCCAGGTTTTCCGCCGCCACCGCGGACTCGAGGCCTTCGAGAACCGCGCGCTCGAAGTCGGCGGCCATCCTCGCGAACCAGGCCGGATGGTAGGAATCATCGGCTTCGGGCGTCAGCGGAAAATCCTCGGAGCTCCCGCAGCGGCCGGTCAGGACTACCCGGTCGCCATCGATTTCGAGTGCTCCCTCGCTGCCGTACAGCATCGCGCGCGTGCGCCGCACCGGTGAACGCCAGCTCAGATGAGCGGCGGCGATCCTGTCGCCGGGAAAAATCACCCTGAGGTCGGCTACGTCCTCGACCGGCGCGGCCGCACTCGCGCCAAGGAAGGCGCCCACCGCGGCCGGATCGAGCCCGCCCATCAGCCAGCGCATCAGGTAGAAAACGTGCCATCCGTGATCGACCAGGATTCCACCACCGGCCGCCTCCCCGAGACGCCAGCCGCCGCCCGTGCCGGTCTCCATGCCGGCGGGTGCGGTGCGCAGCCGGTCAAGCGCGAGGTAGCGGATCTCGCCGAGCCGCCCCGCGCCTATGAGGTCATGCGCGAGCCGGTAAACCGCGGCGTGTTTCCAGTTATGCACGCACATCAGCACGCGCCCGCGGCTTGAAGCGGCGGCGCGCAGGGCCTCGAACTCGCCGGCCGCCAGCGAGAGCGGCTTTTCGACCAGCACGTGGGCGCCGGCGGCAAGCGCGGTTAGCGCCGCCGCCGCATGGTAGGCAGGCGGGCTGGCGACGTCGACGAAGTCCAGCCGTTCGCCGTCGAGCATCAACTCGAGGTCGTCGTAGACGCGGATGTTCGGGATGAGGCGGATCGCGTGATGACGCCGCGCGGAGATCGGGTCGTGAATCGCGACGATATTGACCTCCGGCCGCGTGCGCCATCCGGCAACGTGCGCGTGCGCCGCGACCTCGCCGAAGCCCGAAATGGCGCCGCGCAGCATCATCGGCTCCGCGGGCGGCGCGGCACGGATGCGACAGCGCCGCGGCTACTCACGCGTGGCATCAGCCAATCCAGTCGCGGGCGAAGTCTTCGAGCTCGCGCTGGTAGCGATCGGGCGCGAGGGTCGCGTTCATCAGGACCAAACGATGCGCGCCGGCTTGCGCGTAGCGTTCAAGCGCGCGGCGCGGATCGCCCTCGGCGGCCGGGTTGTAGATCGAGATTTCGAGCGCGCCAAAGTCGCGGCCCGCCTCATCGCAAAGCCTGCGCAGCTTTGCCAGTTCCGCCGCAAGCTGCCCGGGATCAAGCCCGATGGGGCACCATCCGTCGCCCATCGCGACGGTGTTTTTCAGCGCGCGCTCGCCCGTGGCGCCGACGTGGATCGGCGGATACGGTTTCTGGGCCGGCTTGGGATAGCAGCGGATCGGCTTGAAGCGGATGAACTCGCCGTTGAAGCCGGCCTCGGGCCTGGTCCACAGTTCCTTCATCGCCGCCACGCACTCGCGCGTCATCGCCCAGCGCCGAGGGAAATCGACGCCCATGATCTCGCTCTCTTCGCGCAGCCAGCCGGCGCCGATGCCGAAGATGAAGCGGCCACCCGAATAGAGGTCCAGCGTCGCGACCTCCTTGGCCAACACCTTGGGATCGCGCTCGGGCACCAGGCAGACGCCGGTGCCGAGCTTTATCCGGCGCGTCGCGGCGGCGGCGAAAGCCAATCCGATGAACGGATCGGGTATGTGCGCGTACACTTCGGGAATCTTGCCGTCGCCGCGCGGCAGGCGCGTATTGATCTGGGCCGGGAAGACCGGATGCTCGGCGAGAAAAATCGACTCGAAGCCCAGCGCCTCCGCGCGCGCGGCGACCGTGGCGAAGTCGGCGGTATGCTCGGCGCACCAAGCCAGGATTCCAATCTTCATCGCGAACTTCCTCCAGCCGGGCGCCTTATCAGATGTGGACCTTGGCCAGCCGCTCGAGTTCAGCCTTGTATTGGCCGGCGCCGAGCGCGTCGGCGATCAGCGTGATCACGAAGCGGCCGACGCCCAGCGCCGCGTACCTGCCGAGTTCGTCGTGGACCTTGGCGCGCTCGCTGCCCAGCGAACCCATCACGGTGAGGTCGAGCTGGTTGTAATCGCGGCCGGCCTTGTGGCACTCCTCGCGCAACTGTGCGGTCGCCTGCTTCATCTCGTCGACGCTGATGCGAATCGGACACCATCCGTCGCCCCACTTGGCGACGCGCTTGAGCGCGTTCTTGTCGCGGCTGCCGAGCAGCACCGGCGGCCCGGCCGGCTGCGCGGGGCGCGGGTAGGATCGGATCGCCGGAAACTTGACGTACTTGCCCTCGAAGGACGCCTCGCCCTTGGTCCACAGCGCGCGCATCGCGGCGACGTACTCGGCGGTCTGTGTCCAGCGGTGCGGAAAGTCGCCGCCGAGCAGTTCCGTCTCCTCGCGCAGCCAGCCGGCGCCGATGCCGAAGATGAAGCGGCCGCCGGAGAAGTTGTCGAGGCTGCCGATCTGCTTGGCCAGAATCATCGGATTGTGCTCGGGCACCAGGCAGACGCCGGTGGCGAGCTTCAATTTCTTGGTCACCGCGGCGGCCATGCTGAGCGCGATGAACTGGTCGCCCATGTGCGAGTAAACCGGCGGGATCGGTCCGCCCTGCGGGAACGGGGTCTTGGGATCGGCGGGAAGAATCGGATGCTCCGGCACCCACATCGACTCGAAGCCCAAATCCTCGGCGGTGCGGCCAAAGTCCGCCGGGTTGGCAGTATCCTCGCTAAACGGCATCAGCAATCCGATCTTCATTTTGCCCACCTCCCGCGTTGATCAAGGACGCGGCGAAGCGCCGCGCTCCATGCCGATTTCTGTCAAAAAGCGGGCGCGAATGCCAGCCGCGCGCGCCGTTCACTGAACGCTTATCGGGATCCGCACGTCGAAGGCCGAATCGATTGCCACTCCACCCTTCATCGCGGGAAAGAAGCGCCACTGCTCCAGCGTGCTGAGCAGAAGCTGGTTGAGGCGCGGATCGAGAGTGGGCTTGGTGAGAGTCACTTTGACCGTTCCGTCATAGGAGACCTCAAAGTGCGCCACCGCCACGACCGCAAAGGCCATCTCGCGCAGGTCGTCGGGAATTTTCGGCACGGGCGAATATATCGCCCGCGCTCCGAGGCTGTCGCTGCCAAGCCCCGAACCGCCGCCTGTGCTTCGCTTCCCTTGCGGTGCCCCGCCGCTCTCAGCACCCTCACCCGTCGCCGCCTTGGATGCGCCGGTGCTCGACGCGGGCGGCGATTCGGCCGGAGCTTTTCGCGTGCCCGACAGCGACGGCGGCGCCTGCGGTATGACTCGTTTCTTGTGCGGTGAAACCTTGCGTCTGACCTCGACCCGAGGCTTGGGCTTGGCTGGTGCCGCCGCCGCAGGGTGCGCAGCCGCGGCGGGTCCGCCCTTGAGGCCTCCAACCACAGGCGGCAACTCGACGATCCGTGCCTCGATCGGCTTCAGCTCCGGGGCCGGAGGCGCCGTCTGTCTCAGCAAAATAGAAAAGCTGAATAGTGCCGCCGCCCATACCAGAACCGACAGCGGAGCAATCCAGGCCAGCCGCCGCCACGGGTCATCCAGGTAGGGCGACGCCGTTTGAGGCGCTGGGTTCATTCACGCTTTACCGCGATCAGAAAGTGCTCCACGCCGGCGCGCCGCGCCTGAAGCATCGCCTCCACCACGATACCTTCCGGCGCGGCGCTGTCCGCGTTGACGACGACCCCCTGATCCTGTCCTTGCAGCATGCTCTTCAACGTAAATGCCATCGTTGCCAGCGTGGTCGGAGTCTTGTCGAGAAAGATCTGGCTATTTTTGGTAATAGTCAGCGTCACCGGCTCCTTATGTTGCAGGTTCGGCGCGTCGCCCTGCGGCAGCTTGACCGTGATGGAGTTGAGGCTTTGCATCGACAGCGAGGCCAGCATGAAGGTCACCAGCAGAAAGAACATCACGTCGATCATCGGGATGATTTCGATGCGCCCGTGTCGATATTCCCTTCCCCTGCGCAGCTTCATCGTGCGCGCCCCTCCTTGCCGGGCAATGCCGTAATGCGGACGTTCGCCTCAACGCCGCGGTTTTCTTGATCGAGTCGTATATGATCGATCAGGCGAGACCCGAGCCGTTCCATATAATCGAGCGCCTGCGACTGGGTTCTGGAGAAGAAGTTGAAGCCGAACAGCGCGAGGATAGCGATCAAGAGCCCCAGCGCGGTCGCGATCAAGGCCTGCGCCACGCCCGCGGTGACCTGGGTAGGAGCGACCAGGCTGGATGCGCCGATAACCTTGAACGACTGCATCATCCCGGTGATGGTGCCCAGAAGTCCCATAAGAGGAGCCGCTGTCACCACGGTCTCCAGAACCCAGAGGCCGCGGCCCAGCGCCTTCTCGATGCTTCCCGCCTCGTCGCCGGCGCGAGACTCCACCCACCACGCGGGTTTTTCGCGGCTGTCGGCAATCACCTGAAAGAACCGCCGATAGGCATTGGCCGCGGCAACCGCCTTGAGGTGTTGCTCCAGCTCGCTCCAGGAGAAGTCGTACGTTTCGACCAGCTCCACCAGACTTCGTGAAAGCCGCAGCGTGCGCCGGTAGCTTACCGCTCGGTCGAGAATAATCGTGACAGCGAGCGCTCCCAGGAACAGCAGCGGATAAACCATCGGCCCGCCGAACTTCAGCGCTTCCCACGCTCCAGCTAATTCCTGCATAACAGCACAGCCCTCTTTCACTATTTGTTGGGTAATAGCCGCGGGTTTGGACCACGCACAATATTTTAGACAATGAGTATAACGACCAAAGCCAGCCGTCCCCCATAGCGCTATGATAACCCCGGCGCACCGATTGCGTTTTCTTAAAGCCTCGGCAACGGCACTGAGATGGACCCATAGAGTGCTTGCCGCGGACCGTACGCGGGCTCGAAGATTCCTATGCCGGTGCCCTCACGCAATATATTGGTGCGGTCAAAGACGTTGATGAGCACCACGCGGGCTGTCATTTTGCCGGCCCCCGATATATCGAAGCTGCGCGCCGCGCCGAGGTCGAGCGTCCAATTGAATGGGACTTCCCCGGTGTTAGCGAAGCCCGCGCGTAAGCCGCTGCCATAGGCGCCGTCGAGGCTGAACAGATAGGGCCCCCAGCTGTAAGCCGCCCACGCCGAGGCGGTATAGAATTGCTGATGGTCCAAATATATGTAATGGCTATCGGCATAGGTAAGCTCCGCGGGTGTGAAGTTGAACTGGCCGGTCACAACGTCTTTCCCTTGGGCCACTGAGTAGGAGAAGTTGGAACCAAGCGACAGCGCCTTGCCCAACTTGTAGCTAATGGTGGTTTCGGCGCCGTAGACTCGCCCGTCGAGGTAATTGAACGGCGCAAAGATCGGAACAAAACCGAACTGCCCAAGATCAAGCAGATTATGCGCCAGCTCGAAGTATGCGTCCTCGCCCACCGTAAGTCCAGGCAACAACTCGCTCGTACTGCCACCGGCATCGAAGTACCAGTCACTTTCGGGCCGCGGTTCCGCCCCGCCCGGCAGGACCGCGGCGGTTGTGTCATTGAAAGCGCTGAAGCTGCGAGGCGAAATCGTATAGAACGACGGGGTCTGGAAATAGCGGGAGAACCCCAGGTGCAACGTCGTATTTTTGCGCAGGGTGTAAACCAGATTGGCGCGCGGGCTTAGCTGATTGGCCGAACCGACAAAGCCCGCCATCTGATCCCAGCGGAGTCCGTAATCAAGGGTGAGGTTTTCCGAAAGCAGCCAACGGTCCTGCGCGTAAAGGCCAACAAGCCAAGCGATGCCGTTGGTGTTGTCAATCACGTTCAGCGGTACTTCACTAATCTGCTGACCATGCGAATTGGCTCGAAAGGTCGACGAGATATCGTCGAGCGTCTCTCCATACTCGCCGGCGTAAACACCGGCGGCCAGCGTGTGCGATTTGTTAAGCCGGTAGGTTAAATCACCTTGGACAGTGTTGGCGAGCTCGCTGTGAAAGGCGCGCGAGGCCACCCCCTGATAGATCAGGTCACCCACCGGATCAGGATTAAACCGTACCGTGTTATACTTGGCCGTATAGGCAATCTGATAGTCCAGTGCGGTTCCAACCGTGCCCTGGAGCGCGAGTATCCCGAAGTAATACCTCTGGGACAAGTTCTCATCCAGAATCGTCGAAGGATAGTCAGTGGGGTTGACTCCTGCCAGCTCGTACTCGGGAATCTGTCCGGGGTAATCGGGAAACTGATTATCGGCAACCGAAACGCCCGTGATAAGGCTAAGTTTGGTAGTCGCATTAAGAAAATAGGAAAGGTAGCCGAAACCCTGCCCTTGGTCGGTAAGGTCATGGATGGGAGTGGGGCCGGGCGTAGCTGAGCTCAATCCGATGTTGTCGTGCAGGTAAAAGCCGGTCGTGTAGAAACTGAAATTCCCGCCGCAGCCACCATACTCAAAGCTGGGCCGCGCGGTCTCGCGCTGGCCGCCGTAGAGCTCAAAACGCCCCCCTGGGTCGGTACATCCGTCTTTCGTCTGGATATCGAGAATCCCCGCATCGCGATAACCGTACTGAGCCGGCAGCGCGCCGTCGACCAGGCTCAAGCTGCGAATGGAGTATGGCGAAAGGACTTGGCCGAAACCGCTAAAGCTATCCAATGGCAGCATAATTCCATTTATCCGCCACTGTAAATCCGCATGAGAGCCGCGGATGTGGACCTGTCCATTTTCATCCTGGGCCACGCCTGGCATCTGCAGCAGCACTTGACTCATCGAGGTGTTGGCCCCTGCGGGGAGCTGCTCTATATTTTTTTCGGTCAGCGTATAGGCGCTATTACCCGCGCCCGAAAGCCGGTTAGGCGCCTGGCTGAGCCGCCGGGCCGAAACCGCCACGGTCAGCGGCTTAAGCGAACTCATTGCTAACGCAACCGGGGGCGGGGTGGCGCCCGCAGTCGTCGAGACAACCTTGCTGGCAACCGCAAACCTGCTTTTTTTGGCGATGACCAAATATAGGCCCGCCGACACGCCGGTAAGCCGAAAATGCCCGTCGCGACCGCTCACGGTATGGCTAACGACGTGACCGTCGCGATCTTGAAGCGTAATCTCGACTCCGTTTAGCGGCCTGCCAAGCACATCCCGAACTGTACCGCTGATACTCTGCCGGGAACCGGCCTCGGCTGAACGGGCCACCGGATTGATCATCAGCGTCTGCATCGCCAGCAGCGCAACTGTCACTACAACGAACCTCCGCATCTTAAACTCCTGCGCGTAGGCCTGACCGTCCCGCGCCACCAAGCCGCGTGACCCGGCGCATGGCCACGCCGTGCGCCGCAACAATTTTTCAGATGTCCGGAAAAGGGGAGCTCAGAGCGATGCGGGCGGAGCCCTGCCAAAGAGATGCGAATTGTACGAGGAATGCAGCTCCGACCCTCTCACAAGGAGAACAGCTAATTCCGCGACGGTCGGCGCCTTCGGAGAAGGCGTAACGACGAACGTGGTCGGGCTATGAAAGCGAAATAGACAGAGCGCGCAAAGGCCGTCGCCAGCGCTGACGGCTGCGCTCGCCACGTATTTTCCTTGCGACGGAAGCGGATGGAGATGGGCGGCGCCAACCGTTTGCGCAACAAGCAGAATAGCCGCAGTGAGAGCGGCTATCCTGCCCGTCCAGTGTGGGCGATCCGTCCGAGCCGCCAACTTCATCAAATCACCGCTGACAGCAGCCGCGACCGGTCTTCATGCACAAGCTTCGCCTTCCTCCACAAATCAATGTGTCGGCTTTCAGTGCGCCGGTCAAGCTCAGCCCAGGTATCCGCCTTGACAATACGAGGCTATTTCCAGCCTGGCTTGCCAGAAAAAACGCTGCCAAAACTTGCGCCACAAGGCGAATTTGAGCTATAAGGACCTCAGCCGGAAAGGAAATAATGGAAAAGGAAATAATGGAAATGTTGGCTAAGTAAACTGAGGAGGAAGGTGCATGAAAATCGGGCGCTGCATCACCCGGTCGCGAGGAATGGTATGGGTTGGGGCTACTATTGCGGTCGCGCTTCTGCTCGGGGCGCCGCTACCGGCCTCCGCGCAGATTAGCCTTGGTGGTTGCGCAACGTTTCCAATCAAAATCCAATCGCCGGGCAGCTACATCCTGCAACATAACCTGCGCTCGAAAAGTGGCTTCGACTGTATAAACGTCAAAGCGGCGCACGTCAACATAAACCTGAACGGGTTCGCCATTCTAGCGGGAAAAGTGGGAATCAATGCCACTGGCCAAGCTGACGTCTCGGTCCGTAACGGCACGGTCACCGGGATGAGCGGCGCGGGGATAATTGTCGGCGAAGGCGGCATCGTTGAAGACGTGCGGTCGGACGGCAACGGGGCCGACGGCATCGAGTGTATTGGTAATGACTGTACTATTTCCGGCAATTCGGCGAACCTCAACAAAACCAACGGGATAGAGGTGAATGGCAGCGCCGCCCGAATTTCGGGCAACACGGCCAACGCTAATTCGGTTAACGGGATCATGACAGCCGCCGCAGATTCTGGCGAGAACAACATCATCACCGGCAACACTGCCAACGGCAACACCGCGGGCGACGGAATTCAGTGCGGCTACCTTAGCCTTGTCAACGGCAACACGGCTAATGAGAACGGACTCAACGGGATCAGTTGCGGCACCAGCTCCACAGTCAATGGCAATATCGCGTGCCTTAACAAAGAATCAGGCATCTCTGTAGGTGACAATGTCCGCATCGCGGGTAACGTGGTCAATAATAACGCTGGCGACGGCATCACGGCGGGAACCGCTCTCGCGCAGAGCAACGAGGCCGACGCCAACGGGGGTTACGGGCTGGACTTTGGTAGTTCGGGGAGCGGTTACACTCAAAACGTGCTGACCGCTAACCACAGCTCGGTTAATAACGGCGTCAGCATGAGCCCCAATCTATGCAATGGCTCACCGTGCTGATGTCACGATAGGCACTCGCTAGTTGCGGGCCGGCGGCGGCGGCCAGACGGCGTTGCGGGCTTCCGTTCAGTGGCCGAACAGCGAGCCGAAGAAATTTCCGACTGAGCCGAACAATCCGTTGGTGGCCGGCGTCGGAGCCGCGCCAGGAGCCGCCGTATCGTCTGCGCGCGGCGGCGCACCGGGGCCCGCCACCATCGTAGGCGAAGGCATGAGGCCGCCATGCAAGGGGCAGATTCGCGTCGGCGCGGTGCCGGTAAGGAATGGAATGGTGTCAGTGCGCGGACAAGCGCTGGTCGCGAGGCCGCCGCTTTGCGGATCGATCGTCGCCATCGTGATTCCCGGCGGCACCGCGAACGGCGCCGAGGTGCGCGGCGTGACGTCAACCATGAAATTCACCCAGGCCGGCAGCGCGGCCGTGGCGGCCGGGGCGCCGAGGCTCTGCGGACGGTCGAATCCCACCCATACGCCGCATGCCACGCGCGGCGTGTAACCGATGAAGTAGGCGTCATGGTAGTCCTGGGTGGTGCCGGTTTTGCCGGCGGCCGGAAAGTCCAGCCCCATCTTCGCCGCCCCCGCCCCGGTGCCCCACTTGAATACCTGCTCGAGCGCGCCGGTTATGAGGTAGGCGACCGGTGAACTGATGAGCTGCAGCTCGTGCGGGGCGTGCGCATAAATCAGATGATCGTGCGCGTCGTAGACCGCCTCCAAAGCATAGGGCGGCCGCGACACCCCGCCGCTGGCGAAGACCTGGTAGGCGGCGGTCAGCTCAAGCAGCGTGGTCTCGGCGGCGCCGATCGCAATCGGCAGGACTGGTGGAATGTCCTCATTGATGCCCATCTCATGGGCCGTGCGCACGATAGTGGGCGGACCGAGCAAGCTGCCCAGGTAGGCGGTCGGCACGTTGAGCGATTCGGCCAGGGCCTCGACCACGGTCACCGTGCCCTGGTAAGTGCGCTCATAATTGACCGGCGTCCATCCGTTAAATGACATCGGCCGATCGGGCAGCAGCGAGGCGAGCGTGACCGGCTGGCCGAGCGGCGAGCGCGAAGGATCGAGCGCGCTGAGATAGACGATCGGCTTGAAGGCCGAGCCGGGTTGGCGCTCGGCCTGCACCGCGCGGTTGTACTGGCTAATCGAATAGTCGCGCCCGCCGACCATCGCGAGGATCGCGCCGGTGCGCACGTCGAGCGCCACCAGCGAGCCCTCGAGCAGACCGTCGCGCCCGGCGCGGCGCAGGCGCGGATGCTGCCGTTCCAGCCGCTCGAGGTTCGCCTCGACGCTCGCACGCGCCGCCTGCTCCATCTCGGGATCCAGCGTGGTGTAGACCTTGAGCCCGGCGAGATTGCCGTCGAAGCCCGGGATGCGCTCGACCTGGGCGATTACGTAATCGGTGAAATAGGGCGCGCGGCGCAGGCCGGGCAGCCTGGCGATCTCGATCGGCGCGGCGGCGGCCTCGGCATAGACGGAGGCATCGATCACGCCGTCGCGGCGCATCAGCCCCAGCACCGTGTCGCGGCGCGCGCGGCAGGCCTCCGGATGGCGCCGCGGATCGTACAGCGTGGGCGCCCGGATCATCCCGATCAGGATCGCCGCCTGCGCCGGGGTGACTTCGTGCAGGTCCTTGTTGAAGAAGTAATGCGCCGCCAGCGGCATCCCGGTGATCGGCGTGCCGTCGTACGCGCCCATCGGAACGTCGCTGATATAGCGCTCCAGGATCTGGTTCTTGCTGAGCCGGATCTCGATCACCAGCGCCACGGCCAGCTCGCGCAGCTTGCGGGTGAAGGTGCGCTCGTGGCGATCGATGAAGGTACGCGCGAGCTGCTGGGTCAGCGTACTCGCGCCCTGGGCCAAGTGATGCGATCGCAGGTCGGCGATCGCCGCCTCGACCATCCGCACCGGGTCGAATCCCGGATGATAGTAGAAGTACCGGTCCTCGGTCGCCAGCAGGCCGCGCACCAGGTAGGGCGGAAGCTCGCTCAACTGGACTTCCACCCGCTCGGGCGGCGCCCCGGGCAGCAAGCGGCCGATCACCTCGGGCTCGATCATGGCCGCGGGCAGCGCCGCGCCGAAAGAATCGGCCACGCCCTCGATTATCGTGCCGGCGAGGCTCAGATGGACCAGCGCAGCCGGATATTCGCGCATCCCTTCGCGGAAGCCGCGCAGGTAAATCGTTACGCGGCCGGGCGTGAGCGAGTATTCGCCGGGATGGGCCGGCTCGGTGACGCGGGTGTAGCTGAGGCGTTCGATGCGGTCGATCAGATGGAGCTGGGCGAGATCGTCGCCGCGTTCGAGCTTGAGCGGCGCCGAGTAAACGGCCGAGGTCAGCGCGGCCGCGCGCTGTTCGATGAGCGCGGAAATCTCGCCGTAGAGCTGCGCCAGGTAAAAGCCGCAGCCGAAGGTGAACAGCAGGAACACCCCCGCAACCGCCCGCCGCGGGCCCAGCCGCTTAAGTGCGCGGCGCAATCGTCCACCCCTCGCCGATCCCCTCCCCCGCCTGCCTGCGCTCGCCATCGCGCGTTCTTCCCCACTCAGCGCTGGGCGCCGGTCCCGGCCCGGCCGCGGCGCATGATTGATACTATATCCCGTGCGGCCACGCGGAGGCGATCACCCCCGGCAAGTCCGGCGAAAGCGCGCCACAAGTTCGCCCCGACGCTGCGAACCCGCAGGTAACCCCGGCGGCCCGCGCGCTACTGCTTGTAACCGAAGCGGCGCAGCATCGCGCGCCGCTCGGCCTGTTCGTGCTCGCCCTCGACCCCCTTGGGCGCGCTGCCGTCGATCACGCCCATCACGCCGCGCGCGCCGCCGTCGGCGGCCACGATCACCCGCACCTCGTTGGCCGTGGCGCAGAAGATCGAGCATACCTCGGCGACCGCCTTCACCTGGTTGAGCACGTTTATCGGAAACGCGTTGCCAAGCATGATCACGAACACGTGGCCCGCGCCGATCGCCTCGGCCGAGCGCACCGCCGCGGCCTCCAGCCCGGCGTCGGTCCCGGCGCGCCGGATAAGGCACGGCCCCGAGGCTTCGCAAAAGGCCACGCCGAACTTCACCCCGGGTACCGCCGCGGCGACGGCCTCGTAGAGATCGTCGACGGTCTTGATGAAATGGGCCTGGCCGATGATCACGTTGGCGTCGGCGGGCTTGACGATTTCGATCGCGCTGAGTTCCATACGCTTGCGTTCTCCGCTATTCGTTGCTGGTCTACGACGGCTGCCCGATGATAGGAGAGCCGGGGTATTCATTGCGAGGCATTGTGCGAGGCATTGTGAAGGACCGCCGAAGCCATCGCGCGACCCAGCCGCGCTCGCGCACCACGGCGCCGGGCGCGGGCGGCGCCGGCGCTTTGCCGGCTTTTTTCTACCGGCTCGCGCCGCGCGACCAGAAGGCCTATCTGCGCAGCGACGCGATCGACGCCTTCAACCTGGTGGCGGGCGCCACCGCGCCGGCGCTCGCCGAGGCCCTGAGTGCGGCGCTCGAGGGCGGCAGCGCCGCGGCCACTGCGCGCGCGGCGCAGGACCTGGTGACCGAGCTATGCCGGCTGCTCGGCGTGCGCAGCCTGCCGATCGAAGTCAAAGGCGTGCGGCCGCGCAATGCGCGCGGCGAGTTGCACGGCATCTTCTATCCCGACGCGCCGCGCATCGCGCTGTGGACCCGCACGGCGATGCGCCGCGAGGTGGTCAAGCCCCGGACTTTTCTGCGCACGCTGATGCACGAGCTGGTCCATTACTTCGATTACGCCCTGCTGCGGCTCGGCAACTCCTACCATACGCGCGGCTTCTTCAAGCGCGAATCGTTCCTGCTGCGCGCGATCCTTCCTTCCGGCTCCGAAGCGGACCAGGCTTGAAAATCGCGCGCGGCGGATGCGCGGCGGGCGCGCCGCGTGTATTATCTGGCAGCGGCGGCAAAGGACGCCGCGGCTGATGGGAATCCTGCAACGAATTTGGACCACGCCCCTACCCGAGGAGCGCCTGCTCGCCGAGCTGGCCGAGATCGCCGGCCGCCGCCTCGAGCTGGCCGGCCGCCTGGCGCGCCACGCCGGGCTTTGCGCTTACCCGAATATCGCCAGCGGGCTCGGCGCGTTGGCGGCGCGCGAGGCCGAACATGCCCGCGCACTCGAGGCGCTCCTCAGCGGACGCCACGTCTGGTCGAAGCTGGCGCGCCCGATGGACGCCCAGGGCTCCAATAATTGGGAGCGCTTAAGCCGCGACCTCGCGCTGCTGCTCGAGCTGCGGCGCGAGATGAACCAGCAGGCGCTCCGCTGGGAAGGAATCGATCCGCGGTTCGCGGAGCGCCTGCACACGATCGCGCTCGAGGACGACCGCGGCGTTGACGAGCTGCGCGAGCTCACGCTCAAGTGCGATCCGCAGGCGCTCGACTAAACCTCCCACGCCGCCGCGCCCTTGGAGCTCCCGCAGCGCGAGCTGTGTCCCCTCCCCCAGCCGTAGCGCCGCGGCTACAGGTAGCGGTGCAAGCGGCGGCGGGCGAGTTCGTCGACCACGTGGCGCAGATCCTGCGAGCTTTTGCGGCCGGCAATCAGCAGCGCGTCGCCGGTGTCGACCGCGACCAGGTCCTTCACGCCCAGCAACACCATCAGGCGCCGCTCGCCGCCGCGCGCCAGCACGCCCTCGCAGTCAAGCGCGATCACCTCGCCCTTAAGCACGTTGGAACCGCGCCCGCCGAGCGCCTCCCACAGCCCCTCCCAGCTCCCCACGTCATGCCATCGAAAGCGCGCCCTGACGCTCAGCACGTTGCGGCTCTTCTCGGCGACCACGCGGTCGAAGGCGTCGAAGTCGAGCCGCCGGTAGATGCGTGCGACCCTGACCGCCGGCGCGCCGGCGAACTCGCGCATCGCGCCGGCGAGATCCGGCGCATGCTGCTCGAGCTCGGCGGCCAGCGTGGCGGCGTCCATCACGAACATCCCGGCGTTCCACAGAAACTTTCCCGACGCGACCATCCGACGCGCCGCTGCAAGCGGCGGCTTCTCGACGAAGCGCACGACCTCGAAGCCCCGCCCCACCGGCCGGCCGATCTGCTGATAGCCGTAGCCGGGCTCGGGGCGGTCGGGAACGACGCCGATCACCACCACCGCGCGGCGCGTGGCGGCAAGCTCGATCGCCTCAGTGAGCGTGCGCCGAAAAGCGCCGCGCGGCGCGATGTAATGGTCGGCGGGCATCACCGCAATCACGCCCGCGCCGGCGCGATGCGCGATCGTCGCACATCCGTAGGCGATGGCGACCGCCGTGCCGCGCCCGCTGGGCTCCACTATCAGATTGGCTGGAGGAATCAGGCCGTGCAGCGCCTTGCGGAAGATCGAGCGCTGGTCGGCCGAGACCAGCACAAAGGTTCGCGCGCGCCCGGCCAGCGGCGCGACCCGCGCGATGGTGTCGGCGAGCAGCGAGGTGCGGCCGTCGATCGAAAACAGCGGCTTGGGACGCCAGGCGCGGCTCTCCGGCCAAAAGCGCGTGCCGCGTCCGCCGGCGATGATGAGCGCGCTCGGCCGTGCCGCGCTCACATCGCGCCCAGTTCTTTAAGCTTGTTCTCGAACAGGGTGCGAATCTCGCCCAGCGTCTGGTCGTCGCGCGCCTCGAAGCGCAGCACCAGCGCCGGCTGGGTATTGGAGGCGCGCACCAGGCCCCATCCGCCAGGGAACTTGACCCGTACGCCGTCGATCTCGATCACCTCGTGGCGGCCGCGGAAATACTCGGCGGCTTTGCGCACCACGTGGAACTTGCGCTCGTCGGGACAATCGAGGCGAATCTCGGGGGTGAAGCTGCTCTTGGGCAGGTCGGCGAGGATCTGGGCCAGGCCGCGGCCCTCGCGGCTGACGATTTCGAGCAGGCGGAAGGAGGCGTAGATCGCGTCGTCGAAGCCGTAGTAGCGGTCGGCGAAGAACATGTGTCCGCTCATCTCGCCGGCCAGCGCCGCATTCTCCTCCTTGAGCTTGCGCTTGATCAGCGAATGGCCGGTCTTCCACATGATCGCGCGGCCGCCGTGGGCCGTGATGTCGTCGTACATGCGGTTGGAGCACTTGACGTCGCCGATAATCGCGGCGCCCGGACGCTCGCGCAAAATCGCGCGTGAGAACACCACCAGCAGTTCGTCGCCCCACACGATGCGGCCGTTCTCGTCGACCGCGCCGACCCGGTCGGCATCGCCGTCATAGGCGATCCCGATGCGCGCGCCGCTGCTCTTCACCGCCGCGATGAGGTCGCGCATGTTCTCCTCGACGGTGGGGTCGGGATGATGGTTGGGAAAGCGCCCGTCCATCTCGATGAACAGCTCGACCGTCTCCATCCCCAGCTCGCGCATCAGCGGCGCCGCGACCACGCCGCCGCATCCATTGCCGGCATCGACCGCCACCTTGAGCCCCGGCCGCAGCGTGATGGTGCGCTTGATGAAGTCGTTGTAGTCGGGCAGCACCGGGCGCGCGCTGAACGTGCCCCTGGCGCCGGCGGCGGGAAAATCCTTGCGCTCGATGATCCGCCGGACTTCCTGGATTTCCTCGCCGTAGATGGTCGAGGAGCCCACGCCGAGCTTGAAGCCGTTGTACTCGGCCGGGTTATGGCTGCCGGTGATCATCGCGCCGCCGTCCATCCGCCAATGGATCACCGAGAAATACAGCAGCGGGGTGGGCGCCACGCCGATATCGACCACGTTGATGCCGCTTTGCAACAGCCCGTCGCTCAGCAGCCCGAACAGGCGCTCCGAGGACAGCCGGCAGTCGCGGCCGAGCGTAATCGCAGCCTTGCCGGCGCGCTTGAGCATCGTCGCATAGCCGCGTCCCAGGCTTACGACGAAGTCGTCGTCGAAGTCGCGCTCGACAATGCCGCGGATATCGTACTCGCGAAAGACTTGCGGATTCATCATTGCTGCATGCCTCTGCACCGCGCGCCGCCCCGCCGGGCCGCCGCCTGCGGCCGTGTTTACCCCAGTTTGTGGAACTCGCTTTGATCGTGCAAGCTGCGGTTTTGATCGTGGCGCGCCGCTTTGGCGGCGCGGGACCGCGGGCTCAAATGGCAGCGCAGGAGACGCAGCGAGTCGCACTGGTAACCGGCGCCGGACGGGGAATCGGCCGCGCAACGGCGCTGGCGCTCGCGCGCGAGGGCTACTCACTGTGCCTGGCCGCGCGCAGCTTCGACGAAATGGAAGAGACCCGGCGCCTTTCGGGCCTCGCGCCGGCGCGCTCGCTCATCGTGCTGATCGATCTCGCGGATGAGGACGGCCCCCGGATGCTGTTCGATGCGGCGCTCGAGCATTTCGGACGAATCGACGTGCTGGTGAACAATGCCGGAGGGGCTCCGCCGCGCACGCCGCTGATCAAAACCGGCGCGCCGGCGCAGGATCGGATACTGGCGGTGAATCTGCGCGCGCCGATCGCGCTTACGCGCCTGGCCGCGGCGCGGATGGTCAAGGCCGGCGGCGGCGCGATCGTCAATATCGCCTCGGCCGCGGCGCGCAACGCCGCGGCCGGAGAAGCGGTCTACGCGGCGGCCAAGGCCGGGCTGGCCGCGTTCAGCCGCGCCGCCTTCGCCGAGCTCCGATCGAGCGGGGTCAAGCTGGCGGTGATAAGTCCGGGACTGGTCGACACCGCGCTCATCCCGCACAACAAGCATCTCGACCGCGCCCTGATGCTCAGCGCGGAGGACGTCGCGGAGGCGGTGATGGCGGTGCTGCGCGCGCCGGCGCGCGTCTGTCCGGTGGAAATCGTGCTCGAACCGCAACGCAACCCCGAGCGCGCGCGCTAGCGCCGCGCGACGTGGGCCGGCATGGCCAGCGGCCGGCCGAGCGCCGGGCGCACCGCGACGCTGTTCCTAAGTTCCAGATTCATAAATGAGGCCTCCGTGGCCGGTTATCGTTGGTGTCCGAGACGATTGCCACATTAATCGCCGCTTGCATGGCGGGCTTGCAACCGATAACGCTCGTTGGCGCCCGGCGTCGGCCGGGCGCCAACGAGCAGCCATGATGCCTTTCACGCTGAGATTAGCGATTGCGCTTTTGCTGGCGGCCGCCGTTGCGGCGCTCATCGCGCCCTTCGCCGCGACAGCGGTCGCAGCCGCCGGCTATCGTTTTCCATTCCCGCGCATTTTCGATCGCACCGTGATGGTCACGCTGGCGCTGATGCTGTTCCTGTGGGCGCGCAAGCTGGGTGTGGTCCGGCTGCTGCGGCGCGGCTTCGCCCGCCCGCTGGATAATCTCGGCGCCGTGCTTCGCGGATTGCTGGTTGCGGCCGCGGTCATCGCGATCCTGCTCGCGCTGGGCGCGGCGTTCGGCGGGCGCGACCAGTTGCGGGCCGGCGAGGCGCTGGCGCGCGCGCCCAAGTACATCGCCGGCGCGATCCTGATCGCGCTCATCGAGGAGGGATTCTTCCGCGCCTTCGTGCTGGGCGGGATGGTCGAGGACTTCGGCCGCGGCGGCGCGCTGGCGATTAGCGCGGCGGTCTATGCGCTGGCGCATCTGGTGCGCTCGCCCGCGCGATTCTACCTGGCGAGATTCGATGCGGCGGCGGGGTTTTACAACCTGTTCGCCAGCCTCGCGCAACTGACGCATCCGGCCGCCGCGCTGTCGGCGCTGGTCGGCCTTTTTTTGCTCGGGCTGGCGCTGGGCGAAGCGTTCCTGGTGACCGGCACGATCTACTTTTCGGCCGGCCTCCATGCGGGTCTGGTGATTGGCGCCAAGCTATGGCCGTATGGCGACGCGCCCGGCGCAGCGCCGCCCCACTGGATCGCAGGCTATGGGCGGCCGCCGCTGGTAAGCGGCGCGGCGGCGTGGCTGATGGCGTTGCTCATCCTCGCGCTCGTCCCGCGCCTGGTGGGCAGGCGGTAGCCAACCCGTCCTGCCTTTATCGGAATGTCCTGCCTTTATCGGAATGTCCTGCCTTTATCGGAATGTCCTGCCTTTATCGGAATGTCCTGCCTTTATCGGAATGTCCTGAAGGCTGCTGAAATTCCAGTGGCGGCAATCCGTGCCCGATCGGAAGATCGCCGCGGGAAGGCGCCCCCGAGAACGCCGCCGCGTGCAAGGCGTTACTGGCCGACCTGATCGAGCGCGGGCTTTCCACCCGCCGGCTCGAGAATCTCACGCGCCGCAGGGAGTGCGCGCATCCGGGCGCGGCGGGCTCCCTGCACGAGGGGCTGGAGGAAACTCTTACCGTGATGCGTCTGGCCCTGCCCGAGAACCTCGTGCGTATGCTGTCCTCTCCAACATCAGAACGGACATTCCCCAGCCCGTGATGGCATTATTTGTTCTTCAGATAACCGCACGCTCTTTTGTCTTGATGGACGTAACGCGCACACTCGGCATAGAGTAGTTAATGAGAGGCGGTTTGCGCCAAGAGATTCTGGCTGTGGCGTCGGCTGTAACCCGTCACAAAACGAGTCGGTTGGTGCAGTAGAAAATGGCTTGAAAATAGGCGTCGGGGCCTACAAAACCGGAAGGAAATCACCAATGCGCAACATTTGCCGTGCGGCTTTAACCACAATCCTGATCGTTTCCTTTGCTGGAATCGCGTGGGCCCAGGCCGCGGCTGTCCCTGCATCCAGTGCCACTGCCGAGGCCCAGCAGGGTATCGTTACGGTTCCGGAGAACGTGCTGACTCCACTAATCGACCAGCCCGAGCATCATTTTCACATGGCGAGCAGGTACTTTGCGCGGGGCGACCGTACTCACGCAGCCGCGGAGATCCGGGTTGGCGCGGCACTGTTGAAGCTCGAAGCGGGGCGTCATGACGCCACCAACAAGACCGGGCTGGAAGACGCGGCCAAGCATCTCGACGATCTCGCCGCGGGCGTCGCCAAGGGGACCGTCAAGTCCCCGAAAGAGCTTAACGCCGCTTTTGCCCGCGCTGACCTCGCGCTCGCGCGCCATTATCACGAAATGGCCAAGGCGTCGGCGGAGCGGAATGAGCATGAGAACACCGGCTACTGGCTCGAGGGCGCGGCCGATTCGGTGGACGACGCAGCCGAATGGTCGGGACACAAGCTTGCGGCTAGCGGCACGGCAACCGTCAAGGGTGCGCGATCTTTGGGCACCCAACTCGAAGGCGGCGCGAAGTGGACGGCCGACGAGGTTAAGAAGTCCGTCAGCGACCTCGGCAGTGAAATCGAAAGCCTTGGCGGCGGTAACTAGTCTGGCGTTCCCGTGTCGATAAGCGCCCTAGCCTCGTCGCGTCAGTAAGCTATTGGTTCGAGGCGGAACCCGTACCTGCCAAGCAGTCCGGGTTCCGCCGGGTGCGCGAGCATGGCAGGCAGGTCCTTTGACGCCACAATCGACGCCCGCGCCGCTGCTCTATCGTTGATTTTCAGGCCCGCAGGGGCGGGCCTCCCGGTCAGATCTTCCGCAAACGCGATTTGCCGGAACTATCACCGCATTGCCGAACACGTCGCCTCAGGCGCGAGACTCTGCTTGCTGGTGATGATGATCGAGCCGCGCGCGTAGCGCCGTGACACCAGCGCGGGCCGGATTTCCCGGTCCGCGCCGCCCGGTCAAGGGTTACAGTTGGTGATTCGATGGCCGCCGATGGCCGGC
Source organism: Deltaproteobacteria bacterium (assembly GCA_021827495.1). Taxonomy (GTDB): domain Bacteria; phylum Desulfobacterota; class Binatia; order Binatales; family Binataceae; genus JAKAVN01. The sequence continues at coordinate 4,934 of JAKAVN010000009.1, read as the reverse complement.
CGCCGCCGACGGCGAGCGCGGCTAGGGCTTTCCCCCGTCGGACTCGATGCCGAGGTTTATCTCCTTAATGGCCTGTTCGATATGGTTGAGCGCCTTGGCCTTGTGGCCGTGAAAATCGTGCGCTGCATGCTGCTTGAGCAAGCGCTTGGCTTCATTGAGCTTATGGCGCACCTCGTGCATCTCCGGAAAATTGTTTGCCCGCTGCCGGGCGAGTTCGCTCGGGGCTGGTTGCGCCAATGAGACCGCAGGCAGCGCAAGCGCGGCGCCCACTACCAACATTCCGCTCGAAGTGGATATGGACGCGCGCCAATGAGACCGCAGGCAGCGCAAGCGCGGCGCCCACCATCAATGTCCCTAATAAAGTTGCGATAGTCCCCTTCATATCTTCCTCCTGCCGTTTTCTGCACCAGAGTACTCGCAAGTCCCTCCGAGCGTAGCCCGGCTAATGGTAGGCGAGTTGCCGGGTTTCGGCGAGCGCAGCGGAGCTTTTTCCGACCCAAACCAAGCTGCCGGCGTCAGGGCTCGCCGGGCCATCGAGGGATGCGGCGAAGGCTCAGCCACCGCACCGGTCAGGTACCGCTCCGATACGCGCCGCTGCGCGCTTCGTCCTCGAGCGCCTGATCCATCAGGCGCTGACGCAATACGGGCGAATCGGGAATTCGCAGGACCAGCTCGCGGCATACTTCGTCCTCGGCGCGCGCGATGTTGACATCGCGCATATCGACCAAGGTCTGCGCCGAGTTGATCGCGATGTCAATCGGGTCGATCGCCGGCATCGGATTGACGTGATAGCGATCGCCATCGAAGCGCAGCAGAACTCGGCCGTCATGGGTCGAAACCATGCGGCCGCGCACGCCAACCTCCTCGGCCGACACCAGAAAGAGGTAGTACGATTCGTAGTGCGTAACCATCCCGTAAACCAGCGCGTCGGCATGCAGCCACTGTCCCAATTGCTGCGGATCGACCTGGGCGAGCTTTTTGCCGTTGTCGACGCCGTGCTCCTCGAGCACCGCGTCCACGCTAATGGGATTCAGGACTATGAACTCACGCTGCGCCAGATATCCAACCATGTCGCCGCGCAGGCGTTGCGCGTCGGTCCAGGCCCAGCGCTGGCGCTGCTCGCGATCGCGTATCGTCACCGGCATCTTGTCCACGATATATTGCGCGCTGCCTTCGTCCAGGAATGGCAACACCGCCAGACGTTCGGGCGGATCTTCGAGGTAATCCTTCGATACGTTGACGTTGAGCCTGCTCGGATCGAGTTCGACCAGACGATCCCACCAGGTTTTGCGGCCATGCGCGTTCGCGTAATACGGCTCCTCGAAAAACGGGCGCGCGGCGGCTTGCTCGTACGAGACCTGTGAGCATCCCGCGATCATTGCGATCAGTCCCGTCAGAATGAGAAATAGCCGATGATCCATTGATCCCATTGCTTTTGCCTTTTTTAGTACTCCATCCGTTAGTTAGTAGTCGCAGGCTTTTTGGCTCGTTTTCCAGCGGTAGCAGGCGCGACGCCGCAACCGATCGTGCAGGCGCCAGCGCTCTTCCTCGAATTGGTCAAGCCGCGGCATCTCCGGCACCCGCAGCTCGGCGCACTTACTTCGCCAAGTGTAGAAGGTCGCGTTCGAGGTCTCGCGCAGCCGAAACAATTCGCTGACTCTCGCGCCACTCTCGGCTTCCTTCAGTACGCCGCCGATCCACGCTTCACGAAACGATCTTCGTTCCATCTTCGCCTTGCTTTCCGGCCGATACTAACCCATCGGTGGAATATCTGCAGCGGCAAGGTCGCAACGTTTCACTTGGGCAAGTTTTGTCAAATCCAAATCGTCGCCCAAAGCTGCGGCACCGGAGATCGAGACGTCGGCGACGGCATAAAAGTTCATCGTTGGAATGAATTGTCTCGCGGCTACAGCGTCAATATAGCGTCGCACGGTGCGCAGCGGAACCTCTGGCAGACCGCAGACGCCCGATACGACTGAAACATGCCGACTCGCCACCTCTACCTGTTAAGGGTGCCAGCGTCAGAAGCGCCACAAATTTTCAACCAATCAGGATTCAAACGCAACCGAGTATGAGAATCGGTATCAACGCTCTCGCCCTGTTGCCCGGTGTTGTCGGCGGCGGAGAAACATATATCCGCGGCTTGCTCTTCGGACTCGAACAACTGAACACTGGCGACGAATATCTGATTTTCACCAACCGCGATAATCACGAAAGCTTCGCGGGGCTGGGCGGCAGCTTCCGCCGCGTACGGTTCAACGCCTCCGCCCGCTGGAATATCCGCTCGCTTCTTTTGACCAGGGTGATCGGCGAACAGTTTTGGCTGCCCCGCGCCGCGGGGCTTCAGCGTGTGGACGCGATTCATTCGCCCCTCGATACAATCCCGCTGCGCGCGCGTTGCGCCACCGTCATGACATTGCACGATCTCAACTTCGAGGCGTTTCCCGAAGCCGCCAATCGCGCGCAGCGCAAAATGGCGCGGGCGCTCGTTTCGGCTTCGGCTCGGCGCGCGAGCGCGATTATCACGGTGAGTAGATTCAGCCACGGGGCGATCCTCGATGGCCTGAAGGTGGCGCCCGAGCGGCTATTCATGGTGCATAATGGTGGTCCAATTCCCGTCCCGGCGAGCTATGACAACTGGAGCACGCGGGCCGTGCGCATGGGTATCGAGCGGCCGTACGTGCTTGCTCTGAGCAGCGTGAATCCGCACAAAAACATTGATACCCTCATTCGTGCCTTTCGCGGCGTGCGCAGCGCCGATGATTGCCAACTGGTGATTGTCGGCCATATGCCGAAGACCGGACCATCGCTGCTGGAGTTGTCACACTCACTGGGGCTTGGGCGCAAAGTGATATTCACTGGCTATTTGGATAATGACAGTCTGAAGCAGGCGATGCGGCATGCGCGGCTGTTGGCTTTTCCATCGCGTTACGAAGGCTTTGGTTTGCCGGTGATCGAGGCGATGGCCGACGGTATTCCGGTGGTCTGCTCGAACGCGGCCGCACTGCCGGAAATTGCGGCTGATTCAGCGCTATTCGTCGATCCGCTCTCGCCGGGCCAACTGACGAGCGCGATCGAGCGCATGCTCGCGGACGAAGCGCTTAGACGGCGCCTGAGCGCCGCAGGCCGCCGCAATGCTGGGCGCTTTTCATGGGAACGGACGGCGATGTTAACCTCCGGGGTTTACCGCTATGCTGCCGGAGTGCGCGCGGATGCGCGGCGACCCAGCGGCGATGTAGACCCAGCGCGGACGGAGAGATCGGAAATCATAGGAGCGACGTGCGGTCGGCAGTGAATAAAGCGCATTCCGCGATAGCCGCGCTCAAGAGCGTCCTTGACGCGCTCGGACCGAAAATTAGGACCGCGCTTTCTTATGCTGTGGCCGCCGCGGTTCTATGGATCGTCGCGCAGGGAATCAACCCGCCGCTAATCGCGCAAAGCTTAAGGCGCGCCGACGGTCCGCTGTTTGTTTCCGTGTGTGCGGCGTCTTTCGCGTTCTGGTTCGTCGGCGAAACGCTGCTGTTCTCGCGCCTGTTCAGCTACTTTCATCAACGCACCAGTTTCAGCGAGATGCTGGTGCCAAACGCGGCGCAGTACTTTTTGCAGGTGGTCAACGTCGCGGTGGGCAGTAGCGCACTTCTCTTCTTCCTGAACCGGCGCAAGGGAGTGCCATGGCTTGCCGGCGGCGCGACGCTGCTGCTCCAGGCAATGGTTGATTTTCAAGTCCTTGCGCTGATGGCGCTTTTGGGTTTGGCCGTTGCTGGACACGCCCGGTTCCATGGAGCGGTCTATTATCTGGCCGGAATGCTCGCAGCGATGTGGCTGATGATGTGGTTTTGGCTGCGCGGCCAGCCGCAGTGGTGGCTTACACGCCTGATATACGATGGCCCCCTGTTCAGGAGTTTCCGCGAAGCGCGGTTGTCGCATTATTTGCGCCTGTTCATGCTGCGTGCGCCGATCTTTGTCTGTCAGGGCTTCGTCTTTTTTGGTGAGATGCGCGCGTTCGCGATTCACGTTCCGCTGGCCACCGTGATGGCTGACACACCGCTGATATTGCTCGCGACGAGTCTGCCGGTAACGCCGGTGGGACTGGGATCGGAGCAATTGATGATGCTCTGGTGCTTCCGTCCGTTCGCTTCTGTCGCGGATTTACTCACGGTCTCGCTCGCGATCAGCGCAACGGCCGTGCTGTTCCGTTGCGCGCTCGGCATAGGTTCGGTCCGGGCGTTCATCCGCCAGGTGATCGCGCAGGACTCTGCGGCGCCTGCGGCCGGTTCCAAGCGCACGAGCGCGCTTGTTCCGGACGCGCCGTGACATTCGCAAACAATAATCTCCCACACCCTCGGACTCGCTCTCGACGTCACCACCGATCAGCTGCTCCATCTCCGAGCTGCCGGGCCCCGCGCCACCAAGACCAGTTTGAAGCTGCTACCCCGCATGCGGCAGATCGTGCGCCTCCCGCCCAACCGCCAGGCCATCGTGCTCAAGACCATTGACGCCTTCGTCCGCACCTCCGAACGCTAGCGCCGCTTTTATGGCGTATTACCGCGATAACCGCGACGGCGCCGAGATTGAGGAGCACGACCCGGAAATGGCGGACGACGCTGCATCACTTGAAAACTTAAGCGCAAAGCGCCGCTTCGTTTTAAGATTTTACCGACTCTGGAACGTTGAGCAGGTTGAATTGCCCGAGACCGTCCGCGCGCGCTTCCAAGTGGAGACCCGCGCCATCGATCCGATCGCCGAAGCCGAGCGCATCATCGCCGAAATGCCCAATCCTCCCGCCGTCGAGTATCGCGGCTCGCTCGCCTTCTACCCGGAATTTCCGGTTTAACCCTCTCGCTTCAAGTGTCCGTGGCTCAATTCAGAGGCGTAAGGCGACGGTTTGAGGCTGTTTTGGCGTTGTCGCTGGGGCTGGGGGACGCAAGGACACG
>JAKAVN010000136.1 GCA_021827495.1 Deltaproteobacteria bacterium | reverse complement strand
CCGATCTCGAGGCCGCGCGCTGCGCCAACGCGCTCAAGAGCCTCGGCGTCAAGCAGGGCGACCGCGTCGCGATCTACATGCCGCTGGTGCCCGAGGCGGCGATCGCGATGCTGGCGTGCGCGCGCATCGGCGCGATTCATTCGGTGATTTTTGGCGGCTTCTCGGCCGAGGCGCTGGTCGACCGCATCAATGACGCCGAGGCCAGGGTCTGCATCACGGCGGACGCCGGATGGCGCCGCGGACAGGAAGTCGCGCTCAAGCCCAACGTCGACGAGGCGCTCAAGCGATGCCCCTCGGTCGTGCGCTGCGTGGTGCTGCGGCGCACTGGCGCTAAAGTGGAGATGCGCAAGGGACGCGACTTATGGTGGCACGAGCTGGTGCCGCGCCAGAGTTCCGCATGCGCGCCGGCCGAGCTCGATGCCGAGCATCCGCTTTACACGCTCTACACCTCGGGCACCACCGGCAAGCCCAAGGGCGTGGTGCATGCGACCGGCGGCTACCTGGTGCATACGCTGATGACGATGAAGTGGGTCTTCGACCTCAAAGACGAGGACATTTACTGGTGTACCGCCGACATCGGCTGGGTCACCGGGCACAGCTACGCGGTGTACGGACCGCTGGCCGCCGGCGCGACGGTGGTGATGTACGAGGGCGCGCCGAATTTTCCCGAGAACGATCGCTTCTGGCGGATAATCGAAAAGTACCGCGTCAATATCCTCTACACCGCGCCCACCGCAATCCGCACCTTCATCAAGTGGGGCGACTCGTGGGTGAAAAAGCACGACCTCTCCTGCCTGCGCCTGCTCGGCACGGTCGGCGAGCCGATCAATCCCGAGGCCTGGATCTGGTACCACAAGGTTGTCGGCGGCGAGCGTTGCCCGATCGTTGATACCTGGTGGCAGACCGAGACCGGCGGCATCATGATCAGCCCTGTCCCCGGCGCGACCCCGACCAAGCCCGGATCGGCGACGCGTGCGCTGCCCGGCATCGCCGCCGAGGTCGTTACGCGCGAGGGCAAGCCCGTCGCGCCCAACCAGGGCGGGTTGCTGATAATCCGGCGGCCATGGCCCGGGATGCTGCGCACGATCTTCCGCGATCCCGAGCGCTACCGGCAGCAGTACTTCAGCCAAATCGAGGGCGCTTACTTCACCGGCGACGGCGCGCGGCGCGACGAGGACGGCTACTTCTGGATCATGGGCCGGGTCGACGACGTGATTAACGTCTCGGGCCATCGGCTCGGCACGATGGAGATCGAAAGCGCACTGGTCTCGCATCCGATGGTTGCTGAGGCCGCGGTGGTCGGAAGGCCCGATGAGATGAAGGGCCAGGCGGTGGTCGCGTTCGTGACGCTGGAGGGCTCTCGCCACGGCGACGAGAAGCTGCGCGACGAGTTGCGCCGGCACGTGGTCAAGGAAATCGGCGCGCTGGCGCGTCCCGACGACCTGCGTTTCACCGACGCGCTGCCCAAGACGCGCAGCGGCAAGATCATGCGCCGGCTGTTGCGCCAGATCGCCTCGGGCGACGAGAAGCTGGGCGACACCACCACGCTGGAAGATCTCTCAGTGCTCGCCCGCCTGCGCGAAGACGAAGAGTAGCCGCGCCGCGACAGGCTGGCGCGGCGCGGCGCGTGTTGCCTTTTGACTGCGTGCGCCGCGCCGTTGTTTTCATGCGCCGGCGTGATTTCCATACCGCGCTGGGGCGGCTTCGTGTGGTGGAAATTGCCTAGTCGTCGTCGCCGCCGCCGCGGAACCAGCCTCCGTGATTGAACCAACCGTCATCGTCGTCGTGATGCCAGCCCCATCCGCCCCATCCGGGATAGCCCTCCCATCCGGGATTCCACCCCCGACCTGGATAACCTTCGTACCCCGCGTAGGGATATCCATACCCGCGCCCCCAACGGTTCCCATATCCCCCGTGCCAAGGCCCGCCGCCGTGCCAGCCGTGGCCGCCGCCGTCCCAGCCGTGGCCGCCGCCGTGCCAGCCACCGCCATGTCCGCCGCCATCTGCCAGGGCCGGCGCGGCGAATAGCGCACCGGCGATAAGGATTGTCGCCACGAGCGTTGCGAGCTTCTTCATTTCCCTGCTTCCCTCCCAGCCAGGTTAAAAGTGAAATCTTCTCCGGCTGAAATCGTCGTGGTTTCGGGCACTTTCGTTTCTTCCGTTGTCATCAGGCCCGTTTCAACATCTCCTGTCCACTTAATAAGACGATGGCGCCCGGCAATCGATACAGCGCCGCCGCCTTGCCAGGCGTGTCTCGCTGATGATAATCTGTTTTTCGCGTGGGCTTTCGCCCACTTTTTTGTTGGCCGGTTCGCCCGATGGTTTGCGGCGCTCGGGCGCGGAAACCTCCTGAGACAGAGTCGGACTGCGGTTGGGCGCTGCGAGGGCCTCTCTCGGGCATGGCGCGCGCGAGGGGAATGCGAATGGTTGCGCGGCGGCCGGGAATGAAGAGCGCGAGGGCGGCGTGAGAGTCTGTTGTGACTGACGCGAGCGCGAGCGAAAATAATAGGCAAGGCCACAAGATGGTGGTGCAACTCCATCCGCTGGCCATGCGGGTGGTCGAACTGCTCGAGCCGCATGTCGAGCGCCAGGGCTTCGAGCTGGTGTCGGTCGAGTACCATAAGGGTACGCGCAGCTCGCTCTTGCGCCTGTTGGTTGATCGGCCGGGCGGCGGTATCGCGCTGAGCGACCTCGAACGGCTGAGCCCCGTGCTGGGCGACCTGCTCGATGTCTACGACCCGGTCGAGGGGCGTTACACGCTGGAGGTCGCTTCGCCCGGAGTGAACCGGCCGCTGGTGCGGCTGGGCGATTTCGAGGCGTTTGTCGGCCAGCGGGTCAGGGTTAGGACGCATCACGCCATGGACGGGCAGAAATCGTTCACCGGCGTGCTGGCGTCGGTGAACGCGGAGGGAGTGGAAATCGACGACGGGCCGAGCCGGCGGCGGGTGCGGATCGGTTTCGGCCAAATGAAGGGAGCGAACTACGAATACGATTTCGATGGAGCCGGACGCCGATGAAGCCGCGGCGCATTGCGCAGGCGGCCTCGACCGCGCCGGTTCAGGATTGGGCGACACAGGATTTTTTGGCGGCGCATGCGAGCCATCGCGCCCCGTGGAGGCCGTATGACCGGAGAGCTTAACCGGGTGATCGAGCAGGTTTCCAAAGAAAAGGGGATCGACAAGACGATCGTGATCAACGCGGTCGAGGAGATGATGCATTCGGCGGCGCGGCGCACTTTCGGCAACGAGCGCAACATCGAGTCGCGTTACAATTCAGAGCTGGGCGAGGTCGAGCTGTTCGAGATCAAGACGGTGGTCGACCAGGTGGCCAATCCGCAGGCCGAAGCCAGCGTCGACGAGGCGCGCGCCAAGTACGATCCCGAGGCCGAGGTGGGCGACGAGATTCTGATCAAGCTGGACACCGCCACGATGGGCCGGATTGCGGCGCAGGCCGCCAAGCAGAACCTCATCCAGCACATCCGCGACGCCGAGCGCAAACAGATCTTCAACGAGTTCAAGGATCGCAAGAACGAGGTCGTCTCGGGCATCGTGCAGCGTTTCGAGCGCAAGAATATGATCGTTAACCTCGGCCGCACCGAAGCGATCCTGCCCGAGAAGGAGCAGATCCCGCACGAGCGCTATCGCCAGGGCGATCGCATCCGCGCGCTCATCCTCGACGTCGATCTGTCCGAGAAGGGCCTTTCAATCGTGCTCTCGCGCACCGCCAATGAGTTCCTGGGCAAGCTTTTCGAGCAGGAGGTGCCCGAAATCTACGAGGGCATCGTTGAAATTCGCCAGTGCGCGCGCGAGCCCGGCGGCCGCGCCAAGGTCGCGGTCTACTCCAAGGACTCCGACGTCGACCCGGTCGGCGCCTGCGTCGGGATGAAGGGCACGCGGGTGCAGGCGGTGGTGCAGGAACTGCGCGGCGAAAAGATCGACATCGTGCCGTGGACCGACGACCAGGCCGAGCTGGTGTGCCGCGCGCTCGCCCCGGCCAAGGTCTCCAAGGTGATCATCGACGAGGACGAGCATGCGATGGAGGTCGTGGTGCCGGACGATCAGCTTTCGCTGGCGATCGGCAAACGCGGCCAGAACGTGCGCCTGGCGCATCGGCTCTCGGGATGGAAGATCGACCTGCGCAGCGACTCCGAGGCCGAAGAGGAAGCGCGCTCGGCGCGGGCCTCGCTCAACGCCATCCCCGGCATCGGCGACATCAATGCCGAGCTGCTCTACCAATGGGGCTTCCGCAGTTCCGAGCAGCTCGCCGAAACCGCCGAGGAGTCGTTCGAGGTCGAAGGAATCTCGCCCGAGCGCGCCCGCCAGTTGATCCTGGCCGCCCGCGAATGGGTGGCCAAGAAGCATGCGGATGAGGAGGCCGCGGCGGTCGCGGCCGCCCAAGCCGCCGCGGCGAAGGCCGAGGCGGACGCGGCGATGGCCGGCGCGGCCGGCGAAGCGGCCGGCGGCGGCGTTGTGGACGGCGGCGCCAGTGTGCGAGAAGAGGAAGATGCGGCGGCGAAATCATAGGCCCGAGCGCACCTGTCTCGGATGCATGGCGCGCGACGCGCAGGCCGCGATGGTGCGGTTGGCGGCGGTGGGCGCGGTGGTGCGCGCCGACCCGTATCGGCGCCTTGGCGGACGCGGCGGCTATCTGCATCCGCGCCGCGAATGTCTGGAGGGTTTCGCGCGCGCCAAGACGCGCGAGTTTCGTTCGCTGCGGGTTGCGCTTGACCGCGGCGCGCGGGATTTGATTACGCGAATGTTACAAGCGCGGCTGGATAGCGAGAGCGCTCTCTAATAGAATAGGCCCAATGGCGCGAAAGCGGATCAAAACCTTTGCCCAGGAATGGGGCATTTCGGTCGACGAAGTTCTTTCCAGTTGCGCGCGTCTGAAACTCGGGCACGCGCATTCGGACTCCAGCCTCCTGGCACCCGAGGAAGCCGAGCGGATCAAGCACGAGCTCGACGAGCAGGCCCATCGCCAGGCGCTCCTGCGCCGCGAGACCGTGGTCGAAACCAGCGTCGGCAAGGTGGTCGAGAAGCGTCTCAACGCCACCGTGATGCGGCGGCGCCATACCGAGCCCGAAGCCGGCTTCGCACAAGCCGCCGCTGAGCCCGACGAACCTTTCCATTTCGAGCTCGAGAGCGAGCGCGAAGAGGATTTCGTCACGCCGTTTCTCGAGGAGCGCGAAGCGCCGCCGGAGCCCGAGCTTCCCGCGCTGCGCGAGAGCGAACCGGCGCAACCGGCGCTGGCCGAAACTCCCGCGCCGCCCGCCGCCGAGCATCCGGCCCAGGCGCCGGGCGCGCAGGCTGCGCCCAACGGGGCGGCCGTCAAGGCCGAGCCGCCGGGCGCCGAGCCGGCCGCAGCGGAGTTGCCCGCCGGCCCAGCGTCGGCCAGGACCGGTGAGATCGCGGCCGAAGCCGCAAAGCGCGAAGTGGCCGGGCCCGAGCGCGCGCCCGCGATCAGCCACGAAGCCAAGCCGCTCCTGCGAACCATCGTCGAGCCGCCGCAGGCGCTGCCGCCAGGTACGCGCCCGATGCCGCCGCGGATGCAGCCGTCGGCCGGCTCAGGCGTGCGCCGTATCGGTGAGGTGCGCCCGCAGCCAGCCGGACGAACCATCAATCTCACCAGTGCCGCGCATGCTGCGGCGCCCTCGCTGGACGACGGCCAGCGCGGGCCGCGGGTGCTGGGCAAGATCGAGCTGCCCAAGCCCGCGCCGCGTCCGTCAGGGCCGGTGGTCCGGCCTGGTGGGCCGCCGCGCCCCGGCCAGCCCTCCCGTTTCGCGCCCGCGGCGCCGGTGGCGCCGCCCGACCAAGGTGGGCCGCTACCCGGCGACGCCGCGGCCAAGCCCGGCGCGCGGACCATCAAGAAAAAGCGCGTGGTCAAAAAGGGCGCGCCCGATTTCACCGCCGAGCGCGAGATGCGCGGCCTGCGCGTGCCCAAGAAGCGGCGCGCGCTGCCCGGCAAGGAGCAGCGCAAGACCGAGATCACCACGCCCAAGGCCTCCAAGCGCGTGGTCCGGATCACCGAGGGCGTCACCGTCTCCGAGCTCGCGCGCAACATGGGCGTCAAGGCCGGCGAGATCATCAAGAAGCTGATGGACCTCGGCGTGATGTCGACACTCAACCAGGTGCTCGACGTCGACACTGCGGCGCTGGTCGCGGGCGAATTCGGCTACAGCGTCGAGAACGTCGCCTTCGACGTCGAATCGGCGATCGAGGAGCCCGAGGCCGTGGAGGCCGCGGGCGAGATGCTCGCGCGGCCGCCGGTGGTCACCGTGATGGGGCACGTCGATCACGGCAAGACCTCGTTGCTCGACGCGATCCGCCACGCCAACGTCACCGAGCAGGAATTCGGCGGGATCACCCAGCACATCGGCGCTTACACGGTCGAAGCCAATGGACGCAAGATAACGTTCGTCGACACCCCCGGCCACGAGGCGTTCACGGCGATGCGCGCGCGCGGCGCCAAGGTCACGGATATTGTGATCCTGGTGGTCGCGGCCGACGAAGGCGTGATGCCGCAGACGGTCGAGGCGCTCAACCACGCGCGCGCGGCCAAAGTGCCGATCGTGGTCGCGATCAACAAGATTGACCGGCCCGAGGCCAACGTCGATCGGATCAAGCAGCAGCTCACCGAGCAGGGACTCATCCCCGAGGACTACGGCGGCGACACCATCGTGGTGCCGGTCTCGGCGCGCACCCGCGTGGGTATCGACAAGCTGCTTGAGATGCTGCTGTTGCAGGCCGACGTGCTGGAGCTCAAGGCGAGTCCGGATCGCCCGGCGCGCGGCACGGTGGTCGAATCGGAGCTCGACCGCGGACGCGGCCCGGTCGCGACCGTGCTGATCCAGGAAGGCACGCTGCGCCAAGGCGATCCGTTCGTCTGCGGCGTGGCCTACGGACGGGTGCGCGCGATGCTGGATCACAACAGCCAGCGCGTCGCCGAGGCGCCGCCGGCCACGCCGGTGGAAATCTTCGGCCTCTCCGGCGTGCCCGAACCCGGCACCCCGTTCGTGGTCGTGGCCGACGAGGCCAAGGCGCGCCAGGTCGCCGAGTTCCGCCGCGCCAAGCAGCGCGAGGGCGAGCTGCAAAAGAGCGCCCGCGTCTCGCTGCAGGATCTGAGCGAGCGGATGAAGGCCGGCGAGGTCAAGGAACTCAAGGTCATCATCAAGGGCGACGTGCAGGGCTCGGTCGAGGCGCTCGCCGATTCGCTTTCGCGGCTGTCGACGGCCGAGGTCAAGATCGAAATCCTCCACAGCTCCGCCGGCGCCATCTCGGAGACCGACGTGACGCTGGCCTCGGCCTCCAACGCCGTGATCCTCGGCTTCAACATCCGGCCCGAACCCAAAGCCGCCGCGCTGGCCGAGAAGGAAGGCGTCGAGATTCGCCTTTACACGGTGATCTACGAGGCGATCAACGAGATGCGCGAGGCGATGGAAGGGCTGCTGGCGCCGGCCTACCGCGAAAAAGCGCTCGGCCGCGCCGAGGTGCGCAAGACCTTCAACGTACCGGGCGGCACGATCGCGGGCTCGATGGTGGTCGACGGCAAGATCACGCGCAACGGACGGGCGCGCTTGGTGCGCGACGGCCGGGTCGTATGGGAAGGCAAGGTCGGCTCGCTGCGCCGCTTCAAGGATGACGCGCGCGAGGTCGCCGCCGGCTACGAATGCGGCATCGGGCTTGAGAACTACAACGACCTCAAGCCTGACGACGTGATCGAGGCGTTCGAGATGGAAGCCATCGCGCGCAAGCTCGAGACCCCGCGCGCCGACGCGAGCCGCGGCCACGCCACGGCCGAGAAGCAGCTCCAGACCTGATCGCGCGGCGGCGCCGCCGGGCGCCCGCGCTCGGCGGCCTTGACGTGCGCGTGCGCCCCCGCCGCATCGCGGCGGCAGAGCGCTTGAAGAGACGGCTGCGCAAGTGTGCCGCGGGCCGCTGCGCGGGGGCGGGCAGGGCCCCGAGACCGATGGTTGTAGGTGTCTTGCAGCTCACCCTGTTCTTGCCGGAGAACCATTCGCTCAAGGGCAAGCGCCAGGTGCTGCGCGCGATCAAGGATCGCGTGCGCTCCAAGTTCAACGTTTCAATTGCCGAATCCGATGGCCACGATCTGTGGCAGCGCGCCGAATTGGGCATCTGCCAGGTCGGCAGCGATCGCGCCTTCGTCGATTCGGCGCTGCGCGAAGTGGTCAACTTCATCGATGCGCTCGGCCTCGCCCCGCTGGGCAAAGAGCGCCTCGAGATAATCAACTACTGAGCGTTTCGCGCGATCGCTCGCGGGCGCGGCGGATTGCGTAAAACACAAAGCATTGTGCGAAATGCCCCCGGCGTTCAAGGCTACCGGGCCGCAAAAACAGGTATAACCGCTCGGCACGATCCGGCGCGCTCGAGCGTGTGGCCCGCGCCGCGCCGTTTGTGCGCTCGCGCGCACGCGCTAACATGGCCTTGATGGCTTCCGAACCACGCCGGTCCGAACGCGTCGCCGAGATGGTGCTGCGCGAGCTTTCGCTGATGCTGCTGCGCGACCTGAAGGATCCGCGCTTGCGCGGCATCACGCTCACCGGGGTCAAGATGACCGACGACCTGCGCCACGGCCGGGTCTTCTTCTCGCATCTCGAAGGACAAGCGCGCGCCGCCGAGGCGATCTCCGGCTTCAAGAGCGCGGGCGGCTTCATTCGCCGCCAGGTGGGCCGCGCGCTCGGCCTGCGCTACGCGCCCGAGCTCGAGTTCGAATTCGATCCCGGACTCGAACGCGCCGCCCGTATCGACGTGCTGCTGCGTAACGCCCGCAAGGATTAGCCCGGAAAAGGATTAGCCCGGAATTAGACGGCTGTGCGCCGGCTCGGCGCGCGCGCCGGCGCCGTCCATGCGGCGGCGAGGCTTACGCCGCGGCGCAATATCGGCTATCGTCGCCGCACCGCCCATGGATGGAGTGTTGATCGTCGACAAGCCCGCCGGGATTACCTCGGCGGAGGTGGTGCGCCAAATCAAGGCGCGTGTGCGGCCCGAGCGCGTCGGCCATCTGGGCACCCTTGATCCCTTCGCGACCGGCCTGCTGCCGATCCTGGTGGGTGAGGCGACCAAGCTCGCGCCGTTTCTGCAGGACGGCGAAAAAGAGTACGTGGGCCTCATCCGGCTCGGGATCGAGACCGACACACTCGACCGCACCGGTGTCGAAGTGGGCACGGCCGAGGTCCCGCCGTTTACTTCGGAGATGCTGAAGGAAAGCGCCGCGCGTTTCACTGGCAAAATCGTGCAGCAGCCGCCCATTTTCTCCGCCATCAAGCGCGGCGGCGTGCCGCTCTACAAGCTCGCGCGCCGGGGCATC
>JAKAVN010000008.1 GCA_021827495.1 Deltaproteobacteria bacterium | reverse complement strand
CATGGCGCGCGATTTCTCCTGCTCGCTGGTCACCGGGGACAACCAGTTGCTCGCCTCCGCCGAAGGCTTGCCGGTCCATGTCTTCGGCTCGCAGTTCCTGAGCGAGGCGATGTGCAATCTGCATCCGGACCTCGCCGAGGGCGACGCCTTTTTGCACAACGACGTCTACCTCGGCAACACGCACAGCGCCGACCATACGATCCTGGTGCCGGTCTTCGTCGAGGGCGAGCATCTGTTCACCTGCTGCGCCAAGGCCCATCAGGCGGATTGCGGCAACAGCCTGCCAACCACCTACATGCCGTTTGCGGGCGACGTTTACGAAGAAGGAGCGTTGAATTTTCCGTGCGTGAGAATCCAGCGCAACTTTAGCGACCTCGACGACATCATCCGGATGTGCCGGCGGCGCATCCGCGTGCCCGACCAGTGGTACGGCGACTACCTGGCGATGCTCGGCGCGGCGCGGATCGGCGAGCGCCGGCTCAAGGAACTGGCCGCCAAATTTGGCAGACCGCTGATTCGCGGCTTCATCCGCGAATGGTTCGACTACTCAGAACGCCGGATGACCCATGCGTTGAAGCAGCTCCCCTCGGCCGAGTTCACCGGCGTGGGCGCGCACGATCCGTTCCCCGCGGTGCCCGAGGGGGTGCCGCTGAAGGTCCGGGTGAGAATCGATGCCACCCAGGGGCGGGTCGAGATCGATCTGCGCGATAATATCGATTGCGTCCCGTGCGGCCTCAATGAGTCGAAGACCTGTGCCATCAACAACGTTGTCACCGGCGTTTTCAACTCGATCGATCCTGGCGTGCCGCACAACGCCGGCAGCTTCCGCCGCATCACGGTGCATCTGCGCGAGAACTGCGTCGTGGGAATCCCGCGCTTTCCAACTTCGTGCTCGGTCGCGACCACCAACATCGGCGACCGCCTGGTCAACATCACGCAGGCCGCCTTCGCCCAGCTCGGCGACGGCTACGGCCTGGCCGAGGGCGGTCTCGGGATGGGGCCCGGATACGGCGTGGTCTCCGGTGGCGACTTTCGCCGCAAGGGCGCGCCCTACGTCAACCAGCTCTTCATGGGCGCCAACGGCGGTCCGGGGACGCCGCACAACGACGGATGGATCAATTACGGGCTGCCGGTCGTGGCGGGCCTGATGTACCGCGACAGCATCGAGATCGACGAGCAGAAGTACCCGATCATCTGCAAGAGCGCACGGCTGCTGACCGACAGCGGCGGCGCGGGCCGCTTTCGCGGCGCTCCCGGCGCGCGCGTGGTTTACGGCCCCAAGCGCGATCCGATGATGGTGGTCTACCCCCTCGACGGCCATCGCAACCCGCCCAAGGGCGTTCTCGGCGGCCATCCGGGGCAGGCCTCGTATGCCGCCAAGCTTGACCGTGAAGGCGGCGAGCACGAACTGCCCGCGGTCTCGGCCGAGCAAATCCAGCCGGGCGAGCATATCGTCGGCGTGGACACCGGCGGCGGCGGCTATGGCAGCCCGCTCGATCGCGATCCGGAGATGGTGCGCACGGACGTGCTGGAAGGATGGGTTTCGCCGGAGAAGGCCCGGCAGGTTTACGGCGTCGTCTTCGAGGGACGGATCGAGGACGAGTCGCTCGCCGTCGATCGCGAGGCCACGGTCAAATGGCGCGCCGCGCTGAGAGGCGGACGCGGCGCCTGAGGCTGTGTGGCGGGCGAGCGGATGCGGGCAAGCCCGCGGTGCGGTAGCGTAATCGGGTGGCCGCAACGGCCCTGGACCGGCTCCGCCGCGATGGTCGCGGGCCGGCTGCGCGGGGCAAGTGAGTAGCAACAAGCAGGTCTTACAGGAGCGGGTCTCCAAATGGCTACAGCAGTACAGAAACCTTCGAGCGCCTCGGGCGGGCTGCGCTTCGAGATTGACGCCAAGCGCCTTGACCAACTCGATCGCAAGCACAAGCTGCCGGGCTTTGCGTCCCTTGATGAGCATGCGCAGGAAGGCTCGCTTATCATCGTTCGCGGCAAAGGCGTGTTCGTATGGGACGCCAACGGCAAGCAGTATCTCGATGGGAGCTCGGCGATCTGGAACGTCAATCTGGGCTTCGGCAACAAGGAGATTGCCGAGGCGGTTGCGCAGCAGCTCGAGACGCTCTCCTTCCATCTCGGACTGCTGAACATTTCGACGCCGCCGGCGATCGAACTCGCCGCCAAATTGGCCGAACTGGCGCCCCCGGGACTCAACCGGGTCTTCTTCACCAGCGGCGGATCGGAATCCAATGAGTCCGTCATCCGGCTTACGCGCCTGTACTATCGGCTCAGGGGCTACCAGAACAAGACGGTTGCGATAGCCCGCACCAAGGGTTACCACGGTTCGTCCTGCGGCGCCGCCAGCCTCACCGGCATCGATCACTTTCACGAGTTTTTCGAACCGATGCTGCCCGACGTGCGGCACATCGCTCCGCCGTACTGCTACCGTTGTCCGCTGGACAAGGAGTATCCGTCGTGCGCGGTCGCCTGCGCTGACGAGCTGGAAAAAGCGATTCTCGCAGAAGGGCCCGACCGGGTCGCCTTCTTCATCGCCGAACCGGTGATGGGCGCCGGCGGGGTGATTCCGGCGCCCAGGGAATATTGGACGCGGATTCGCCAGATCTGCGACAAGTACGACGTGCTGATGGTCGCGGACGAGGTCATCACCGGCGCCGGCCGCACCGGGAAGATGTTCGCCTGCGAGCACTGGGACGTGCGCCCGGACATCATCTCCTGCGCCAAGGGCATCAGCAGCGGCTATCTGCCGCTGGGCGCGGTGATCGTTCACGAACGGATTTATCAGACGCTGCGGGATTCGTCCGCGGGTGCTGCGGTCTGGCACGGCTTTACCAACACCGGCAATCCGGCCTGTTGCGCGGCCGGAGTCAAGACGCTCGAGATCATGGAGCGCGACGGCGTAGTCGAGAACGCCCGCAAGATGGGCGAGCGGCTGCATCAGCGCCTCCAGGAACTGCGCGCTTCACCGATCGTGGGTGAAATGCGCGGACTGGGCCTGATGGCCGGCGTGGAGCTGGTGCGCAACCGGCAAACTCGCGAAGCCTTTGCGGAGTCGCTTGGCGTCGGCAGCCATTTCCGCGACGCCGCGCGCCGGGAGGGTCTGCTGATCCGGGCGATGGGCGATACTGTATGTATGTCGCCCCCGCTGATCATAACGCCCCAGGAAGTCGACCAGCTGATCGATAAGCTCAAGACCGCACTGGCGCAGACCGAGTCCTGGCTCGCCGGGCAAAAGCAGTAGGCCGACAGGGCCTTGCCGGCCGCGCGGTATTGGAGTTGCAGCATCGCCGTGGGAGAATATCGCGCGCTTGCGCCGGAAATCGTGGCAACCTGCGGGGCATTAGTCCGGTCTGATTCGAGCAGCCGCCAGTTTGCCAACACTGTCAGCAGAGGTGGGGAAGGTTTTGAATTTCAAGGAACTTGATTTGAAGCGTATGGTCGAGCGGGTGCTCACCGGCGAGGAATTGCGGCGCGAGGAAGCTCGCGCGGTGCTGAATTGTCCGGATGAGAATCTTGCGCAGTTGCTCGCGGCGACCCTGACCGTGCGCGAGGCCAGCTTCGGGCGCCGGGTTAAGATCTGCGTTCTGCGCAACGCGCAAAGCGGCATCTGTCCCGAGGACTGTAACTATTGCTCACAGTCGCGGATCTCGCAGGCGGACATTCCCATCTACAAGTTGCAAAGCGTTGCCGAGCTGATCGAAGGCGCCCGCCTGGCGGTTGCCAGCGGCGCGCGGCGCTACTGCATGGTATGCAGCATGCGGGGGCCGGGAGCGCGCGAAATTGAGCATCTGGCCCAGGCCTGCGAGAGCATCCGGGCCGAGTTTCCCCGGCTCGAACTTTGTCTCTCGATCGGGCTGCTGGAGGAGCAACAGGCCCGGCAGTTGAAAGCGGCGGGGGCCGGCTGGATCAACCACAACCTCAACACCAGCCGCCGCTTCTATCCGGAAATCTGCACGACCCACAGCTGGGACGATCGCGTACGAGCGATCGAAAACGTGCGCGCGGCGGGATTGTCGGTTTGTTCGGGCGGGATCATCGGGATGGGGGAGACGGATGACGACGTGATCGATTTGGCCCTGGCGGCGAGCCGTTTGCGCGCGGACTCGGTGCCGCTGAACTTTCTGCATCCCATCGCGGGCACGCCGCTGGAAAATTCGCGGCGTTTGACTCCCCAACGATGCCTCAAGGCCGCATGCCTGTTTCGGCTGCTCAACCCGCGCAGTGAGGTTCGCGCCGCCGGCGGGCGGGAACTTAACCTCGGCGAGCGGCAAGGCGAGCTCTTCAACGCCGTCAACTCGATTTTCGTCAATGGCTATCTCACCACCGGCGGATGGAATTTCGACCGCACGCGCGAGTTGATCGAGCGTGCGGGATTCGAGGTCGAAGTGGAAGCCTACGCCGCCGGTTGAGCCGCTGCTTCAACGGCGATGATCGAGCAGGAAACCCCGGCGCCGTCTGCGACGCGCATGGTTGCGCCGCTCCGCCATGAACGGATGCCGCCTTTGCGGCCATTGGTGGTGTTCGCTTTAGCACACGACTGAGGATTTGCAAGCGGACCCGCCTCAGCGGCAGGGGCGGGCGGCAAAATCGAGCGTCCGCTTGACCGTCGGCGGCGTGCGGCCTACTAGTCGTGGGCGGAACAGATGTCGAGGACCATGCGGATCAGTCTCACGACGGCCGCCGCCGCTTTGCCAGCGCGTGCTTTGGGCGAATTTGGATGCCGCAGGAGCCAACCGTGATCGATTTTTCACTGCCCCAGGAGCTGGTCGACCTCAAACAGCGGGTCGACCACTTTATCCGCGAAAAGATCGTGCCGCTCGAACGTGATCCCAGGCAGGGGCCGCATGGCCCCGGCGAGGATCTGCGTCGAGAGCTGATTGCGCTTGGGCGCGCGGCCGGCCTGCTATCGCCCCATGCGCCGGTGAAATGGGGCGGGCTCGGCCTGGACCATCGGGCGATGGCGGTGGTGTTCGAGGCCGCGGGATGGTCGCCGCTCGGCCCGCTCGCGCTCAATATCATGGCGCCGGATGAGGGCAACACCAATTTGCTCGACAAGGTCGCGACCGACGAGCAAAAGGAACGATGGCTCAGGCCCCTGGTGGCGGGCGAGATCCGCACCGCGTTCTCGATGACCGAGCCTGACGATGGCGCGGGCTCGGATCCCAATCTGATGAAGACCACGGCGCGGCGCCACGGCGACGAATTTGTCATCGCGGGCCGCAAGTGGCTGATCAGCGGCGCTTCCGGCGCAAGCCTGAATATCGTGATGGCCCGCACGCTCGGGGAGGATGGGAGCGATCGCGGAGCAACCATGTTTCTGGTCGACATGGACGCGCCGGGGTTCAGGATCGTCCGCCAGCTCGAGACGCTTGACAGCAACATGCCCGGGGGCCACGCGGAAGTGGAGTTCGACGACGTGCGCGTCGGCGCCGAGCGGATTCTGGGCCAGATCGGCCGCGGCTTTCGCAACGCCCAGGTTCGCCTCGGCCCGGCCCGGCTGACGCACTGCATGCGATGGCTCGGCGCCGCCCGGCGCTGCCACGCGATTGCCGCGGACTACGCGCGGCGGCGCCACGCGTTCGGCAAACTCATCGGCGAGCACCAGGGCGTGGGGTTCCAGCTTGCCGACAACGCATCCGATCTGCACCTGTGCCGCCTGGCGATCCGGCATTCCGCGTGGCTGCTCGACCGCGGCGAAAAAGCGCGCAATGAGACCAGCCTGTGCAAGGTGTTCTGCTCGGAGGCGCTCGGCCGGGTAGTCGATCGCTCCCTGCAAATTCTCGGCGGTCTCGGCATCACCGGTGACACGGTGGTCGAGCGCATCTACCGCGACATCAGGGCGTTCCGAATCTACGACGGCCCCTCCGAGGTGCATCGCTTCGCGCTCGCGCGCGCGATAATGTCCGGCGATCCGGCGCTGTCAGACCCCATTGCCTGAAGCGCGGCGATTTTGTTTTTGCAGAGCAACCAGCCGGGCCGTGACGCTTGGTCATAGCTGCGGCCATCCTTGGAGGAGTCGAAATAGAAAGTCATGAGCAGCGACGAGAAAACCCAACGCGCTATCCAGATGCTGCTGGACAAGCAGGAGATTCACGAAGTCCTGATGCGCTATTGCCGGGGGATAGACCGGTGTGACGCGGAACTGCTCCACAGCGTTTATCATCCCGACGCGACGGACGATCACGGACTGTTCAAAGGCCAGGCCGCCGATTTCATTTCCTGGGCGCTGAAGTCGTTGGGCAGGGACGAGAGCACGAGTCATTACATCGCCAACGAGTTGATTGAGATCGAAGGGGAGGTCGCCCACTGCGAGAGCTACTTTTTCGCCGTTCACCGGCGGCAGGCGAAGGATGGCACCAAGGAGGATTTGATCTTCGAGGGCAGATACGCCGATCGCTTCGAGCGCAGAGCAGGGGTGTGGAAGATCGCCGATCGCCAGGTGGTCTTCGATCGAAGCCGAATCGATAAAGTCGAAAGGGCTTTTACAATAGAACAGTACGTTTGCGGGAAGCGATCGCGGGAAGACCCGGCCTACCGGCGCTGAAAGAGTCGTTTCCGGCTTCGCGAAAGAAGACGCCGCTACCGCTGGTCGGCGGCGCGAGCCGATGAATCGTCAGGAGCGCGGCGCGTGAGAAGGCAAAAACGGGCATGACCAGGTGGCGGCGTTCGCTCGCCGTGTATGCCGATCGGCGAGTGCTTCTGATCCTGCCGCTTGGCTTCGCCAGCGGCTTGCCGCTCCTGCTCACCTTTTCGACGCTCTCGGCTTGGCTTGCCACCGCCGGCGTTAGCCGCTCGGCGATCGGCGCCTTCGCTCTGGTCGGCACGCCCTACGCCCTGAAGTTCGTATGGTCGCCGCTGATCGATCGGCTGCCGCCGCCGCTGCCGCTGGGGCGCCGGCGCGGCTGGGGAATCACGATCCAGATCGCGCTCGTCGCCGCGACGCTCGGCCTGGGCACCTGCGACCCCAAGAGCGATCTTGTCCTGATGGGGGCGCTGGCGTTGCTGGTCGCCTTCCTCTCGGCGAGCCAGGACATCGTTATCGACGCCTGGCGCGTCGAGATTCTCACGCCCGAGCAACAGGGGCCGGGCGCCGGCATGATCCAGACCGGCTACCGGATCGCGATGCTGGTTTCGGGGGCGGGAGCGTTGATGATTGCCGCGCGCGCCGGCTGGTTCGCAGCCTACGCCACGATGGCGGCGCTGCTGATGAGCGGAATGCTCGTGTTCCTGTGCGGCCCCGAGCCGGCAGCGCCAGCCGAGCCCGCGCATCGTGTCCGAAGCCGCGGATGGGATGCGCTCCGCGACTGGCTCGCGACGGCGGTGAGCGGGCCCTTCGCCGACTTCATGCTGCGGCCGCGCTGGCCCGCGATCCTGGTCTTCGTGTTGGGCTATAAGCTGGGCGAAGCGATGGCGGGCGTGATGGCGATGCCGCTGTACATCTCGCTCGGCTTCTCGCTCGGCCAGATCGCGGCGGTCTCCAAGCTGGTCGGATTCTTTGCGACCATTCTCGGAGCGCTGGCCGGCGGGGTGGTGGCCGCGCGACTCGGCATCGTGCGCGCCTTGATACTGTGCGGCGTGCTGCAGTCGGCGGGCAATTTATTTTACGTGCTGCAAGCGGTGGGCGGCCATCGTCTCGACTATCTGGCGCTCTGCGTTGCCGCCGAAAACGTGACGGGTGCGATGGCCGGCGCGGCCCTGATCGCCTACCTCTCGAGCCTGTGCTCGCCGTCGTTCACCGCGACCCAGTATGCGTTGCTCTCTTCGCTCGCCGCGGTGGGGCGCACACTGGTGGCATCCTCGGGCGGCGTGCTGGCCGACAAGCTCGGTTGGGTGCCGTTCTTCCTGTTCACGACCGTGGCGACGCTGCCGGCGCTTTTGCTGCTGGTCTGGATCGCGCGGCAGCACGCTACGCAGCCGGATCGGCAGTTGCAGTTGCCAGTTTCGACGGAGAGTTGAACGCCGCCGTTTTTACGGCCGTCACGAGTTGCTGCGCTGACGAAGTCGTAGCTCCAGGCGTGGTTGGGCCGCAGCCGCACACATGAGCCCTCGTTCAGCCACACCCGACAGTTCAGTCACCAGGCGTTTGAGCCGCGAGTTCTTACGCTCCAGATCCTTGAGCCGTTTGACCTGCTCCAGCTTCAGCCCGGCGTACTCCTCGGCCAGCGATAATAGTCTGCGCGGTGATGCCTGCCTCTGACGCCATGCGGCGGCTCAATGATGGCCACCGCCGCCGTGAAAACCACCGCCGTGAAAACCACCGCCGTGAAAGAATTCCATATGATGGCCGAATTCGTGATGTTCTTCCCACGGATGGTGGACGGCGAAGTCGGGCTCATAGCCCCAGCCGTTTCCCCAGCCCCATGAGTATGGCGCATAGCCATAATCAGGGTAGTCCGGATAGCCATAGACGGGTCCGCATCCGCTCACGGCACAGGCGACCAGGCCAAGCAGAATGAGCGCTCCGATTGAGCGGCGCGGGATGAAGCATCGTTGCTCTGAGCGCACTTTAGGGAGCTCCCCAAGCCGGCTTGCCGTCTTGATGATAAAACGCCAAACCGGGAGTCCGGGCCGCTGGAACATCCAAGCTGGTTCGCAGATGGCCGTCGGAACCGTAGAGACCGAGTCCGGGTTCGCCGGCCGGCCCCAGCGCCAGGGTCGTGCGCAGCTTGCCGTCCTGATCAAAGAAGTCTAATCCTGGCGTGCCGTTCGCAGCGAGATCAAGGGTCACTCGGGTATGGCCCTTGGCGTCTTTAAAATCGAGCCCCACCGCACCGTCGGATGTCATGCCCATCGCGCCGCGCACCTTGCCGCCGCTGTCGCGCAGCACGAATTGTTGCGCCTGCAGTGTTTCAGGCACCGCTGAATTCGTCTGCCCCATCGTGATCAGCGCACCGCAAAGCAGCATCAGCGCGCCAGTCATCAGCCGCAGCCGTTTGTTGCTGCGCTGGAGTATGGCCTGTTGCAGTTCCAGCCGTGAAAGCCGCCTTATCAGATCACCTGTCGATTGCTCCATAATTAACCTGCGGGTTGTTGCCGCTTACTCCCTGTAAATAAAAAATAAGATATAGGCGCAGATATGCCACGCACCAGCGCGTCGCTGCTGTACCGAACCCTCGCCGGCGGTCACGGGGAGCCAATGGCTATTCGTAGATCTTCTCTTCCGCAAGGCGCGCGCCTTCGGCGTCGTCTTCGCTATCCCGGCCCTCTCTCTCGGCGGCCTCGGCGGCGCGAAGTTCCTTGAAGAACTCGTGCTGGATCAAGAGGTTCATGATCTGGTTGGTTCCCGTCCAAATCAGGTTGAGGCGGGCGTCTCTCAGGAGCCGTTCGATTGGGAAAACATCCGTGTACCCGATGCCGCCCAGGATCTGCATCGCGTCGTTCACGACGCTCCACGCCGCCTCGGAGCCGAATTTCTTCGCCTCCGACGCCATCCTGCGCACCCGCCCCGGATCGACGCCTGCGTCTATCGCGCGGCATGCTTCGCGGCAAAGCGCCCTGACCGCGTCAATGCGTGTGACGCAATCGGCGACCATGAAACTCACGGCCTCGAACCTGTTGATCGGCTGGCCGAAGGCCTTTCTGCGCGTCGCGTAACGGGCCGCTATTTCAAGTGCGGCGCGGCTCATCCCGATGGCGCCGAGCGCCGGCAGCATGCGCTCCGGCACCATCATCCGGTCGAACACGTCGCCGCCGCGGCCCACGCCTGCCTCTCCGCCGAGGACATTGCTGATCGGCACTTTCACGTCGCGGAACCTGACCCGGCCGGTTCCGCCGCCGCGCGTGCCCATCAGGCCGTAAATGTGCTCGACCACCACTTCCGCGCTGCGGTCCACGAGCAGCACCGTCATCGATTTTCTCGGATCGCCGTCCGCGGAGGTTTTCGCATAAACCAGGAAGAAATCGGCCCCCTCGGAGCCGACGACGAAGCGCTTCTGACCGTTGAGGATGTAGAAATCACCCTTGCGCTCGGCGCGCGTCACCGCGCCAAAGAAATCCGATCCGCCGCGCGGCTCGGTCAGGGCCTCGGCCGAAGTAAGGCGCCCGGCGATCATCCCGCCGAGGTATTTTTTCTTCTGCTCCTCGGTCCCGAACGCTGCGATGCCTTCGCCGACCACGCTCACGAGCGAATAAAGGCAGGAGAGCGACGTTCCCAGCGCGCCGATCTCTTCCAGGGCGAGAAGTTCGCTGGTCCAGGGCAGGCCGCGGCCTCCGTATGCCTGCGGGAATCTGAGGCCCAGGAGATTTCTGCGGCCGGCTTCTTCGACGTATTCCCGCGGATAGCGGACGCGGTCCGCATCCATATCGAGGATGAGCTGCCTTGGCACCCACTTGACGAAACGAGCGACCTCACGCCGCAGGCTCAGCTCCTGTTCGGACAGCAATTCACTTGGATAAGCCAGCATTGGTTCACATCTCCTGAGGGCCGCTATGCCGCGGCCCGCTCGTTGTTGGACGAAGCCTTATTGCCGTATAAAAACCACATCATCAGCGCGGCGTATCCTCGCGGACGCTCACCGCTCCGGCGAAGCGCACGGGTGCCGTTCCGGGCCTGGCTTCAAGCTAGATCAAACGGCCGGCCGCCGCGCCGCCGGAGGAGTTCAGCGTCTAGCTCCTCGAGCACGCCGCCGTCCAGAACCTCCTCCGCCATCGGAAACAACACTTCGTCTTCCTTAGCGAAGTGCTGGCGCGCCACCGCTAGAACGTGCGCCAGCCTCTCCCGCACGTCTGCGGCGCCTTGCCGCGCAGCAATGGCGGCCAGGCCGCGCTCAATCTCTTCATGTTCGGCGCGCATCACGGCCAGCGGCCCGCTCCCGGCGCCCAGATGGGATTCGAGCGCGGGAAACAAGAGTTCGTCCTCGAGGTGGGCATGCGGCAGGAGGGCGCCGGTCAACTGCGCCGCGCCAGCAAGCAGACCGGCAAGCGGCGCGCCGGCGCCAAGAAGCTGCTCAAGGAGATCGAGCCGCGCGCGCAGGATGCGATGCTCAGCTCTCAGCGCGTCCGTAATTTTCATCGGCGTTCTTTCCCTTGGCGCGCGCGGCCCGCTAGCGTGCGCGCGGTTTACGCTCCACCGGGCCTTGCCGGGCGCGTGAAAATCACGCGGTACAAGCCCAGGGCAAGCGCGCAGCTCCGGCACTCGTCGTTGAGCTCTTCCGGGGCTTGCGGTTCGAGGAGCACTTCGTAGCCAAGCGATTGGTAGAGTTGCATGGCTTCCTGCAAGCGTGGTGGCGCGCCGACAAACCGGCGCGTCCACCCCTGTGCCACGAGTTCCGCTTCGCGCTGGTTCACGTGCGCGATACCAGTTAGGCGTTAGACCCGGCTCAGCCAACCAGCGCCGCGCGCGTTTGCGCTGTGGTCTCGCGCTTGGCGCCGTCGGCGCGCAGTTTTTCGAGCCGGCGCAGGGCCAGTATCGCCGCGCCGATCGCGGCGGTGTATTGCGCGAGATCGTCCGGCGGCACGTTTACGTCTTTTTTCAGCCGCTCGCGCATCGCGCGAGCCATCGTCGCGAAGCGCAGGATGCCGCCGACCAGGGTGAACTCCGGTTCCATCTGCACGCGCTTCATCAACTGCAACGAGCGATCGACCAGCGAGGCGATCGCCCCGTGCATAATGTCCGCGGCGGTCTGTCCCTCGGACACATGATTGATCACTTCCGACTCGGCGAATACGGCGCACACGCTGGAAATCGTGACCGGCTTCTCCGACGTCTCGATGAGCGGCCCGAGACGCTCGATTTCGTAGCCCAGGTAGCGAGCGGTCTTTTCCAGAAAGGCGCCGGTCCCGGCGGCGCACTTGTCGTTAAGCCGAAAGGAGCGCACCTTGCCGCTCGGGTCCAGGCGGCTTGCCTTCATGGTCTGCCCGCCCACGTCGAGCACGGTCCTGGTGGCGGGGAAGAAGTAGCAGGCGCCGCGCGCCTGGGCGGTGAGGTCGGTCACCTGGACATCGCGAAACGCCACTTGGTAGCGCCCGTAACCGGTGCTCACCACGTAGGCCACGTCGCTCTCGGCCAATCCGGCTTCGGCTAGGGCCTTGTGATAGGCTTGATCGGCGGCCTCGGCGAGGCTAAACCCGGTGTGGAGCATCGCCTTGCCGACCAGCCGCCGGTCCTCGCTCATAATGGCGGCCTTGATGTAAGTCGAGCCGACGTCAATTCCAGCGGTGAAGCCCATCGTTCAAGCCTCCTTGGCGCCGAGCGGGCGCCGGCTGTCGGCAATGTGGTCCAGGGCGAACAACGCCGCGCCCAGCGCGCCCATGAAATGCGCTTGTTCGCCCACGTTCATTTGGAGTCCCAAGGCCTGGTTCAGCACTTCGACCATCGCGGGATTGCGGGTCACCCCGCCGGTGAAGGTCACCTGTTCCACGATGCCGACGCGGCGCAAAAGCCCGATCGAGCGGCTCGCAATCGACCGATGGACGCCCATCAGGATGTCCTCGACCTTCTTACCCTTGCCGAGCCACGAGAGCACTTCGGATTCGGCGAACACCGTGCAGGTGGTGCTGATCGAGACCGGCTTATCGGCGTGCAGCGCGATGTCGCCGAGGTCGCCCAGCGGAATGCTCAGGGCGAAGGCGGCCGCCTCCAGGAAGCGGCCGGTCCCGGCGGCGCACTTGTCGTTCATGCAGAAGTCCGTGACCTCGCCGTTGGGCTTGACGCGGATGGCCTTGGTGTCCTGGCCGCCCATGTCGAGCACGGTCCGGCTGCCCGGAAACATCCGTGCGGCGCCGCGGGCATGGCAACTGATCTCGGTCACCTGAGAGTCACCGAAAGTGACCCGGTAGCGTCCGTAGCCGGTGCCGACGATATAGCCCACCTGCTCCTCGAGCACGCCGCCCGCTTGCAGCGCCAGCAGGAAGGCTTTCTCGGCGGCGCTGACCACGTTCGCCCCGGTATCGATCACGGCCTTGCCGATGATCGCGCCGTTCTCGTCCACCACTACCGCCTTGGTCTGCGTTGACCCGACATCAACTCCCGCTGCGTAAGCCATGAATCCGCTCCTCGCCAGTAAATGGCGGCCAGCGCCGCTCCAGCTTGTTACTGCGCGGCGGCGAAGACTGGGACGGCGCCGCGCCCGAGCCGTCAGGTCGCGCCGCCTCCCGCGCGCAGTCTGCGCGAACTCAGTCCCTCAAAAAAAGCGTCAATCCGGTTTTTCATCTGGGCCTCGGAGACGACCCGCTGATCGACGAGGTCGGACTCGATAAACAGCGACATCATGTCGCCCCGCTCGGTCAGGGCGCGGCGTTTATCCGCCAGTCCAGTGGAGACCGTGCGGCAGCTCTTAATCGCGTGAAAGACGATCCCGTCGGCGCGGTAGGTCTTCACCATCTCGACGAGCTCGCGCTCGCCGAAAAACATGCCGTACATCGAGCGGCGCTGGCAGAACAGTACCCCTTCAGCCAGGCTTTCGATCGGGCGCCTCAGATCATATTCAAATCCCGCATCCAAGCTGCCGCCAGCAAACTGCAGGTACTGGGAAGTGACGAACACACCGCCCCGGGTTGTGAACAATTCGGAGAACTTGCGGAAGATGGGGTAGCACGGGACGCCGACGAAGATCAGGCGGTACTGCTCCTCGGTCAGGGTGCCGATGCGGTGGGCGGCCTTGTAGGTCATCTCCTCGGCCAGTTCCTCGAAGTAGCGCGCGCCGTCAGGATGGCCGCGCAGCGCGTTGGCGACGCCCAGGTAGATGGTTCCGTCGCTGAGCGCGTTGAAAGGCGCCGGGGCGTTGCGGTTCAGATCCAGCACCCGTTGATACGCGGCGCCCATCCGGTTGGCGTGTGCCAAGGTCTCGCGCAGCCGGTCGATGTCGAACTTCTTGCCGCTGACCTGCTCGCACAGCGAAATCAGCTCGCGCAACTGGTACTCCACGTACTTGCGGTCACTCTCGAACTCGGGATCGCCGGGCTGTGAATATCGGTCAGCGCCGCGCGGGCCGGGGATATCCAAGGTAAACGTCGGCATCCCGTGCATCCGCTCCCAAATCTCGGCCCACTTGATATAGGTATTGCAGGCGTTGGTCAGCACGGCCAAGGCCGGCTTCGGGATACGCCCCATCGGATGCTCGCCGCGGCGCAACTGCATGCCCACGTCGGCCTTGACGTAACCGCAGATGTCGGGCGAGTAGCCGTAGTCCTCAGCCAGGTTGAGGTAGTCGAGCGCGACGCGGCGCACTGCGGTCTGCAGCGAGTTGATTTCAGGGAACGAGAGGTGAAAATCGAACGTCCGCAGCAGCTCGGCCAGGCTTCCCATCACGAAGACGTAGGCCGTCTTTTCGCCGCGTTCGGGGGCCGCGCTGAGCCTGCTGAACCATTCCCGGAACAACCGCCCCCCCTCTCTGGCGCCGCGCCCGAGAATTTCTGAGCCATGGTCTTGGTCGTCCATCGATTCATCCTCCGCGCGTGATCCTCCGCGCGCCCGCGGTTACTCGAAGAGCAGGTTCTCGACGAAAGTTTCGAGCTGGAGTTGCAGATTGTCGAAGCCGGTCATGCCCTCTTCGAACTCGCTGACGATATAGGGCACGCGCGCCGCGTCGAGCGCCTTGCAATAGGCGACCTGCTCGTCCAGGCCGGGTTCGCACATCTTGGCCGCGGTAATGATCGCCGCCTCGGCGGCGCTGTTCTTTAGCCGCTCCAGAAGCATCTTTTCCTTGGGCTTGCGCAGATCGTGCTGGACCGGGCTGTACGAGGAGTTTTCTATGTAGGCCTGCGCCAGGTTCATCAGCGGATCACCCTCGGTCGGCACGTCCTGCTCGATCCAGCGCAAGCCGATGAGCAGGTCGTCGTCGACCACGTAGCATGACTGTGCGAGCAGGCGCAGCAGGTCGAGCGGCGGCTGTTCGCAAAAGCCGCCTTCGAAGACCACGCGCACCTTGTCCTGCTTTTTCGCCGTCCTCGCCTTTAACCGCGGGATGACGGACTGGAGCAGTTGGTTATGCTCCTCGCGCGGGAGGAACCCGCCTAGCGCGACCAGTACGTAGGCCTCGTCAATCGGCAAAAGCCAGGGCGTCTCGCGTTTGATCGCGTAGAGCTCACGCAGCAGTCGGCGGTTACGGTTAAAGACCGCAATAGATTCGCGCAACCGGTCGTCGGTTGCCTGGCGGCCCACCACCTCCTCGATCACGCGCCTGAGCCGGTCGTATTCGTCACGCAGGTATTGGGCGGCGTAACTGGAATTGGGGTTTTGCGGCAGATACAGGATTTGACACGGGTAAGAGTAGTTGCGGCCCCAGATCCCGGCCAGGTTACGTGCCGCGTCACAGATCGGATGGGTCACGAACATGTCGATTTCCACCTGCTTGCTCAGGGCAAGTTCAAGCGAGCTGCGGATGACCGAGCAGAGATAGGACCCGAAGTGCGAGTCCGCGAGTCGGCGCTCAATTGGCGCGCCGCGCAGCTTGAGCGGCAACATCCCCGCCGCATCGGCGATTTCCTCGGGGAAGTAGACCTGGAAATGGCCCAGCACCTTGCCTCCGGCTTCGCGCCAGTGGCGCACGGTTGGAAAGCTGGTGTCTTCCACCAGGTCGCGGCACCAGGTGAGAACTTCGTCCAGGGTCTTAGTTTGCCAGCCGTCCATCAAGCTGTTCTCCGCCATCGAATGATGTCGAACGCTGTTTGTCCGTGAAATCGTGGTGACGGGCCAGCGCCCATCCGCACCATCCGATGTACATTCGTTCAGAGGCGATCGCCTGACGCAGACAGAGAACGTTCCAGAAAAGAATCGGGTCACTGGTCTCGAGCAGGTCGCCATGGCGCGCTTCGAGCTGCTGCTTAATCTTGATGTAATGCTCCAGCCGCACCTCATGCAGCTTGCGATGATGGGTTAACTGGGCGGCGGCTTCATCAGGCGCAATGAGGTTGAAGGCGAAACACTTGAGCAGCATCTCGTCCTTGACCGACTGAAGCTTCGGCCGCCCGCGCAACCATTGCACCAGAGCTTCCAATCCCTTGGCGGTGACCGCGTAAACTTTCTTGGTCGGCCGCCGGTCCTGCGGGACCTGGTTCGACACGACCAACCCCGCCTTCTCCATCCGCTTGAGTTCGAGATAGATCTGGCTGTGGTTAGCCCGCCAGAAAAAGACGATCGAGCCCTGGAAGCGGCGCTTCAGTTCGTAGCCGCTAAGCGGCTTACGATGGAGCAGTTCCAATATTGCAAATTTCAGCATAGGTCAAAGATGACGTAGTTCATTATTGACCTATGCAAAGCCCGTGCTAACGACGCTCCCGGAAATGCTTCGATTTACCCGGGAGGCGTCGCCGAACTGTTTCCTTCGGACACGGTGCCATGTGTCGCTAGGAACCAACATTCCGGTGCTTCTGGCTTTTAGAAAAAAGCACGGCTTCGGCAGGCGAACGAGGCAAACGGTACTTGGGAGCGATTGCCTTCCCCAGACCCTAGCTTTGGGCTGGAAATGGACGCGGAGTGTTTTCAGCGGCCCTCAGCGCAGCGACAGGCGCGCTGATTCCAAGTCCGGCTTCCTGGCCAAAAAGCCGGGCGGACCTTACGTCATGTGGCGCGCAGCTTGTAGCGTTGGAGCTTGGCAGTTGAGGTCATTGGCAGCTCGGTGCGGAATTCGATCCAGCGCGGATATTTGTAGGGCGCCAGGCGTTCCTTTACGAAGAGTCTTAGTTGTTCGGCGAGTTCCGGTGACCCTTGCGCATCGTTCTTCAACACCACAAAGGCTTTGGGCTTGATCAGCCCGTCTCCGTCAGGGGCGCCGACCACCGCAGCCTGCAGGACATCGGGATGCACCATCAGGACCGATTCCACCTCGTACGGCGAGACCCATATGCCGCCCACCTTCAACATCTCGTCGGCGCGCCCGACGTAATGGTAATAACCGTGGGTGTCGCGCATGAACTTGTCGCCGGTGCGCACCCATGGTCCTACGAAGGTGTGCAGCGATGCGGCGCGATTGTTCCAGTAGGCGGGGCTTGCCGACGGACCTCGGCACCACAAGTCGCCGATCTCTCCGTCGTTTACCCCGTGGCCGTTTTCGTCGAGCAGCAGGATGTCATAGCCGGGCACCGGTTGGCCGGTGGTGCCGTAACGAATTTCGCCGGGACGGTTGGAGATGAAAATATGCAACATCTCGGTCGAGCCGATACCGTCAAGAATATCGACGCCAAACCTTTCCACCCAGCGCATGCCCACGCTCTGCGGCAAGGGCTCGCCGGCGGAGACGCACAAGCGCAGACGGTCGGACCCTGGTGAACCAGCCAGCGTGGCATTGCCCAGGATGCTCGCGTAAAGAGTAGGCACGCCGTAGAAAATCGTGGGGCGGTGTTCGCGCAACGTCCGCATCACTGCTTCAGGCGTCGGGCGCTCGGCCATCAGCACGGCGGTCGCACCGGCGTGCAGCGGGAAGGTCATGCCGTTGCCAAGCCCGTAGGCGAAGAACAGCTTGGCCGCCGAGAACATCACGTCGTCCCCGGTAAGGCCGAGCACTTTCTCGCCGTATAGGACGGCCGTATGCACCAAGTCGCCGTGCAGATGCACCGCCGCCTTGGGTTTGCCGGTGGAACCGGAGGTATAGAGCCAGAAGGCGGTATCGTCGAGCACTGTCGCGGCGGATTCAAGATCGCCGCTCGCCCGCGCGCACAGCGCCGCGAAACTCTGATAACCACGCGGACCTCGGGCGGCCTCCGGCGCGGCGACGAGGACAGCCTTAAGACGGGGTTGGTCGCCAAGAATGGCCTCAAAACGATCGAGGATATCGCTTGACACCGCCAACACCCGGGCGCGGCTATCACGCAGCATGAAGTCGTAGTCGGCGGGCTTGAGCAGCGTGCTAATCGGCACTGGCACGGCACCAATCTTGATCGCTCCCCAAAAGAGCGCCGGCAAATCGATACCGTCGAGCAGACAAAGCATCACGCGCTGCTCGGACTCGACGCCCAGCGCCTTAAGCATGTTGCCGGCGCGGTTTACGCGCTCGGCCAATTCCGCGTAAGTGTAACTGCCGCGGTCGTCGATGTAAGCGGTCTTTTTGCCGCGGCCTTCTTCGATATGGCGATCGATGAAATGGCGGGCGGCGTTGTATTCCTGCGGAAAATTGAGCTGCAAGGGCGGATCGTCCGCCCCCCGCGTTATCGCCGATGCCAAGCTGATCCGAGCGCCCTCTTTCGCCTCATCCCGCGTCATGCGCGTCTTCCCAAAACCGGGCCCCGACCGCAATCAGGTCCAGCCCGGCTTGGCGCCCGCATGGCCGTAACCGGGACTGCGCGCGGGCGCGTGGACTATGGCAAAGCCCTGATTGTAAGAGGCACGGCAGACGAGACTGTATTTGAGATACCAGCCGGCCGCCAAGCTCAAGCCCGCGGCAACGGCGGCGAGTAACCGTGCGCCCGGTGGCACGGCAAGCGCGATCATCAGTAGACCCAGAGGCAGCAGATGGCCCGCGATACGCACCGGTTCATGTATCTGATTCAACACCTCGACGCTGCGCCGCGGTGCCGCTCCGGGCACGCGGAGATGGGCGCGATAGGTTTGCCAGGCAACCAGACGGCCAACCAGCGCCACGATCAGGACCGGGAGCATCCATCGCGGGCGCGCGGGGAACGCGGCGGCCACGATGATGAACAGCGCAGCGCCTTCCGTAAGGCCGGTGGACAAAATCAGGGGGACGATCGCGGGCTCGCGCCACACCGGGATACCTGTGGCGGCCTTGAGCATGCGCGCCTGGCAATAAATAAACGCCAAACCGATCAGCGCAGCGATCAGCGCAAGTCCTCTAAGGTGCAACGCAATGGCGACGAGCGCCACCGGGAAGAGTGCGCTGGCGGCCAGGGCCTCGCGGCTCATCCAGGAACTCCCGCCGTGCCGCAAGACGTTGAGGAAGCGCCACGGGCGTCCGATCTCCAGCCAGACGCAAGTCAGTCCCGTTCCGATCAGGGCCAAGGCCGGGAGTCCTGTCCGGTATAGCCACAAGCTGTTTTGATAGGCGGCCAGAGCGGTAAACAAGAGCAAGCCCGCACCCGCTCCGCCACCGATGAAGTTGGCCGCGGCTTGCCCTCCCCAATTGCGCTGGAGCTCCGGCTCGACGGCTCTCATTTTTTCTCCCACAGGTAATAGAAGCCCGGCTCCGTGCCTAATTCCTCGTGCATGCGGAACGATTGGTTCTCCCTGAGCAGCCGCGAAACCGCGCTTTGCGGATCCTTGAGGTCGCCGAAGTACAGCGTGTTCGCGATGCACGAATTGACGCAGACCGGGGTAGCCTCGGGATCTTGGCCAGGGATGAGTCCGCGGGACTTGCCCTGGTCGATCCGATCCGCACAGAAATCGCACTTGGTGGACACGCCGAGGCGCCGCGGATCCTCGCGCGCGCGCTCGACTTCCATCGGAGAACCGTCATAGGCGTATTCCGCGCCGTCTACTTTGTAACGCGCCTGGTAAGGACAGGCGACGGCGCAATACGAGCAACCGATGCACCGGTCGTAGTTGATCGCGACGATGCCGTCGCCACGCTGCCAAGTGGTGCCCGACGGGCATACCTCCAAGCATGGCGGATTGGCACAATGCTGACATCCAACCGGCACGAACGCGCGCCAAACATCAGGGTATTCGCCATACTCGACATCGAGGACCCATCGCCATTGGACCCATGGCGGCGTCGCGTTGGCGACTTTGCAGGCCGCGGTGCAGGTTTGGCATCCTACGCAGCGGCGAAGATCGGCCACCATTACATAACGGGTCATCGCCTGACCTCCGAAACCCGCCCGCGCGCGGGTCTTTCGCGGCCCCGTGCTCAC
Organism: Deltaproteobacteria bacterium; assembly: GCA_021827495.1. Lineage (GTDB taxonomy): Bacteria > Desulfobacterota > Binatia > Binatales > Binataceae > JAKAVN01. The sequence goes on along the minus strand of JAKAVN010000008.1, from coordinate 27,749 downwards.
GCTACGCCTGCGGGCCCAAGCTTTTGCTGCTCCGGCTTGCGCCCGCTACGCGCGCGCAGGCGAGCGAAAATTCCCTTGCCGCCGACTTTGCGGATCGCAACCCGCACGGTGTCCGCGACCGAACCGGTAGCGTCGACAAGCTCCAGCAGCATCGGCGAAACCGTGTTCAGGCTCGGCGCATTCAAGTCCTTCGCGTAGGGAGTGGCCCAATGGTCGAACTGGCCCACGAGCAGCAAGGTGTCGGGCCTGATGCCGCGCACCAGGATGGCCCGGCCGCAGGTCGAAGCGGATTGCGAGCAGACTTCGATCAGGTCATCCGCCCCGATGCCCATCGACTCCGCGACTTTGCTGTTCAGAATCACACCGGCGTGCCCGCGCACGTTCTCCGAGACCTCGTGCATGAGCTGGCTTCCGACATTGCCGCCGGCCGTGTACTGCATGCTTTTGGTCGTAAGCAGCCAGAACGGGTAATCCTCGGGTCGCTTGCCGGCGTGGACCAGCGCTTTCTCCCAGCGGCCGGGCAAGTCGTCCCATGCGGGAAACGCCGCATATTCTTTGAGTTGCTCGTCCCACCAATGGACCCCCTGCTCGTGCAAGCGGTTTTCGAGTTCGAGCCCCGAGCGCATGATCCGCTCCTGGTAGGGAAGCTCGAAGCGCAAGCCCATCTTTACCATGGTCGGATAGAGATACCAGTCGAGGCGGCGGAACTCAGTGGTGTAGAAACCGTGCTCCCTGAACCAGGCCAGGTCCTTGACCTCGCGTCCGCCGCTGAGTCCGGCGGTGGCCGCCTTGCAGGCCGCGTCCCAGATCTCATCGACGGTCGGCGCTTTGGCTGGGTTTAAAGAGAAGTCATAGCCGTTGCCGACAAGCGGCGTTTCGATTCCCGCGCCCCGGTTAATCTTGGTGAGGTAAGCTTCCATCAGTCCCGTGCGGCGCGCGAACTCGGTTGCAATCCAGGTGAAATCGCGCGTCTCCCCGCGCGGCCGGACTGCGGGCTGGCGCAACACGAATCCCTCGCGCTCGTAAAATTGCTCGATGAACTTGGTGCCGCCCATCCGGATCAGTTGCAGCGATTCCAGGTCGGTCGCTTCAGGCAGCAGAATGTCCGCCATATGGTTGGTTTCGTCATGGGTGTAGGCGAAGCACACCACGAACGGCATCCGCGCCATCGTCTCGGACAGCTTGCGGCTATCCCAGAACGAAACCGCGGGATTGGCGCGGTAGACAAACCAGAGCTCGGGCAGGGTCGGTTCGGGCCATCCTTCGGGCTTGTCGCGCTGGAACAGCCAAGCGAGCGGGACCGGTCCCAGCGACTGGCTCCATCCCGTATTCAGCACCAACGGGACCAGCGAGCGATGCGCATTGCGCCCGGTGGGCTGCGCCACCCAGCGCTCGGGGTCGGTCGGGTTGAGCGCGTTATACATGAAGCCGTCGGGTCCGGGCTTGACGCTTTTCAGCCGGTTTTCGTGCGGGCGGTTGATGCGCACGGTGGTGCCGACGCTGCCGCCTGGCGTCTCCAAGGCGCCAACCAGCACTGCCAGCATCGTGCGCGCCCAGCAGCACTGATAGCCGCCCCATCCGTTGTTGACCGTCTTGCCCAGCGTCACCGCGACCGGGCGCAGGGGCAGCGTCTCCCCTTCGATTTCGATCGTCTGCCCAACGCAGGCCTCGTCGAGGTACTGGTTGGCGACTTGGCGGATGGTGCCGGCCGGCACGTCGCACACCTTCTCCGCCCATTGAGCAGTGTACGGGCGCAGATGATCGATCAGCTTGGTGAACTCGGTTGTGCCCCCGACGCCATGATGCCTCCAAGTGTAGTTATCGGGACCGATTTCGAGCGCCACAGGCACCTCGAACGCGCCTTCCAGCACGGGCTCGACATCCGGCGTATCGAAAACAACGGCGCAGTCAGTGCGCCGGTCCCAGACCAGGGGTTTGCGGCTGGCGGCATCGCGCAGGTAAAAGCCGTGGGGACCAATCAGGTAGGGCGAAGCTGTGCGGTCACGGAGATACGCAACGTCCAGCCGCTCCCTCGGATGCTCGAACAACAGCACGTGCAGCATCGCGAACATGAATGCCGCGTCGGTCTTGGGCTTGATCGGAATCCACTGCGCGGAGCAGGCGCCGGTTATCGACAGATGGGGTTCGACATGCACGCGCTTGACCCCGCGCACCCGCGCCGCGGCATGCCGAGCGACAGCGCTGACTCCGCCAGTAACTTCCACGTTGGCGCCGAACGATACAATGTAGTTGACCAGCGGAGTATCGGCGCTGACGGTAAAGGCCCGGTGCCAATACTCACCGTAAAGGTGCTCCGAATGAACACACTTGACACCCTGGCCGGATCCAAAGCTGAAGTCGACGGGTCCCAATGCGGCGAGAAAGGCCGGAAAAGTCCCCATGTATGAAGCCGGCGTACCGCCATTGCCAAAGGTTACGGCTACCCGTGGCAGACCCTGCGCATCGATCATTCCGCAGGCGCGAATGTCGGTAAGCTTGCCCGTAATGGTGTCGAGAGCCTCTTCCCAGGAGATCGGCACGAAGCCAGGATCCTGGTCGACGCCCTTGCGCGGGTTGGTCCGCTTCATCGGCGTCAAAGTGCGATGCGGGCTATAGGTTTTCTGGATAAGGCCGTAGGCCTTCACGCAAGGCTTGCCGCAAGGGAGATCGAGTGCCGTGGCGGCGTAGTTGGGCTCAATCGACACAGCAACCCCGCCGGTCACCTTTACGGTAAGGAGATCCGGACCCGCCACGCAGTTGTAACAATAGGTCGGAACGGTCTTTTCGGTTTTCGCCTCAATGTCGCCCATCCGAGCCCTCCTTCGACCGCCCCTGCTACGCAGGCAGGACTGTGGCAACTGATCTCGTTTGTGCCCTCTCGCCTTTTACCGATACCCGCCCGGCGCGCCCGGCCACCGACGGGGCAAGCATCGCACCGATAACCTTGCTGGAGGCCGGCGACATTGCCGGCTCCTCACCTGCCGAGCGCTGCCCAGCAAGAGAAGCAAGGACCGCGCCAATTTCGCAGTCTAAGCTAAGCGTGAGGCGGTGCTCGCGCAGTGGTGGGAGCGGATCGAGTTGGGACGGCTGTTCGAGCGGCTGCACGAAGCCGATCGGCTGGCCCATCGCGCGCCGGTCGAAGGAGAACTCGGACCGCTATGCGCGGCAATCAAGCGCGGCGCGCGGCGCGGCGTCCCGCGCTACTCGTCGTTCGACTTTGCCTTCGGCTTTACCGGAAACGGCGCGATGAAGGTCCGTCCGATGTCCGGGATGACGTTGAGGAACTTGACCTCGGCGAAGTCGCCCGCGACCTGGACCGCCGAGAGCGCCGCGTTGTCGACCCGGATGCGGCGGAAGTGGCGCAACTCCAGCGCCATGAAATGGCACAGCACGGTGCGGATGATGTCGCCGTGGGAGACGAACAGCACGCGCTGCCCGTCGCTTTCGCCGAGCGTGCGCATCACCGCCTCGACGCCACGCGCCTGGACCTCGCTGATACTCTCGCCGCCGGGTGTCGAGCTCAGGATCGGCTCCTCGCGATAGCGCAGGTAATCCTGGTCGACGATCAGATCCTCGTAGGTCATCCCCTCCCAGCGTCCGTACCGCACCTCCGCGATTTGCTGCTCCTCGCGGATTGGCACACCGCCGATGCCGGCCGCGATTATCTCGGCCGACTGGCGCGCGCGCACCAGCGGGCTGGTCACGATGAGGCGGGGCTTGAGCGTGCGCACGAAATCGATCAGCCCCGCGACCTGCGCGCGGCCGTGGCTGTCGAGCTCGACCGGGTTGCGGCCCATCACGCGGCCCTGGCGGTTCCAGGGCGTCTCGCCATGCCGCATCAGGAGCGCGACGCCGCGCACGCCGCCGGACTGTTTGAGCTTTTCCGCCACGTAGAACGGCCCCAGTGCCATACTTCCCCGCCTGCGCTCCGCTAAAACGTTTGGCGGGCGCCGGAGAGACGGCACCCGCCAATATTTAACCTGAAGTGCGGCAGGGAAACGAGAGCGATGAGGCTCAGCGCCCGGCGGCCGGAGCCGCTTCGGCGTGACCGTTGGCCCCCGCGCCGGCGCTCGGCGTGGCCGCCAGGCCGCAGAAGGCCTCGTAGTCGATGAGCCGGGTCTGCGTTGGATGGTCGCTGCAGACGGGGCATTGGGGATCGCGCTTGATCTTGAGCACTCGCACGTAGTCCTTCGACAGCGTATCGAAATAGACCATCCGGCCGATTAGCGGCTCGCCCGCGCCCAAGATTAGCTTGATCGCCTCGAGCGCTTCGATCGAGCCGATCATTCCGGGCAGCGCGCCCAGCACGCCCGCCTCGGCGCACGAGGGCGCCATGTCCGGCGGCGCCGGCTCCGGGTACAGGCATCGGTAGCACGGTCCGCCCTTGGCCGGGTAGAAGACGGTCGCGTTGCCCTCGAAGCGGAAGATCGCGCCGTCGACCAGCGGCTTGCGCGCGAACGCGCAGGCATCGTTGATCAGGTAGCGCGTCGGGAAATTGTCACCGCAGTTAACGATGACGTCGTAGTCCTTGATGATGTCCATCACGTTGTCCGAGCTGAGCCGGACCTCGTGGCGGTTGACCTTGATGCCGGGGTTGAGCGCGTTAATCGACTTCTGCGCCGACTCGGTCTTGAGCATCCCGACCCGATCGGTCGTATGGATTATCTGGCGCTGCAGGTTCGAGAGATCGACCACGTCGAAATCCACCAGTCCCAGCGTGCCCACGCCCGCCGCCGCCAGGTACAGCGCCGAGGACGAGCCCAGCGCGCCCGCGCCGAGCAGCAGCACCTTGGCGTCGAGCAGCTTGGCCTGCCCCTTCTCGCCGACCTCGGGAATCACGAAATGGCGCGAGTAGCGGGTCAGCTCGTCGGCGCTGAACTGGCGGTCCGCCGTCCACGGCAGGCCGCGGTCTTTCCATGCGTTGAAGCCGCCGGTCAGGTTGTAGAGGTTCTCATAGCCCAGCTCGCGCAGCGCCCGCGCCGCCAGCAGCGAGCGCGTGCCCGAGGCGCACTGTAGAATGATCGGCGCCTTATGGTCGGGCACCTTCTCCTCAATACGCAGTTCGAGGAAGCCGCGCGGGATGCCGACCGCCTGCGGGATATGCCCCTGGCGCCATTCGTCGCCCTCGCGGACGTCGACCAGCACCGTGCCCGGCTGCTCCAGCATCCGGCGCGCCGCGTCGATATCGACCGACTTAATCTGTGCGCGCGCCTCGTCGAGAATGTTCTTTGAAGTCTTAGCCATAGCCTTGGACCTGTCTGGCTGCGGAATTTATCCCTTAGATTACACCATTAGTCATCTATTATGCCAGAGCTACAATAACCATCATTTCGGCCATGTCGATACCCCCTCTCCCGGGTGTGTGCGCTTTAGCCGCCGAGCATCCGATGCGATTCGAGCATCGAGCGGACGAAGTCGAGCACGCGCTGCGCGTGGCCGCGCGGCGTGACCTCGTGGAAGGCGCGCACGACGCGCTGGTCGGCGTTGAGCACGAAGGTCGAACGCGCGGCGACTGTGCCCCGCAGCACGCCGAAGGCGCGCGCCAGCTCGCCCTTGGAATCCGAGAGCAGGAGGAAGGGGAAGGCGTGCTTTTCGGCGAAGGCGCGATGGGACTCGACCGAATCGACGCTGACGCCGGCGACAGTGCACTTAAACGCGGCGAAGGCCTCATCAAGGTCGCGGAACTCCTTGCCCTCGACCGTGCATCCGGGCGTCTCGTCGGCCGGGTAGAAGTAGAGCGCCACGCTGTGGCCGCGGAAGTCCGCCAGCCGGCGCTCGTTGCCGTACTGGTCGCGCAGCACCAACTGGGCCGCGGCGCCGAGGTCGTCGCCCGCGCGCAATCCGTCAGTGAACGGCGGCATGAGCTTCGGCCTCGCCGAGCGCGCGGCGGGCGGCGAACTTGATCGCGGCATTGTCGACATTCACCGAGCACAACGAGCCGCACATACTGCATACGTTGGAGCCCGAGGCCTCGCTCTCTTCCTTGTAGCGGCGGGCCTTGTCCGGGTCCATCGCCATCGCGTACATCCCCTCCCAGTTGAGCGCCTTGCGATAGCGCGACATCTGGTCGTTCCACACCTTGGCCGCGCGCACGCCCTTTACGAGGTCGCCCGAGTGCGCCGCGATACGCGTCGCGATCACGCCCTCGCGTACGTCGTCGATGTCGGGCAGGCGCAGATGCTCGGCCGGAGTGACGTAGCATAGGAAGTCGGTACCAGCCGCCGAGGCGATGGCGCCGCCGATGGCGCCGGTGATGTGGTCGTAGCCGGGAGCGACGTCGCAGGTCAGCGGGCCGAGCACGTAGAACGGCGCGCCGCCGCAGATGCGCTTTTCAAGCCGCACGTTGGCTTCGATCTGATCGAGCGGCACATGGCCCGGCCCCTCGATCATCACCTGCACGCCGGCGCGGCGCGCCCGCTCGGTCAGTTCGCCCAGCACCAGCAACTCGGCGATCTGGCCGCGGTCGGTGGCGTCGCCGGTGGCGCCCGGGCGCAACCCGTCGCCGAGCGAGATGGTCACGTCATGCTCGCGCAGGATCGCGCAGACCTCGTCGAAGCGCTCATAGAGCGGGTTCTCGCGCCCGGTGCGCTCCATCCAGGCCGCCAGCAATGCGCCGCCGCGCGACACGATGCCCTCGATCCGCCGATGGCGCCGCAGGCAGGCGACGCTCTCACGCGTCACCCCGCAGTGCAGCGTCATGTAGTCGACGCCCTGGCGCGCCTGGCGCTCGATCACTTCGAGGAAGAACTCCGGCTCCAGCTCCATGATCGAATGGTCGGAGGCGACCTGGTAAATCGGCACCGTGCCCAGGATCACCGTGCAGCGCGACAGCAGCTCGACGCGGATCTTGTCGAGGTCGGTCCCGGTCGACAGGTCCATCACCGAATCCGCGCCGAAGCGCACGGCGGTGTAAAGCTTCTCGATCTCTTCGCCGAGGAGCTGATGGAAGTTCGAGGCCCCGATATTGGCGTTGACCTTGGTGCGCAGGCGCTTGCCGATTCCGATCGCGCGGAAGTTGTGATGGACGTTATGTGGGATGACCGCCTCGCCGCTGGCGACGAGTCCGCGGACGTCCTCGGGCGTGAGGCCCTCGTCCTCGGCGACCTCGATCATCTGCGGGGTGACGGTCCCTTTGCGCGCGGCTTCAATCTGGGTCATTTCGTCGTACCTCTAATAAAGCACTTCAAAACGCGATGCGGCGGCAACACGCCCGTCGCACCGGTTCTCTTAACAGTAGGCTATATTCCGGCCTCGCCAATCAAGCTCATTGCGGGATCAAATCGGGTTCAGGCTCCGGCACGAATTCACGGCCGCAATCGCCAACCCCAGGAAGCTACTTATACTCCATGCGGCCGCCGTTCGTCACGGCCCTCCGATACCGCGGGCGCCATAGCGCGCACGGCCCGCCCGAGGCCTCGAGCCTCGCGGTTATTTGCCGGTGAGGTGATGCCGGTCGATGGCCGGAATTTCGGGCGCCGCGCCGGCGCCGTCGTCCTTCCATGCGGGCGGCTGGTCGCGTTCGGTGTAGGTCTTGAGCTCGGGGCGCAGCGGGTTGTACACCGCGCGCGACTGCTCGTCGTACCATTGAAGCATCTCGCGCATGTTGCCCTCGCGGCCCTCGGCGGCCAGCACGCGCGAGCGATGCATTAGCTGCTGCTTGGTTTCGATGAAGTCTTTGCGATCGAAGCCCCAGACGCGCGGATGGACGTAGGTGTCCATCCGGATTGCGTCGCACGGGCAGGCCTCGACGCACAGCCCGCAATAGATGCATTGCAGCGTGTCGATCTCGTAACGCAGCGGAAACTTCTCGACCGCGGGGTCGGGATGCGCGCCAGCCTCGATATAGATGCACTGGGCAGGGCAGGCGGTGGCGCACAGGAAACACGCCGTGCATCGCACGGAGCTGTCGGGGCGCAGGGTCAGGCGATGGCTCCCGCGGTAACCCTCCGCGTAGGGCTTGCGCTCGTCGGGGTACTGCACGGTGGTCATCGCCTTGCGCGCCTTCGCAAAGCCGATCGCGTGGGCGATATGCAAGGCCAGGTTGCGCACGAAGTGGGCGTTGACGGTGGCCAGCCCGCGCAACACTTCGCCCAGGTACAGGCGTTCCCACAGCGTCATCTGTTCGCGTCGTTGCATGATGGACCGGCGTCAACTCCGCGGCGGCGTGATCGCTCGGCGGGCAATCACGGCCTTAAGCCGCCACTATAGGTGGCGGCCGGAAGCATAATCAAGTTGGCCGTCCGCTCGGCGCCGGGCGGACGGCCTCAGGCCGCGACACCGGCAGCCGCCGCCGCGGCGCCGGCCGAGTGCCCGTTCTTAAAGGACGAGATCGAAAACATCCCGCTGCCCGACGCCGCGGTCGACGCGATCATCGCGAACTGCGTGATCAATCTTTGCGCCGACAAGGCCCTTTGCGCCGACAAGGCCCGCGCGATCGCTGCGCCGTTGCGCGTGTTGAAGGCGGCGTCTACAAGCAGCGAGCCGGCCGGATATTTACGGACTGGACTGCGTCGGGAGTGACACGGCACGAGCTGGCCGCGAAAGAAATTTCTCCAACCGTTCGGTCTTTACTATTAGCCCCTTGGCCGTTCCTTCAATCATGCCCAGGCGCGAGAATTCCTTCATGAATTCCGTCACCCGTGACCGCGAGGCCCCTAGCAATTCCGCGAGGTCACGATGCCGGAGCGAGATCGTCAGTCGAGTCCCCTGGGAATCTCTGGCGCCGAAGGTCTCAGCCATCTCCATCAGCGTTATAGCTAGCCGTTCCATAAGGCTGTAACTCATCAAATTGGCGCATCTCAGTTCGATCAAATCCCAGCGCCCGACACAACTTAGCGCCAACCGCCTGAAGTCGGGCCACTTGACCCCGAGACAAATGTCCGTGAACCTGTTCACTTCGATGGTCCCAATCTGGCAATCGCTGATCGCTTCGCACCGCAAGGCGTAGGCAACCCCCGCTACCGGTGGCGGAAAGACCGGAATGATTCCCGGTGCAAGTATGTTCACCAGCGGGCGTTCACCCTTGCGGTTCCGGCAGGTAACGCGTGCAACTCCCGACAACAACACGTAGAGGGATTCAGCCGCCATGCGATCATCGACGATCGTCCCGCGCCGTTCGACTTTGGTAACAATCAGCGCGTCGTCAAGTCTCTTGATTTGCGGCGCCCGCAGCCAGGTGAAATCCTTGAGTCCTTTTAATGTCTTTAGAATGTTTTTATGCCCGGCGCCTTTTACTGAGGCATTCAAAATCACAAGCTATTAATAGCTTCTCACCGATCCGGCCTGACGCTAGCTTGTTGCGTAGCGGATCGCAAGTTCGTCTCCTAACACGATAATGTCCCTCGCCTACATAACTAATATCGCCTATATAACTAATATAATGTTCCCTATATAACAATTTACTCACTTAGTCCCGCTGATCTATCTAAGTACGTTCCGCACGTACCCGCGTCGGTCGCCTAGCGGCGGAACAGCGCCGATTCGCCGATCGGCAGTCCCAGCGCGTAGCGGCGCAGCCAGTCGAGCGCGACCTGCGCGGTGAGAATCTTTATCCAGTCGCGCGTGCCGCGCAGCTGGTAGCGGCGTGAGGCCTGCGTCCCGTCGCCGACCAGCGCGATACACACCGTGCCCACCGGATGCTCGGGTGTGCCGCCGCCGGGTCCGGCGACGCCCGAGGTCGCGATCGCGAGGTCGGCGCCGGCCCGCGCGCGCGCCCCGGCCGCCATCTCGAGCACGCATTGCTCGCTCACCGCGCCATGCCGCTTGAGCGTCTCCTCGCGCACGCCGAGCAGGCCGGTCTTGAGGTCGTTGGAGTAGGCCACGAAGTCGCCCTTGAAGAAGTTAGAACTGCCGGGGACGTTGGTCAGACGATGGCCGATGAGGCCGCCGGTGCAGGACTCGGCCAGCGCCAGCTTGAAGCCGCGCTCAGTGAGCAGTTTGGCGACCACTTCCTCCATCGAGGCGTCGCCCTCGGCGTAGATGAAGTTCGCGATTCGCCCGCGTACGCGCTCGGACAGCTCCGCGAGCCTGCGCTCGGCCTCGCCCGGCTTTCCCTCGACCGCCACGCGCAGCGAAATCTGCGGGAAGCTCGCGCGAAAGGCGACGCGCGCCTCTTCGGGCTTGATCAGTCCGGCGACGGCCTCATCGAGTCCCGATTCGCTGATGCCGAAGGTCTGGAACACGCGCGCGGCGTAAATCGTGTCGCTGCCGCGGTTCTTTCTGAGCCATGGAATGACGCTGTTCTCCATCATCGGTTTCATCTCGCGCGGCACACCGGGCAGCACGATCAGATGGCAGGTGTGGCCGGCGGCCTGCGGCACCGCCATGCGGAAGCCCGGCGCGGTGCCGAGCGGGTTGCGAATCACCTCTGAGGTTTCGGGTAAGTCGGCCTGCTTGAGATTGTTCTCGGGCATCACGCGGTTGATCGACGCGAAGATGCGTTTCATATGGTCGACGCTTTCCTGGTCGCGCACGAGCTTTCTGCCGGTGATGCGTGCCACGGTCTCGTTGGTCAGGTCGTCGGCGGTGGGCCCGATCCCGCCGGTCGAGATGACCACGTCCGCCATCGCCATCGCGGTCTTCCATGCCCATTCCAGCCGCTCGGGGACGTCGCCCACGGTCAGCACGGCCGCGAGGTCGAGGCCGATTTCGGCCAGCTTGTCGGCAAGGTAGTTGGAATTGGTGTCGACCACCCGGCCGCTGGTGAGCTCGTCGCCGGTGGAAAGAATGACCGCCTTCTGAATCATCGCTGGCTCCCTTGCCCGCGCGTGGCGGGCCGCTGAAAATGCGCCGCGCGCCGCGCTAAAGCGCGCCTGCCAGGGCGAGCGCGTGCAGCACGAGGTTCGCATATATGGCCGCCGCCACATCGTCAAGCATCACCGCCACGCCGCCTCGCATCCGGCGGTCGATAAGGCCGGCGGGCTCGGGCTTCAGGATGTCAAACAGGCGAAACAACGCGAAGCCCGCGCCAAGGGCGATCCAACCGGTGGGGCAGAGATACGTCGTTAGCGCCATCCCGACGATCTCATCAATCACGATGTGCGAGCTGTCGTGTTCGTGAAGCAACTTCTCGGCCCGCCCCGCAAGCCCGCATCCCGCGGCGAACAGCGCCGCGATCAGCGCCAATGCGGCGAGCGGCGAGCGGCGCGCCAGCGGCACCGTGACGCCCCAGGCCATCACCAACCCCACCACCGATCCGGCGGTGCCTGGGGCGCGCGGTACGTAGCCGCTGTAGAACCCGGTCGCCAGGAAAAGTATCAGCTTGCGCATTGCCACGCCGGTTGCGGAGCGCCGAGACTAGCACGCGCCGGGCCAGCGCCGGGAGCGCCGCGCGTATGACCGGAGATGACAGAACCGGATGCTGACAGGAGATGCGATGCTCGGGCGCGTGATCGATGATGCGGTGCGGCGCGCGCGTGCGGCTCAGAGGGGGCCAATGCCCCGCGCGGGCCGGCGCTAATCGGGCCGTAAGAGGGTCGGCGTCTCGTCGGCTTCCACCGCGACCGAGCGCACACCCTCGACCGTGCTCGCGACTTGGTTGGCGAGCTCGTCCCATGGCGGCACCAGTCCGGGCCCGCGCACCTGCACGGCGCCCAAGCTGCATCGGACCTCGATCGGCGCGTGGCCGAGCTTGGGATGGGCGTGGCAGGCGGCGCGGACCTGCGCGGCGGTCGCCGCATCGCGCATCTGCTGCCATTGTTCGGGGCCGATGCGCGCGTCGATCTGCGCGGCGCAGACGGCGAGGGCCGCGGCGCTGATTTCCAGCGGCGCGCCGTAGCCGTTGAACACCATGTCGTAGGAAGCGGAGTCGTCGATATCGACACCCATCAGGGTCTGGATGCGCGCGCGCACTTCGCGGTCGTGGTCGCGCACACGCCGCTGAGCGGCCACCGGCGTGAGATTTTCCATCTCGCCCACCAGCTTGACCCGATCATCGAACGGCCCGACGACGCGGACCTTGAGCCCGCATCGGTAGGGCGGCAGTAAGATCCCCACCGAGCGGCCGACCGCGACCAGCCGGTCCCGCGCCATCTCACGCAGCAGATTGGCGCGGAAGAAGGAGAGGAAGCGCACGCTCTCGGTTTTGAGCCGCGACCAGAAGTGCGGCTGGCGCTCGTCGACCACGACCAGCTGGTCGGCGGTGACATTGTAGATGCGCGAGACCTGCGCGATCAGGTCCCCGCTGCTCATGAACCTGTAGCCGAGCCGCTTGGCCACCAGTTGCCCGAGGTCGGTCCCGCGGGAGCCGAGTTGCTGACTGATCGCTATTATCGCCATCGGCGGTCCCCTGGATGCGCTAGGTTATGGATGCGCAAGATTCGGTCCCCGAAAGCAATCTTAAGTGCTCGCCCGTGACGTGGCAAACTGGGGTTGCGATGGCATTGCGCGGCGCGGGCGGCTAGGATTTCTGCGCCCGCACGCGGCGCCCTGACGCCATGGTCGCGGACTAGAGAGGGGATGGCATGGCGGGCGCGGCGCTCGTTCCCGCCAGATTACCGATGGCTAAACGTAAAGCGCGAATTGGCGGCGCACCGATCGACCCCGCGCCGGTGCGCGGCGACATGACCGCCGCCGAACTGGTCGATGGCGCGTTTCTGGCCTACAACGGACGGCGCCTGCGCGAGGCCTGCCGGCTGTTCGCCGAAAAGATGCTCGAGCCCGGCGTGTTCGTCGGGATGAGCATCACGGGCGCGCTCACGCCGGCGGGGCTGGGAATGTCGTGTCTCATTCCGCTCATCGAAAACGGCTTCGTTGACTGGGCGGTGTCGACCGGCGCCAACCTCTATCACGACACGCACTTCGCGCTGGGCTTGCAGATGTTCCAGGGATCGGCCGAGGCCGATGACGTGGCGCTGCGCGAAGCCGGCGTGGTCAGAATCTACGACATCTTCTTCGACTACCGCGTGCTGCTCTCGACCGACGCCTTCTTCCGCCAGATCGCGCGGCACGAGGAGTTCCAGCATCCGATGAGCAGCGCCGAGTTCCATCATCGCGCCGGCCGCTACGTGGCCGAGCGCGAGCGCGTGCTGAAGCTGCGCCGCCGCTCGCTGCTGGCCGCGGCGCACGAATGCGGGGTGCCCATCTATACCTCCTCGCCGGGCGATTCGTCGATCGGGATGAACCTGGCGCTGCTCGAGATGGAGGGCTACGGCCTGCGCCTGGACCCGCTCGCCGACGTCAACGAGACCGCGGCGATCGTCCACGCGGCCAAGGCCGCTGGGATGAAGAGCGCGGTGTTCATCCTGGGCGGCGGCTCGCCCAAAAATTTCATCTTGCAGACCGAGCCGCAGATCCAGGAGGTGATGGGCGTGGCGGAAAAGGGCCACGACTATTTCCTCCAGGTGACCGACGCGCGGCCGGACACCGGTGGGCTCAGCGGCGCGACGCCGTCGGAGGCCGTGAGCTGGGGCAAGATTGATCCCAATCGCCTGCCCGACTCGGTGGTTTGCTACGTCGACAGCACGGTGGCGCTGCCGCTGATCACGGCCTACGCGCTGGCGCGCCGCAAGCCGCGTCCGCTGCGCCGGCTGTACGGCCAGCGCGAGGCGATGATGGCGACGCTGCGCAGCGCCTACGAACGCGTGCGCCGCAAGCGGCTGCGCCGCGGCGAGTCGTGAGCGCGCGGTGACGGTGCGATGAAAAAGACGCCAGGCGGCGATGCGCGCCGGGATGGCGCGGCGGTCCCCGCGAGCGCCACGCGCGCGGGCGGCGAGCTTGCGCGCGAGCTCGAGCAGGCGCGCGCGGCGGCTCTGGAAGCGGGCGAAATCCTGCGCCGCCATTTTCGCGATCGCGGCTTCGAGGTCGGCTCGAAGGGCCGCGACAATCCGGTGACCTCGGCCGACCTGGAGGCCGACGCGGCGTTGCGCGAGCGTCTGTGCCGCGCCTTTCCGGACTACGGATGGCTCTCCGAGGAGACCGCCGACGATGGCGCGCGGCTGTCCCGCCGGCGCGTGTGGATCGTCGATCCGCTCGACGGCACCAAGGAGTTTATCAAGGGCATCCCGGAGTTCGTCGTCGCGATCGCGCTCGCCGAGGACGGCCAGCCGATCCTCGGCGTGACGTACAATCCGATCAAGCGCGAGCTGTTCTGGGCCGCGCGCGGCGCCGGGTGCCATCTCGACGGCGCGCCCGTGCACGTGACAGCCGCCGCCGGGCTGACTGGCGCCGTGGTGCTGGCCAGCCGCAGCGAGACGGCGCGCGGCGAGTGGCGCGCCTACCAGGACCAGATCATCGCCAACCCGATCGGCAGCGTTGCCTACAAGCTCGCGCTGGTGGCTGCGGGCAAGGCCGACGGGACCTTCACCGCCACGCCCAAGAGCGAATGGGACATCGCCTCGGGCGCCGCGCTGCTGGCCGAGGCGGGCGGCGTGATGACCGACATCCACGGCCATTCGATCCGCTTCAACCGCAAGCAGGTCAAGCTCGACGGCTTCGTCGCCGCGGGTCCGGCGCTGCACGCCGCGCTAAGCCGAATGCTGATCAAGAAATAGTCAGGCGGCGGACGAACTCGCCCGGCGCAACCGGCGCACCAGCCGGCGCGGCTACGGCGCGCCGGCATCGGCGTGGCGTGGCGCGCGCCGCGCCAGCCGCACCCGCCACCACGCATACACCGGCGGCAGCAGCAGGAAGATCACCGCCACCGTGCTGAGCATTCCGCCCACCACCGGCGCCGCGATCGTCCGCATCAGCGAGGCGCCCGCGCCCCAGAAAATCGGCAGCAGCCCCAGGGTCAGCAGCGCGAGCACCATCACCCGCGGCCGCATCCGGCCGATCATCGCGCGTTGCAGGCCGGCTTCGATTTCCGCAGGCGTCAGCCGCGCACCCTTGGCCTCGGCCTCGTCGCGCAGCGCGTTGATGATGTAGATGAGCATCACGACGCCGCCCTCGACCGCGAACCCAATCAGCACCAGCATTCCCATCCAGGCCGCGATACTCATGTCGTAGCCGAGCAAGTACATCGCCCAGATTCCGCCGCTCGCGCCGAACGGCACGCATAGCATCACGATCAGCGACTCCGCGACGCTGCCGAAGTTGACGAACAGGATCACGAACGTGATGAGCAGGGAGATCGGCGTCACGTAGGCCAGCGTGCGCACCGCGTCCCTCAGGTAGATGTACTCGCCGCTCCATACCATCGAGTAGCCGCGCGGCAGCTCGATCGGCGCCAGCGCCCGGCGCGCCTGGCGCACGTAGGTGCCGATATCGACGCCCGGCTGGAGGTCGATATAGATCCAATCGGTGAGCTGTCCCGCTTCGGTTTTGACCGCGGTCGGGCCGTTGACGCTTTCCATCCTGGTGACTTGGCCCAGGGGCACCTGTTCACCCGAGTTGGTGTAGAGGATCACGCGGCCCAGCGTGCCCGGCGAGTTGCGCAACTCGCGCGGGTAGCGCACGTTGACCGGGTAGCGCTCCTGGCCTTCGACCGTGGTGGTGACGTTGAGCCCGCCGATCGCTAGCTGGACCGCGTCCTCGACATCTTCGACCGTGAGCCCGTAGCGCGCCGTCTCTTCGCGCAGGATGTGGAAGTTGATGTAGTTGGCCTCATAGACGCGGTCGCTGAGCACGCTGCGCGTGCCGGGCAGCGTGCGCAGCCGCTCCTCGATGTGCCGGCCGAGGCGCTCGAGGTGCTCCAGGTCGTCACCCAGCAGCTTGAGGCCGAGCGTGGTCTTCACCCCGGTGTTGAGGTTGTCGACCCGCTCCTTGATCGGCATCGACCACGCGTTGATGATGCCCGGGAAGTTGAGCGCGCGGTCCATCTCAGCCACCAGCTCCTCGGGCGTCAGCGCACGCGGCCAGCGGCCGCGCGGCTTGAGCTTGATCAGAATCTCGCCCATGTAGAGCGATCCCGAGTCGGTGGCGCTCTCGGCCCGCCCCATCTTGCCGAGCACGTGCTCGACTTCCGGGAACGCCATCAGGATGCGGTCGGCGCGCTGGAGCAGCAGCTTGGACTGAGTAATCGAGATTCCCGGATAGGCGGTCGGCGCGTAAACCAGGTCACCCTCGAACACCGCGGGCAGGAACTCCAGTCCGATGCGCGACCACGGCAGCGCGGTGCTGATCAGCAGCGCCACGAACAGCACTCCCACCGCGGCCCGGTTCGCCATCACCCAGCGCAGGATCGGCCGGTAGGCGCCCTGGATGACGCGGTCAAGGAGGTTGCCTTCGTGCGCCGGATCAAGACGCGCGTGGCCGCCGCCGCTCATCAGGTAGGACATCAGCGCCGGCGTCAGCGTGACCGAGAGCAGCGCCGCGGCCACCATACAGACCGTCTTGGTGAAGGCCAGCGGCTTGAACAGGCCCCCGGCCTGCGCCTGCAGCGCGAAGGCCGGGATGAAGCTGAGCGTGATGATGAGCAGCGAGAAGCATAGCGCCGGGCCGACCTCGGTGGCGGCCTTGATGATCGCGCGGTCGTGCGCGAGCTTGCCCTGGACCAGGTAGCGATGGCCGTTCTCGACCATCACCACCGCCGCGTCCACCATCGCCCCGATCGCGACCGCAGCTCCGGCGAGCGACATGATGTCCGCGCTGACTCCGGTGTAGTACATCACCACTGCCGCCAGCAGCAGGCCGGCCGGGATGGTCAGCACCGCGACCAGTGCCGCGCCGAAGTTGAGCAGGAAGACCGCGATCACGACAATCACGATGAGGCATTCCTCGATCAGCTTGTGGCGCAGGTTGTCGACCGCCCGCTCGATGAGGCCCGAGCGGTCGTAAATCGGCACGATCCTGAGCCCGGGCGGCAGATCACGCTCGATCTGCTGGAGCCGCTCCTTGACGCGATGAATGGTGGCAAGCGCGTTTTCGCCCGCGCGCATCTCGACGATTCCAACCACCGCCTCGCCGCGCCCGTCGAGGTCGGCCACGCCGCGGCGCAGCTCCGGCCCGAGATGGACGTCGGCGACATCACGCAAGTAGATCGGCGCGCCGTCGTGGCCGACGCCCAGCGCGATCGCCTTGAGGTCGGCGAGCGAATGGATGTAGCCGAGCGCGGTGATGCGGTATTCCTGGCCGCCGCGCTCCAGCACGCGTCCGCCAACGTCGTTGTTGCTCGCCTTGATCGCGCGCTTGACCTGCGCCAGCGAGAGCTTGTAGGCGACCAGCCGGCGCGGGTCGACCTCGACCTGGTACTGCTTGACGAAGCCGCCGAGCGAAGCGACTTCGGCCACGCCCGGCACCGTCGACAGCTCGTACTTGAGATGCCAGTCCTGGTAGGAGCGGAGCTGCTGGAGATCGTAGTGCCCGGTGGGATCCTGCAGCACGTACTCGAAGATCCAGCCCACGCCGGTCGAGTCGGGGCCCAGTTGCGGCTGCACCCCGGGCGGGAGCTGGGCGGCGGCGTAGTTGAGGTACTCGAGCACCCGCGATCGCGCCCAGTAGAAATCGGTGCCGTCGCGGAAGACCACGAACACCAGCGAAAAGTTGAAGAACGAGAACCCGCGCACCACCTTGACATCGGCCGCGCTCAGCAGCGCGTGCACCAGCGGGTAGGTCACCTGGTCTTCGACCACCTGCGGCGGCTGGCCGACGAACGGCGTGTAGACGATCACCTGAACGTCACTCATGTCGGGCAGCGCATTGAGCTTGATGTTGAGCAGTGCCCAAATGCCCCAGGCGCAGATCAACGCGGCCACGAACACCACCAGGAAGCGGTTGTGTACCGAGCTTTCGATCATCCGCTCGAGCATCGCGTGCTACCTCGCGGGCGCGGCCGGCGCCGCCGGGAGCGCGGGTGCGCCGCCCGCCGCCGGCATCAGCGTCATCGCGCTCAGCGCCTCGTTCAGGTTGGACTCGGAGTCGATGAGGAACTGCGCGGAGGTCACTACGCATTCGCCCCGTTGGAGCCCGCCCAGCACCTGGAAGTAGCCCTCCGACTGGGTGCCGACCTTGATCTCGCGCGGCTCGAAACGGCCGCCGCCAAGCTTCATGATCACGACCTTGCGCACGCCCGAGTCGAGCACCGCCTCGGTTGGCACCGCCAGCGTGGCCGCCGGCGAGTCGTGCAGCAGCGTGACCTTGACGTACATCCCGGGCCGCAACTCGAGGCCGGGGTTGTCAAATTCCAGCCGCACACGTGCCGTGCGGGTCTGCTCGTTGACCGAGGGATAGATGTAGGTGACGATGCCGTCGACGCGCCGCCCCGCCAGGGCGTCCGCGGTGACCTCGGCATGCTGGCCGATGTGCACCTTGGGTAGCTCGTTCTCGTAGATGTCGGCGTAGACCCATACCGCCGAGAGGTCGGCGATGGTGTAGAGGTCATCGCCCGCGCGCACGTGCGCTCCTTCGACCACCTTGCTCTCGGTCACCACGCCGCCCGCCGGCGACTCCAGGGGCACCATCTCTGACGGCGTGCCGCGTTGCGCGAGCTTGCGCAGCTCGGAGGGCGAGATGCCCCACAGGCGAAGCCGCGTCCCGGCCGCCGACATCAGGTCGGCGCCGTCGCGCCGCGCCGTGTCCTCGCCGGCACTGTGAGTATCGGCGAGCCGGCGCGCGCGGAGGTAATCTTCCTGGGTGAGCACCAGCTCGGGACTGTAAATCTCGAGCAGAGTCTCGCCGCGGCGCACCGGCTGGCCGGCGTAGGCGACGTAAAGCTTCTCGATCCAGCCGCTCACCCGCGCGTTGACCTGGCTCACGCGGCGTTGATCGTAGTCGACGTAGCCGGTGGTGCGAATCGATTCAGTCACCACGCGCGGTTCGACCAGCGCAGTCCGCACGCCGAGGTTTTGCAGCATCGCTGGATCGATCCGCACCTCGCCGCCGCCTTGCGCGCCGGGCGAGAGCCCAGCGGGCTTGGCCGTGGCGGCGCTGCCAGCGGGTGGCGCGGACGCGACGTGCGAGGCCGGGACGAACTGCTCGGCGGGGGCGGCCGGGCGCATCAGGCGCCCGAGCAAAGTGACGCTCAGCACTACGCCGAGCGCCAGCCCGGCCACAAAAATCGCGATCAACGATGGCCGTCTCATCGGATGGCGCCCGCGGCCGCCTCCGAGGGCGGCGCGGCGCCGGTCACCTCGTCGATTTCCGCAAGGTCGCGGAAGCGATCGGCCTCGTTGCGCCAGTATGCGGCCTGGTACTTGTCCAGGTTGTCCTGGGCGGCGAGCAGGGTCAGAAAATCGACCCGGTCGACCCGGTAGGCGCTGATCGCCGCGGCGACCTCGCTGCTCGCCAGCGGGATGACTTCGCGCTCGTAGGAGCGTGCCACCTGCTCGTGCTCCGCCAGGCGCGCCAGCATGTCGTGCAGCGCGCCGAGCACCGTATCGCGCGCCGCGGCCATGCGCGCGCGCGTGCGGCGGAGCGTCGCCTGCGCTTCGTAGAGCTGCTCGCGCTGCTTGGAGAAGTAGAAGACCGGAATGTCGAGCATGATCTGGCCGGTGATTAGGTCGGGACGGACCGCTGCGCCGGTGGTCGTGGTCTTGCCCGCTGAGGTCGTGGTCTCGCCCGGATGGTCGTTGCGCGAGCCGTAGGCGGCGTAAAACAGAATGTCGGGCAGCGGAGCGCGCCCGGCCAGCCGCTGGTTGAGCGTGTCGCGCTCGACCGCGCGGCCCAGGTGCTGGATTTCCGGGTTGGCCGCCAGCGCCATCTCTTCGAGCTGCGCGGTGGGAAATTGCAGCGCGGCCGGCGGCAGCGTGCCCAGGGCCGGGACCTCGACCGCGGGCCGGTTGAGCAACACCTCGAGCCGGATCAGCCGGGTCTGGCGTTTACGCGCCAGGTCGATGAGCTGGGTGTCGATCTGCGCCAGCGCGACGTCGGCGTTGAGCACGTCCTGTTGCAGGCCCGGGCCGAGCTGGTACTTGGAAATCGCGATGGCGCGCAGGTCGCGCAGCATGCGCTGCTGCTCGAGCGCGAGCTGGAGGTCCTTGTCGATCGCGAAAATGTCGGCGAAGGCGAAGCGCACCGCGGTTACCAGGTGGAGCAGCGTGGCGCGCAGGTCGGCGCGCACCACGTCGGCTTGCTTGTCGGCGATCGCCTGGCGCAGGGCAAGTTTGCCCGGGAAGGGGTAACGCTGGCTGACCTCGATCTGCTTCTCGGTCGCGTTCTCGCGCGTCATCGAGAAGGTCGTCGGCAGATCCTTCATCCGGTAGCCCAGGTAGGGATCGTCAGGCATCCCGGCCGGGAGCACGCGATGGGCCGCGGCCTCGACCGCGTAGTGTGCCGCGAGCAGGTCGGGATTGTTGGCCACGGCCTGCTCGATGAGGCCGTTGAGCCGGCCGGCTACGACCTGCGGGTCGTTCTCAAAGTGCTGCGGCAGCTTGAGCGGGGGCAGGGCCTGCGCGCCGATGACTCCGGCCGGGGCCGCTGGATGTACGATGGGAGGCGCCGCCTGTGGCGCGGGAATTGTCGTGGAGGAGCCAGCGGCGCGCACGCTGTTCGCCGCCGACAGCAGAAACATCACTGCCAGCAACGAGTCAAGCAATGCCGCTGCGCGAGGATGCAAGCGGCGCATTCGCCAAACCATGATGCCGAACTCCCTTTCTCCCGGCCGCGCGCGCGGCCCTGCGGCAGCATCCGCGCCGGATCGGGCCTAAACCGGATCGGGCCTAAACCGGAATATTCCCGTCGCGCGCGCCGGTTGACGCGCGCGCGTGGCGTTCAATCAGACCGATGCGCAGGGTGAAAGGGGAGGTGCGCGGGGCGAAAGCGACGCTAGCGGGGTCGGCGCCAAGCCGTTCGCGTCATCGGCCGCGCTCGATACGTTCTCGGGCTGCGGCGGACGCCACCCCGAACGGCCCGCGGCCCACGCCAGCGTGAGACCGCCGCGCTTGGCATGCTTACCCGAGACGCGGACTTGCAGGCTGGGATGGGTTGCGGGACGGGGTGCGCGGGCCCGCGGCATCGTCGCGAACACCAGCATCGCGACCAGCATCGCGCAAAGTATCGCGCCGGCCGGACTACGGGCCGTCCGCACCCATGAAGGCATTTGGTGGATTCTATATGTGTCGGCAGTGCGCGCAAGGGGGCCTTCATCGGCTGCCCTTGAGCGGCCAGTGCACTCTGGGCGCAGGCGCTACGCGGCCCGTTACAGATGTCAGCGCAACCTCGGCATGAGAGAGAGACTGGCGGGCGTGCGGTTGGCGGCCTGCGGCGCGCCGTCGAGCATGTTCGGCGCGAGGATAATTTTGTCCGGGGTTGCGTTCCGAGCGCTGTTCAACGGGGCGATAGTGGTGCAGCTCGCGGCGATGCGGCGCCGCGTGCCGGTGTGGTCATCCGCAAGCGGGGCGGCGGCGGAAGCGGCGCACCAGCCGGGGCAGCAACGCGGCCGCAGCCAGCAATCCGATGGCGAGCGCGATATTGCGTATCGCGCCGGCGCCGTGCGCGGCCGCCTCGCGTCCGGCGTAGCCGAGGTAGGTGCAGGCTAACGCCCCCGGCGGCATGCAGATGGCGGAGGCGAGCACGTATTCGGCGAGCCCGATGCGCGTGAGGCCGAGCGCGTAGTTGAGCAGGTTGAACGGAAACAGCGACACCAGCCGTACGAACGCGACGAAGCGCCATCCCTCGGCCTCGACGCCCTCGGCCAGCGCCCGCAGCCGCCCTCCGGCGCGGCGCGCAACCAAGCCGGCGGCCAAATAGCGCGCGGCGAGAAACGAAAGCGTTGCGCCGATGACCGCGCCGATGAGGTTCCACGCGGTGCCCCACAGCGGCCCGAACAGCGCGCCGCCGGCGAGCGTCATCACCAACCCGGGCACGAACAGCACCGTCGCCGCGGCGCTAGAGCTTGCGCTCGCCGCTGCCCCAGAGGTTGAACGCGATGAGGCCTACCAGGTAGATGGCCGCGGCGAGGTAGAAGGCGCCGGAGTACGAGCCGGTGGCCTGCACGATGAAGCCGGTGGCGGCGACGCCGACGATTCCGGGCAGCGTGGCCAAGGTGTTGGAGATGCCCATCAGGATGCCCGCGTAGCGCGGCGCGACGTCCAGATGGTTGACGCCCCATCCGCCAGTCCCGAGCGCGGTTGCGCCGAGCGATACGGTCGCCAGCAGCACGGCCTGCGGCGCGCTATGCGCCCACGGCATCGCGCATACCGCCGCCGCCCCCAGGCCAAAGCCGGCCGTCTGCAGCGCCTTGCGCACCACGGTCAGCGGCAGCCCGCGCTTTTGCAGGGCGTCGGCAATCCATCCGCTGAGATTGGCGACCACGAACGCCGCCAAGTAGGGCACCACCGCCATGAGGCCGAGATTCCTGAGCGGCACGTGGAAGGTGTGATCGAGATAGCTCGGCAGCCAGAGCAGCAGAATGTAGAAGCCGAAGTTGTTGCACAGATGGGCCGTCACGATCGCCCACACAGCGGGCTCGCGGCAGATTTTCGCCCACGGGATGATCTCTGCGGCGGGGATCTCGGGCCGCCCCGCGCGAATCACCGCCATCTCGGCGGCGCTCACCCCGCGCGAGCTCTCGGGCCAGTCCGCCGCCTTCCACCACCAAATCGCGAGCCACACCAGCCCCACCAGCCCCGAGATGTAGAACACGGCTTCCCAGCCGAAGGCGATTATTATCGGCGGGCTCGCGAGCAGGGCGATGATGGTGCCGAGCGCGGTGCCGCTTAGGTGCAGCGAGATCGCGCGGGCGCGTTCGGAGGCGAGGGTCCAGCGCGCCGCGATCGAGTGGATCGCGGGAAAGTTGACCGCCTCGCCCGCGCCGAGCGCCCCGCGCATGAACAGCAGCAGCCCAAAGGACACGGTTGCGATGGGCGTCAGAAAAGTCGCAAGCGACCACAGCGCCACGCCCGCGCCGAGCACGCGCTTGCCGCCGAAGCGGTCGGCGAGCCATCCGCCGAGCAACTGCGGCCACAGGTAGCCCCAGAAGAAGGCCGACAGGATGAGGCCGCGGGCGGCCTCGCTGTAACCCTTGGCGTGGGCGAGCGGGATGATCGCGATCGAGATGTTGACGCGATCGATGTAGCAGAGCACCGTCGACAGCGCGAACAGGATTATGACGGTGTACCGCCGCGGCCAGCGCGCCGCCAGCGCCCCCGCGGCCTCGGCTGGGAATGAATCGGGCATCGCGCGTCCGCGCCGAGCTTAGTCGGGCGGCGCCGCGATTGCCACCCGCGGCGCCGCTGGCGCGCGTGCGCGCGCACCCGCCTGGGGAAGCGGCTGAGGCCATATATTAATCTCCGAGGTGCGGATTTGCGGTCGGTTTGGGGTGAAAAAAAGCCACCCTTATCTCGGGTGTCAGTCTCTGCCATGTCTGACAGGTCGTCCCGCAGGAAAGCGTAAAACGACTAGCAGGTTGCGGAAAAACCCGGCGAAAGACGATTGCGGCGAAGGGTAAGCATTACTACGATCATAAGAGTGGGTCTTGGATTAATGTTGTTAGGGGTCAAAAATCCTTTTTCCGCAACCTGCTAGGGAATCCCCGCACAAGTCAGGCCGTCATTCTGAACGGAGTCTGCGCAGTGAAGAATCCCGGGATTCTTCGCTGCGCTCAGAATGACAGAATGGGCCTTGTGCGGAGATTCCCTAGTGGCCGAGCGCCTGGCGGATGGCGTTGAGAACATAGATGAAGTCACGCGGCGCGCGCGCCTCGCCCATCGCCGCGACCCGCCCCAGCAGGTCCATCTCGTCGGCGCTGATGTTGTGCGCGCGCCGGATGCGCTCGTCGCGGCGAAACTCTTCCCAGGCCGAGCGCTGCCGCCCGCTGTTCCCGCTGCTCAGCAGATCGCGGGCGCGCGGGTTGGCGAGGAAAAAAAGCTCGCGGCTTTCCAGACCCAGCACTTCGCTGAGCCGCGCGATCACTTTCTCCGAGGGATGACGCTTGCCCGACTCGAGGTGGCCGATGTACGGGGTCGAGGTCTTGATCCGCTTGCCGACCTCGTCCTGGGTCAGATCGAGCTGGCGGCGGCGCTCACGGATGGCGGCGCCGAAAGTTCGCTGGATCGCTTTTGGCATCGGAGTTCCTTTCTCGCGGCCGCGCGGACGGGGCGCGCCTGTCAGTTGCCGTACGGATTGCGTCCCTGGTTGAGATAGAGCGAGAAATCCGCGACCGAGCCCAGGGCGTGGGCGGGGCCGCGAAAGCGCGCCTGGGCGCCGGCGCGCAACGGGCCGACTTCGAGCTTATCCTCACCGAGCGGCCGGCCCGCGCGGTCGTAGTAATGAATTTCCAGATAGAGCGTGGCCGGACGGGCGCCCGTGTTGCGCAGATCGCCCGCCACGAAGACACTGGCGCCCGCGCGCTCGAGGCGGCTATCGATCACCTTTACCGGCTGGGCGCGCAGCAGCAGGACGAACACCATGGCGGCGAAAGCCCCCGCTCCCAGCACGATGAAAAGCGTACCCTTGCGCATGGCCGCCACCGTCGAGTCGCCGAGCCGGCTGCGCGCGCGGTCAGTATGAGCGCGGCAGATGCAGCACGTGCTCGCTAATCGTGTTGAGGACCATCTCCTGCGAGACCGGCGCGATCTTCAGCATCCGGCATTCCCGGAAATATCGCTCGACGTCGTATTCACGCATGTAGCCGTAACCGCCCAGAGTTTGCACCGCGCGATCGCAGGCCTCGAAGGAGGCCTCGGCGGCGCGCAGCTTGGCGATGTTGGCCTCGGGTCCGCAGGGCTTGCGATGATCGAACAGCCAGGCCGCCTTCATCATCATCAGCTCGGCGACCTCAAGCTTGGAGTAGGCGTCGGCGAGCGGATGGGCGATGGCCTGGTTCTGGCCGATCGGGCGTCCGAAGACCATGCGCTCCTTGGCATAGCGCACCGCCTTGTCGACCGCGGCGCGCCCGATTCCGACCGCTTCCGAGGCGACCAGGATACGCTCCGGGTTGAGTCCGTCGAGCAGGTAGCGGAAGCCCTTGCCCTCCTCGCCGATCAGGTCGGCGGCCGAGACCTTGAGGTTGTCGATGAAGAGCATGTTGGTGTCGACCGCGTGGCGGCCAAGCTTGACCAACTCGCGCACCTCGATCGCATTGCGGTCGAGGTCGGCGAAGAACAGGCTCATCCCTTCGGTTTTCTTCGCCACCTGTTCGAACGGCGTGGTGCGCGTCAGCAGCAGCACCTTGTGCGCTTCCTGCGCCTTGGAGGTGAAGACCTTGCGCCCGTTGACCACGTAATTGTCGCCCTCGCGCCGGGCGAAGGTCTTGATGTGCGTGATGTCGTTGCCGGCGTCGGGTTCGGTTACGCCGAAGGCGGCGTGAAGCTCGCCGCTGACCACGCGCGGCAGATGACGCCGCTTCATCTCATCGGAGCCGTGCAACACGACCGGCGTGAGGCCGAAGATCGACAGATGGATCGCGCTGGCGGCGTTCATCGCGCCGGCGTAGGCGATCTCGCGCATCACCAGCGCCGCTTCGGTGATACCCAGGCCGCTGCCGCCGAACTCCTCGGGGATCGCCACCCCCAGGTAGCCGGCCTTGGCGACGGCCTGATAGAAGTCGTGCGGGAATTCGTGCGCGGCGTCCTTGGCCCGCCAGTACTCGTCGGTGAATCGTTCACACATCGCGCGCACGCCCCGCACGATCTCTTGCTGCGCTTCAGTTAGATCGAAATCCATGTCATCACCCGTCGGAATGAAGTGCCGCTTGCCAAGCGTAGCCGCGGCGGGCCGCTGTGCGCCGGCTGTTTACGGCATCTTAGCCGCTGATTCCATTATTACAACCCGACCGGCGCCGATCTAAGCCGCTCGCGTAGCGATGGGCCTCGTGCCGCTTGGCCTCCACTTTGCGTCACTGGAGTCTTGCAGGATGACGCGCACCCGGCGGTTCGTTTTCGGGCGGCCGATTTTGCTTGCAAAAGGCGGGCACGCTGCGTCGCGATTAACCGATGCGGGCGGCGGCACGGCCTAAGGCTGCGGCATACTGCCGCCCAAAAAGGCGGCATGGCCGGGGCGCGGGCGTTGCGTTAGGCGAATTTTCGTGACAGAAAGCGTGGGATGCCGCGGTGTCGCGATCGCCAGGGCGGCACGGGTCCAATGGTATAAATCTTGTGATCGCTCCCTCGAATTTTGAACACGAGTGATCGTCAGCTAAACCAGAAGCACGGGATCGCCGCCCCTTAAGCGGCCAGGAGGGTTACGCGTTCGATGACTCCCAAACAAGTTCTCCAGATGATCAAGGACAAGGGCGCCACTTCAGTGGACCTCAAGTTCATGGACCTGCTGGGGCAGTGGCAGCACTTCAGCGCGCCGATCAGCGAATTCCATGACGAATCCCCGTTCGACGAGGGACTGGGCTTCGACGGGTCGTCGATTCGCGGCTGGCAGTCGATTGATAACAGCGACATGCTGGTCATCCCCGACCCCGCCAGCGCGGTGATGGAGCCCTTCACCAAAGAGCCCACGCTCACCATGCTGTGCGACATCTCCGACCCGATCACGCGCGCCGACTACTCGCGCGACCCGCGCAACGTCGCGCGCAAGGCCGAGGCCTACCTGAAGTCGACCGGCATCGGCGACACCGCTTACTTCGGCCCAGAGCCCGAGTTCTTCATCTTCAACGGCATCCGCTACGACACCAACCAGCACTCCAGCTATTACTACATCGAGTCCGAGGAAGGCGCCTGGAACAGCGGACGCGAGGGCCAGAACCTGGGCTACAAGCCGCGTTACAAGGAAGGCTACTTCCCGGTGCCGCCCAACGACAGCCTGCAGGACATCCGCGCCGAGATGGTGCGCGAGATGGAGCGCGTCGGCATCCGGGTCGAGAAGCAGCATCACGAAGTCGCCACCGCCGGGCAGGCCGAAATCGACATGCGCTTCCAGCCGCTGGTGAAAATGTCGGACTGGCTGACCTGGTACAAGTACATCTGCAAGAACGTCGCGATCCGCCACGGCATGACGGTCACCTTCATGCCCAAGCCGATCTTCGGCGACAACGGCTCCGGCATGCATACCCATCAGAGCATCTGGAAGGGCGAGACGCCGCTGTTCGCAGGCTCGGGCTACGCCGGGATGTCGGAGATGGCGCTCCACTACATCGCCGGCATCCTCCATCACGCGCCCGCGCTGGCGGCCTTCACCAATCCGGGCACCAACTCGTATCGCCGCCTGGTGCCGGGCTTCGAGGCGCCGATCAACCTGGCCTATTCCAGCCGTAATCGCTCGGCCGCGGTGCGTATTCCGATGTATTCGCCGTCGCCCAAGGCCAAGCGTATCGAGGTGCGCTTCCCTGACCCGACCTGCAATCCGTACCTGGCGTTTTCGGCGATGCTGATGGCGGGGCTCGACGGTATCCAGCGCCGGCTCGATCCGGGCCAGCCGCTGGACAAGGACATCTACGCGCTGACTCCGGCCGAACTGGCCGAGGTGCCCAACATGCCGCCCTCGCTGGAGGCCGCGCTCGACAACCTCCAGCGCGGGCATGAGTTCCTGCTCAAGGGCGACGTGTTCACCGAAGACCTGATCGAGACCTGGATCGACTACAAGATGTCGAAGGAGGTCAGCCAGACGCGCCTGCGTCCTCATCCATACGAGTTCGCGCTGTACTTCGACGCCTGAGCACGCGGGCCGCATAGCGCGCCGGCCACGGCGGGCTCGTGGCGAATCGACTACCAAAGGGCGGCGGACCCGATGGCTCCGCCGCCCTTTTCTTGCCGCGGGGGCTGACGGGACCAATCGAACCCGCCAGCCGCGGATGATAGTTTGATCTATTGGCCGGGCCGCGCCCCGTGCGGGGCGCGGCCCGGCCGGTACACCCAGCGATGCGTTCACTAGTGCAACCAACCAGCACCAGCGCCGCGCGCGTGGCGGCGGCGCTCGCGCTGGTCATCTGCATGATGGCAGGCGCGGCGCGCCCGGCGTGGGCGGCGGCGGACGCGCCGCCGCCCACG
>JAKAVN010000135.1 GCA_021827495.1 Deltaproteobacteria bacterium | reverse complement strand
AGGAGCATTTCAAGTTCGGCCTCGAGGTGGGGCCCACAAGATATGATTTGGCCGAATTTCTGCGCAACCAGGTGATTCAGGCCGAGGACGTTGGCACGGCGATCGCGGCCGTCGAACCGCGATACGCGGGTTATCGGCGAGCCGAGGTTGCACTTGCCGCGTACCTTAAGCTCGCGGCCCAAGGCGACGGTACTCCTTTACCGCTACCACCGCCCGGCAAGTCCGTGCATCCCGGCGATACCTACCCCGCAATGACGCCGCTGGTGGCGCGTTTGCGCCAGCTTGGCGATCTTGCGCCGGACGCCGCCGCGCCGGCCAACGCAACCGTCTACCGGGGCGCGATGGTCGATGCACTGAAGCGCTTCCAGCGGCGCCACGGTCTTCAGCCCGACGGCGTGCTCGGCAAGGAGACCGCAAGCCAGCTCAACGTGCCGCTTAGCCAGCGTGTCAAACAGCTCGATTATACACTCGAACGCTATCGATGGATCCCGCCCAACTTTCCCGAGCCGCCGATCATCGTCAATCTCCCTGAGTTCAAGTTGCGTACGATGCGCCGGCAGCCCGCGCCGTTTTTGTCGATGCGGGTGGTCGTCGGCAAGGCTTTTGGCCGCCAGACGCCAGTGTTCGCGGATTACATGCGCTATGTCATATTCCGACCGTATTGGAACGTTCCGCTGTCGATCCAGTTCGCCGAGCTGGTGCCCAAAATCCGGCGCGACCGCGGCTATCTCGCGGATCATGGATTCGAAGTGACGACCAGCAACGGCACGGTAGTGACGGATGGCGCCGTGAGCGACGATGTCTTGAGCGGGCTTCGCTCCGGCTCACTGAATATCCGGCAGAAGCCGGGACCCAAGAACGCGCTGGGGCTGGTCAAGTTCATCTTCCCGAATCATTACAACGTGTACTTGCACAGCACACCCGCACCTGAGCTGTTCTTGAAGGCTCGGCGCGATTTCAGCCACGGATGTATCCGGGTGGAGAACCCGGTGGGGCTGGCGGCGTGGGTCCTGCGCGACAGGCCCGAATGGTCCGTGGACCGGATTCGGGCCGTGATGAACGGCGATCAGACGATACGGGTAAATCTCGCCCACCCCATCCCGGTACTCATTCTATATAGTACGGCCGTGGTCGAACCGGACGGCGAGGTGCGGTTCTTCAGGGACATATACGGCTACGATTCGAAGATGGATAGGGCGCTGGCGAGCGGCTATCCATACCCGCGCTAGGCCGCATGTCAGGATGGCGGCGCGGCTCAGCCGGCTCTTTCGGAATCGCGATATGGCGTGCCTAAGTTTCCGTGCTCGTCCTTCGGCGACGAGGCGCTTTCGACCCGGCCGTTTGATACCTATCATCGCCATGCTTTTGTTGCTGATGACGCCGGGGTTCGGCGCCGCCAACTGCCGCCCGCGTCCAGGGCCCGCCAGCCGATGGAAGCTGGAGTCGCACGATGGCGTATCCTGGCTGATAACCCCGTGCGGCGGGCGATTTTTTTCCATCGGAATCAATACCTTGAACGATAGTCCATCGCCGCCGTTGCCCTCGAGCGGAAGCGTGAACTCATGGCCCCGGATTCCCCGCAGCTCAGACGTCTGGGCGCGCCGCTCGGCCGCGCAGATCCGCGCCTGGGGCTTTAATACCGCCGGCGCTTTCAGCTCGCCAAACCTGCCGCTGCCCAGCCTTCCCGATCTCGACCTCGGCTGGAGAGCGCCATTTCATTGGTCCGATCCCTTTGATCCGTCGGTCGGAGAACAGATGAGGGCTCAGGCTCGCAATGCGGTTATTTCCTACAAAGGGCACGCATACCGCATTGGATATTTCTCCGACAACGAAGTCGGATGGTGGAACGGGGCGCTGTTCAGTTACTACCTCAGGCAGCCCGGAACGAATCACACCAAGCGGGCACTCGTGGCGCTTATCCGCCGCCATTACGGCGGAGATTGGCATCGGTTCATCGACGACTTTGTCGTGCCCGCCGGAATTTCCTCTTTCCGGGAATTACTACAGAACGGCGGTGCGCAGGCACGCCTGCGTCCCGGAGGAAACGGAATCAGGGTCGTTCGCGAGTGGACCGGCGCCGTGGCGCATCATTACTATGAACTGGTGCATCGTGCGCTGCGCGAGGCGGATCCCGGCGCGCTCATTTTCGGCGATCGCCTTCCCAGCTACTACGATCCGGACGCTGTTCGGGCGATGGCTCCGTTTGTCGACGCCGTCGCCACGAATTACAACGTAGACAGTCCGGACGGCTGGATTGCGCACTACTACTTCGATGGCCTGCGCCAATTGACTGGAAACAAGCCCGTGCTGGTCTCCGAGTGGTATTTCGCGGCCCAGGAGAATCGTTCCGGAAATCTGAACAATGGCTACTTGATGGCCGTGCGAACCCAGGCCGAGCGCGCTTGCGGTGCGGCGAATGCGGCCCGGCGCTTCGCACTTGAACCGGGAATCGTTGGAATCCACTGGTTTCAGTACTACGACGAGCCCAAGGGCGGCCGCGCGGAAGATCGCGAGGATTACGACTTTGGCTTGGTGGACACCGCCGGCCGGCCATATAAAAAACTCGTTGCCGCCCTGGCCGCGGCAAACCGGAGTCTGGCTGAAATTCATCAGCACGCGGCGCCGCTGCCGCCCGCGAAGGGCACTGCCGGAATTCAAATTCCCGAGGCTGACATTGATCCCCGCGCGCTCTCGCTCGCGCAGTGGCCGAAAGATGAAGCCTTGGTGACGGGCCTCTCCGCACCTTCGCCGGAGGTCGTCTTCGGAGATATGTTTTTGGCGTGGAGTCCCAAAGGGCTTCATGTGGCCACCATCAGCATGGATTACTACGATGCGCGCCTGCTTGCGTATGACGGCGCGTTTCCACGCGCGGAGGCGTTTCGAATTGACTTCGGTGTGGACGCGGGAGCAGGCGCGCGCCGCTTTGCTTTTTTTGTCATCCCACCGAAGGTATTTCCAAAAAAGGGCGGCGCGGCAATGCGTATCGAAGTCTGCCGCATGAAGCATGGGGCCTGCGACGCCGTCCCGTCGGCGCGCGCCGCGTACCTGGTCAGCGATCGGCCCCGGATCACCGCCCAGATCACTCTTCCCTGGAAAGCTCTCGGTACATCCGGTCCTCCAAGCGACAAACATCTGCGGGTGCAGCTGGCGGCGACCGCATTTTATCGTTCCCGCTGGATGTCGCTTGGCGGCGCGCCACCTGCCGAGGCGATGAGCAACCTGGCGAGTTGGAGACCCGCGACGCTCGTGGGACGTCCCGGCTCCTCACCGGCGGCGCATTAAGCCGGGCAGCGTCCGCTATAAGGATGGCGCGGAGCGCCCGACGACGAGCCGAGCCGCCGGGAATCCTGCCGCTCTTGCAATTCCGGCGCTTGCGCGGCGTGCCATAGTGCGGATTGAGTCCGACCCCGGAATAGGCGAACTCGGTCATGTTGGTCTTGCCCACGATCACCCGCCTGCCGCGCGCAAGCGGCGCACGCCGGCGGCGAACGCTCCCGGCCGCACGCAGCGATACAACCGCCGCTTATCGCCAAAGGCCGCAGCTCGGAGGATCGCAAATGAACGGTGGCGGTCTTGAAAGGTGGCGGGCTCAGTCCTGCCGCAAGCGCCGAACCTCGGTCGCGAGGCCGGCTTTCTCCAGCAGGCAAATCGCGAGATAGCCGACGTCCGGCTGCTGCCAGTTCCAGCCCAGCCGCGCCAGGCCCGGCCGCGCATGATGGTTGCGATGCCAGTTCTCGCCCTGGCAGAAATGCATCAGCCCAAGCCAGGGCACGTTGCGGCTGGAATCTTCGCCGGGGGCAATTCCGGGCTCGGTATGGCAAACGCTGTTGACGAAGCATTGCGCGTGGAGCGCGAAGACCAGCCGGATCGCGCCCAGCCAGAAAAAAGCGCAGGCGCCGAAATACAAACCGCCGAAGAATGACAGCGCCAGGATCGGCCCCTGCACGTACCACCAGAACCGGTATAGCGGCCGGTCAAGCTCGGGGCAGAAGCGCTCGACCGACGGCTCGGCGGCCTGCCACAGCCATCGCAGATGCGCCCACCAGAAGCCATTGATCGGGCTTGAGATGTCGTTTTCAGTATCGGCGTAAGCGTGATGCCGCCGATGGCCGGCGGTCCAGCTCAAGGGCGTTCCAGAACCATTGAATACCGCGAAGAAGGTCAGTATCGAAGACAGCCACGGGTTAAGCCGCAGCGCGCGATGCGCGATCGAGCGATGGTAGCAGACCGTGGTCGCCAGCCCGCCGATCCATACCAGGCAAAACGAACCCAACAGGACTCGCCAGCCGGGCAACGGAAACAGGATCAGGCCGACCAGCGCCGTGACGTGGATCAACACGAACCACGGCAGCACGAGCGCGTCATGACTGCGCATGCGCCACCACGGCCACTCCCACGGCGGGATCTCCAGCCCGTCGGAGGCGCGTGCGCTGTTCAATTAATTAGCCTTGAAGGTGCGGCGGAAACCGCCGTATTGGACAGTTCGATAGGCATAGCACCGCTCTTCCTTGGGCCGTTGGCCGCAGAGCGCGCGAACAAGAAACCCAAGCGTCGAGTAAGGTTATCTGAAAGGCGTTCTGACCGGTGCTATGTAGGCTACGCGGGTTAAGGAGCAAAGTCCATGGCCCTTCAGTCTTCGCCGAGCCTGTCTGCGGCGGCGAACCGCGCTCGCGCTAGAAGTCGCCAGGCTTTATCTTCGCCATGAAATCCTTGCCGCCGGAATCGAGATAGACAATCTCCATTATCGAACCGATGACCGCTTCGGTATCAAAGTAGGTGTAGCGCGTGGTACCCCAGCGCCCGCTCATCAAAACCGGATAGCCGCCGGCCGCGAGCTCTACTAAGGCGCGCTGGTACGCCTCGAAATCGTAAAGGAAAAATCCGAGATGGTGCAGACCCTCGCCTCTGCGCTCGAGGTGCTCCTTGTAGCAGGTATCGCCGGAGAGATGCTGGATGAGTTCTATCTGGGTATCGCCGGAATAAGCGAGCGCGAGCTTGAAGTTATGCTCCACCGGGCGGCCACGGAAGGTCCTGTCGGCCACCTTCAGGCCGAAGTCCTCGATCACGTAGAAACGCGGGACCCCCATCTTGCGGTTGAAAAACTCCTGCGCCGCCGCCAGGTCTTTGACCACGAACGCGACCTGCTGCAGGCCGCCGCCGACGTAGGATAGTGGTGAACGCGCATCCATTGGCCTTTCCTCCGGAGACTCACGCTAGCACACGGCTGGCACATGGGGGGATGGATCGTCGCGGCACGGTCTGATCGCTGACGGCCCGGACTGGCATAGCGCCGGTTTTACGGGCGCCAACCGGCTTGCTTTGGCCGCTGAATCGAGCGAAAGATTCGATGCGTCGAGCACGCAATAAGCGCAAGAGGAGCCGCAGCAGCTCTCATGATTCCACGCAGTCTTCTGGTCGCCAACAGGGGCGAAATTGCCATCCGCATCATGCGCGCCGCCGCCGAGCTGGGCATCCGCACGGTGGCCGTCTACTCCGAGGACGACGCCCGCGCGCTCCACATCCGTAAGGCCGACGAGGCCCGCGCGCTCACCGGCACCGGCGCCGCGGCCTATCTCGACAGCGAACAGATTTTGGCAGTGGCGAAAGCGGCCGGATGCGACGCCATTCATCCCGGCTACGGTTTCCTGAGCGAGAACGCCGGGTTTGCCCGCCGCGCGGCCGCGGAGGGGATCAAGTTCGTGGGCCCGCGAGCCGAAATCCTCGAGCTGTTCGGCGACAAGGTGCGGGCACGGGCGTTGGCCGAGCGCACGGGAGTGCCATTGCTGCCGGGCGCCGCCGGCGCGACCAGCCTGACCGAGGCCAGGGAGTTTCTGGCCTCGATGGGCGACGGCGGCGCGATGATGATCAAGGCGATCGCCGGAG
This sequence comes from Deltaproteobacteria bacterium, assembly GCA_021827495.1. GTDB lineage: Bacteria > Desulfobacterota > Binatia > Binatales > Binataceae > JAKAVN01. Next base: position 3,637 of record JAKAVN010000135.1, on the reverse strand, counting down.
GCGGCGGCCGCGGGATGCGCGCGGTGCATCGCGGCGACGAACTGGACGAGGCGTACCGGCGCTGCCAGTCCGAAGCGCGCGCGGCCTTCGGCAACGCCGACGTATACGTGGAGCGGCTGATGCCGCGCGCGCGCCATGTCGAGGTGCAGATCGCCGGTGACGGCTCCGGCAGCATCAGCCACCTGTGGGAGCGCGAGTGCACCATCCAGCGCCGCAATCAGAAGCTCGTCGAGGTCGCGCCCAGCCCCGGCCTGCCCGAGCGCATGCGCAATCGGCTCACCGCGGCGGCGGTGCGGCTCGCCGAAGCGGTCCGCTACGACAGCCTCGGCACCTTCGAGTTCCTGGTCGAGGCGGACGCCCGCCACGGCGACGCCGAGTTCGCTTTCATCGAGGCCAACCCACGGCTCCAGGTCGAGCATACGGTGACCGAGGAGGTCACGGGCGTTGACCTGGTCAAACTCCAGTTGCAGCTCGCGGGCGGAAGCACGCTCAGCGAACTTGGAGTGCGCCAGGCCGACATTGCGAAGCCGCGCGGCTTCGCGATCCAGATGCGCATCAACATGGAATCGATGGGCGCGGACGGCGCCGCGAAACCGTCGGGCGGGACCCTAACCGCGTTCGAGGCGCCTTCAGGGCCCGGCCTGCGGGTGGATGCGTTCGCCTATGCCGGCTATACGACCAACCCGAACTTCGATTCGCTGCTGGCCAAGCTCATCGCGCACTCGCCCTCGGCGGACTTCGCCGCGGCGGTGACGCGCGCCTATCGCGCGCTGTGCGAGTTTCGCATCGAGGGCGTCGCGACCAACATCGGGTTTCTCCAGAGCCTGCTGCGGCATCCCGATTTCGCCGCGAACCGGATCTCCACCCGCTTCGTCGAGGAGCACATCGGGGAGCTGGTCGCCGCCGCGAATGCCACTCATCGGCAGCTCTTTTTTGCCGGCGGAGCCGAGGCGGCCGAATCGGCTCAGACGCGCCGCCCCGGCGCCAGGCAATTGGCCGGGGTCAAAATCGACCCGATCGATCCGCTGGCGGTGCTCGACCACGGCAAGAGCGGGGGTAACTCGGCGGCGGCGATGCCGACCGTGGCGGCCGCGGCCGTGCACGAAATCACCGGGCCCGAGAACACGGCCGCAGTCGCGGCGCCGATGCAAGGGACGATCGTCTCTATCGATGTGCGCGAGGGCGAACTGGTGCGCGCGGGGCAGCAGCTCTTCGTGATGGAAGCGATGAAGATGGAGCACGTCGTCCGCGCGCATACCAGCGGGCTGGTGCGGCAGATCGCGGTCGCCGAGCGCGACGCGGTCTTCGAGGGCCATCCGCTCGCCTTCATCGAGGCCGCCGAAGTCGAAATCGCCGAGACCGCCGAGGCCGCAAAGGTCGACCTCGACCGCATCCGCCCCGATCTCGCGGAGGTGTACGAGCGCCACGCCAAAACACTCGACGCGGCGCGGCCCGAGGCCGTCGCGCGCCGCCGCAAGACCCGCCAGCGCACCGCCCGCGAGAACCTCGAGGACCTGTGCGACCCCGGCAGCTTCGTCGAGTATGGCGCGCTGGTGCTGGCGGCGCAGCGCCGCCGCCGCGCCCTGGACGATCTGATGAAAAACACGCCGGCCGACGGGCTGGTCGCCGGGATTGGCCGGGTCAACGGCGATCTCTTCGACGATTCCCGCGCCCAGTGCGTCGCGATGTCCTACGACTACACTGTGCTCGCGGGCACCCAGGGCCAGCAGAACCATCGCAAGAAGGACCGCATGTTCGAAATCGCCGCCAAGCTGCGTCTGCCCCTGGTGTTCTTCACCGAGGGCGGCGGCGGACGGCCCGGCGACACCGACGGACTGTGGCTCTCCGGCCTCGACGTTCCGGCTTTCCATTACTGGGGCAAACTGAGCGGCCTGGTGCCGATGGTCGGGATCAACTCGGGCCGCTGCTTTGCCGGCAACGCGGCGCTGCTCGGATGCTGCGACGTGGTCATCGCCACCGCCGACTCCAACATCGGGATGGGTGGCCCGGCAATGATCGAGGGCGGCGGACTTGGCATTTTCCGCCCCGAGGAGGTCGGGCCGATGAGCGTGCAGGTGCCCAACGGCGTGGTCGATCTCCCGGTCGCCGACGAGGCCGCGGCGGTGCGGGCCGCGAAAAAATATCTGTCGTATTTTCAGGGCGCCGTAGGCCGTTGGGAATGTGCCGACCAGCGCCTGCTGCGCGGGATCATCCCGGAGAATCGCCTACGCATCTACGATGTTCGCGCAGTCGTCGAGACGCTCGCCGACAGCGGCTCAGTGCTCGAATTGCGCCGCCACTTCGGGCTGGGGATGGTGACCGCGCTCATCCGAATCGAGGGGCGCCCGCTCGGTTTGATCGCCAACAACCCCACGCATCTGGCCGGTGCGATCGACAGCGACGGAGCCGACAAGGCCGCCCGCTTCATGCAACTGTGCGACGCCTTCGACCTTCCGCTGCTCTTCCTGTGCGACACCCCGGGCATCATGGTGGGCCCGGAGATCGAGAAGACCGCGCTGGTGCGCCACGCCGCCCGGATGTTCATCGTTGGCGCCAACCTCAGCGTGCCGTTCTTCACCATCGTCCTGCGCAAGGGCTACGGCCTGGGCGCGCAGGCGATGGCCGGGGGCAGCTTCAAGACTCCGCTTTTCACGGTCGCATGGCCGACCGGCGAGTTCGGCGGGATGGGACTGGAGGGCGCGGCCAAGCTCGGCTTTCGCAAGGAGCTGGAGGCGGTCAGCGAGCCGGCCGCGCGCAAGAAGCTGTTCGAAGAGATGGTGGCGCGGATGTACCAGCAGGGTAAGGCGCTGAACAGCGCCTCGCATTTCGAGCTCGACGACGTTATCGACCCGGTCCAGTCGCGCCGCTGGATTCTGAGCGGCCTGCGCTCGGCGCCGCCATCCCCGTCGCGCACCGGCAAGAAGCGCCCGCATATCGACTCCTGGTGAGAGCGAAGCCGCCGCGCACCGTACACCTTGGCGGCGTTGTCAGCCCAGCGCCGGGTTGGGTCCTAATCTGCGGAAGAATATATCTAAGTTGCCCGGTCTGTTAGAATTCTGCGGACGTGACAAGCAGGTGAGCGTTCTGGTATTTGCTTAATGTGCCCGCCGTTCTTGATCGCGGGAAATCAGCTTGGGCGTCACGATGAGCGCGATCCATTTCCGGAAGCGCTGCGAATCGGCGAGGGCTCAATCCAACACGACAGAAGAATGGAAGGCCGCATGATCAGTCTGACACGAGAAGATTGGTCCGAGATCTACTACTCGCTCGAAATGAAATCTCTGGCCTTGAGGCAGGGCAAGTACGGGCAAGAAGATGAACCTGGCCAGGATGCTGAGTGGATTGCCCATATCGAGACAGTCAGAGAGAAGATCGGCCCTGACGGTGCCACTGCCGCACTCGAAGGTGTCGAACGCAGCAAATGACATATCGGGAGCTGTGCCGCCGCGAATGGTGCCGCGAACATCAATCACAATATGCGCAACCCGCTGGAACGAACAGATGTATTCCCTAGCAGGGTGCGGAAAAAAGCGGATTGGTGGGAGATTTTTCCTTGCGATGTGAGTTTTCAAATATGGCGGCGGAGGTGATTTTGTTGGCCCGGTGCCGCCTGTTATGGGAGTTGCTGGGCATCGGC